>CAYZVO010000137.1:0-25052 GCA_964481655.1 uncultured Enterobacterales bacterium | reverse complement strand
GTCGGCGCAGGCCACCCGCAGAGGCTGGCTCCCGGTTCTGTCGCCTGCTCCGACAGAAGAATAACCCTCGATGGCCACCGGCTGCAGCCCGGTGAGCTCGTCGAGGAGCGGTACATCCTGCCACAAAGTGTGCATAGTGTGCATCTCATCGCTGCGCGTGGGCTCGATGGCCGATACACTGGATGCATGAGTCCAGCGGGCGAACCCACACTCTGCCAAGGCCGCTACCGTCTCCAGGAGATCCTGGGCGAGGGGGGCATGGCCGTGGTGTACCGGGCGTTCGACGAACACCTGCGGGTCGCCCGCGCGGTGAAGCTGCTGGTGCCCGCCGCGGCGCGTCTGCCGGAAGCGCGCTCCCGCCTCGAGACCGAGGCCCGCGCCATGGCGACCCTGGCGCACCCCAACGTCGCCGCCGTCTACGACATCCGCAAGGACGACAAGGAGCTCTTCCTGGTCATGGAGCTCATCGAGGGCGGGACCCTGTGGGACTGGGTGCGGGTCCACGGCCCGATGCCCCCCCGGCTCGCCATCCAGGTGATGCTCCCCGTGCTCGACGCGGTCGGCGCGGCCCACGAGGCCGGGGTGATCCACCGGGATCTCAAACCCCAGAACATCATGCTGAGCGCCGGGGGCGAGCCCAAGGTCACGGACTTCGGCATCGCCCACGTCCAGGCCTCCTTCGGCGGCACCTCGTACACGCGCACAGGCACGGTCCTGGGCACCTGGGCGTTCATGGCCCCGGAGCAGCGCCACTCCGCCCGCGCGGTGGACGAGCGCAGCGATGTCTACGCCCTGGGGGCGACGCTGTACTCCCTGCTCACCGCCGAGCCCCCCTTCGACCTGTTCGCCGCAGACCGCGACGCCCGGCTGCTGGCCGGCATCCCCCAGCCCCTGTGCGACCCCATCCGGACGGCCACGCGCTACGACCCCGCGCAGCGCTACCACTCCACCGGCGCGCTGGCCGAGGCGCTGAGCGCCGCGCTGCCCGCCCTGGACGAGGTCCCCGACGGGACCCCCAGGCTCGGTGAGGCCCTCCCCTCGAGCGCCGACGGGGGCGCCGCCACCGCCGGGCTCCAGCAGACCACCAACCCGGGCGACACCGACGGCCCCGCGGCTGACTTGATCTACGGCCGGCGACGGCTCGACACCGCCTCACTCGACGACGACGCCCTCGCACCGAGCGGCGAGCTGTCCTTGCTCTGGAAGCTCGTGGCCACTGTAGGCCCTGCCGCCATCGCCGCCGTGGCTGGCGGCGCCGTGATGCTCTCGAGATCCCAGGCGGAGACCATCGACACCGTCGAGGTCCTGGTGACCGGGGCCGCCGCTGAGGTCACCCTCGTGGACACCGCCGGCGCGGCCTGGCCCCCCGGGATGATCGCGCCGGGCCTGTACCGCATCCAGGCACAGTTCCAGGGCGAGGATGTCCCCGTGGACGCCGGCGAGCTCGACGCCCAGGCCGGCGCGAGCATCACCATCACCTGCCACGCTCAGGAGCAGCGCTGCGCTCCCGAGGGCGCGCAGGACAGCACGGGGAGCTAGCGCCCCGCGGCCTTGTCGTTGTCGAGCATCCGACGCCACAGGGCCATGGCAGCGCGCCGGGCGCGGGCGTCGACGGCCGCCTGGTCCACGCCCACGGTGTCCCGGTCCCACAGGCGCCACTGCCCGCCGGTCATCACGTGGCGGACCATGCCCGAGGTGAAGCGGAAGATGTAGGCGTTGGCGAGGTTCTCGGCGAGCAGGGGCGGGCCCGGGCAGGGGTCGAGGACCAGCAGGTCGGCGGCGGAGCCGGGCTCGATGCGGCCGAGGGTCACGCCGAGCTTGTCGCCGGCGAAGTCGGCGGCGGCGTGGATGGCCTGCAGGAAGCGGTCGGCGAACCAGCCCACGCCCCCTTCCTGGGAGCGGAAGTAGGCGGCCTGGGCTTCGGCGATCATGTCGGCGCCGATGCCGTCGGTGCCGAGCACGGACTGGGCCCCGAAGTGCTTCAGGGGCGCGTAGCCCACGCCGTTGTTCATGTTCGATCGGGCCTGGTGGGAGGTCCAGGCGCCCGCGTCGTAGATGCGCTGGATCTCGCCCGGGGTCAGGTGCACGCAGTGGGCCAGCAGGCTGCCCGGGGTCAGGGCGCCCAGCCGCTCCATGCGGTCGATCAGGGGCTCACCCACGAGCTTCTCGTCGCCGATGGCCTCGGCCACATGGATGTGCACGCCCACGCTGGCGTCCCGGGCCAGGTCGCCGCAGGCCTTCAAGGTCTCGTCGGAGAGGGTGAAGTTGGCGTGAGCGCCGACCATGGTGGCGGTCCAGCCGTCGGGGCCACGGGCCAGCAATTCCTTGTGGGCGTCGAGGCCGGCCTGAGCCTCGGTGGGGCCGCCGCGGTCGGTGACCTCGTAGCAGAGCACCCGGCGCAGGCCGAGGGAGCCCAAGGCGTCGCCCAAGGTCTCGAGGCTGCCCACGACGTAGGACGGGGAGGCGTGGTGATCGACGATGGTGGTGACGCCCACCTTGAGGGCGCCGATGCCGCCCACCAGGCCGCAGAGCTCGACGCTGTCGCGGTCCAGGGCCTTGTCCATGCGCCACCAGACCTTGTCGAGCATGTCGGCGAAGTCCACCGGCGCGTCGGGCAGGAAGGGCATCCCGCAGGCCAGGGCGGAGTAGAGGTGGTGGTGGCCGCAGACGAGGCCCGGCATCACCCAGTGGCCCTTCAGGTCCACCACGGTCTCGCCATCTTCGGGCTTCAACTCGGCGCCGAGGGCGTGGATCAGGCCATCGCGGATGCGGATGTCCGCCTGCTCGACCCGCGGCGGATCGTTGTGGATCACCGTCACACCGGTGAGAAGAAGACGCTGATTCGCCGAAGTTCCAGTTTCCAAGGTGGCCATGGGGCTCTCCGTGCCAAGGTTGGGTGTGCGTACTTACCGGGTCGCGGCTCCCGCATCAAGGCCACGCGCGACCCGGGCCGGGCGCAGAGATTATGGTGTGGGTCGGCCTCAGCCCCACGAGACGGAACCATGAGCACCGTTCGCTTCACGCTCAACGGACACCCGGTGGAGGTCAGCGACCTCCCCGGCACCACCACCCTGCTGCGCTACCTGCGCGAACACGCCGGCCTGCTGGGCACCAAAGAAGGCTGCGCCGAAGGCGACTGCGGCGCTTGTACGGTCGCCGTGCTCGAGCCTCGCGCTGGCGCCACCCCCGCCTGGCGGGCCGTGGACGCCTGCCTGCTGTTCCTCCCCATGGTCCACGGCAAGCAGGTCGTGACCGTCGAGGGCCTGCAGGGCGCCGACGGCGCGCCCCACATGGTCCAGGAGGCCGTGGTGGACACCCGGGCCTCCCAGTGTGGCTTCTGCACGCCTGGCGTCGTCATGGCCCTGTTCGAGGCCTGCTACCGGGACGACCTGCACCCCGCCGATCCCGCCGCCATCGACGAACAGATGGCCGGCAACCTGTGCCGCTGCACCGGCTACCGCCCCATCCGTGAGGCGGCGGTGGGCGTGGCGGGGCAGCGCCCGGACGACGCCTTCGAGGCCCTGCGCAGCGGCGCCTGCGGGGGCCCGGAGCCCGTGGCCTACGCCGGCGGCGACCAGCGCTACCTGCAGCCCGGCAGCATCGGCGAGCTGTTCGAGCTGCGCGCCGCCCATCCCGACGCCGTGCTGGTGGCCGGGGGCACCGACGTCGGCCTGCAGGTCACCCAGCACCACCGCCACTTCCCCGTGGTCATCGGTCTCGAAGCCCTCGACGAGCTGCGCGGCTTCCGGCGCGAGCCCGACCGCTGGCTGCTCGGCGCGGGGCTGTCCCACACCCGGATCATGGAGCTGATGGCCGGAGAGCTGCCCGCCCTGGACAAGATGCTGCGCTACTTCGGGGCACGGCAGATCCGCAACCGGGGCACGCTGGGCGGCAACCTCTGCAACGCCTCCCCCGTGGGCGACATGGCGCCCCTGCTGCTCGCCGCCGACGCCACCGCCGTCGCCGTGGGCCCCGCGGGCGAGCGGCGCATCCCCCTGCGCGACTTCTTCCCCGCCTACCGCCAGACCGCCCTGGCCGACGACGAGCTGCTGCTGCGCGTCGAGCTCCCCCGCCCCGCACCGGGGGCGTGGCTGACCGCCTACAAGGTCTCCAAGCGCCGGGAGCTGGACATCAGCGCCGTCTCCGCCGGCATGCTCGTCCAGCTCGACGACGCCGGCGCGGTGAGCACCATCCGCCTCGCCTACGGCGGCGTCGCCGCCACCCCGGTGCGAGCCCTGCACACCGAGCGACGCCTGCAGGGGCGCCCCTGGACCGAGGCCGAGGTGCGCGGCGCCCTGGACCACCTCGAGCAGGACTTCGCCCCCATCAGCGACCACCGCGGCTCCGCGCGCTACCGGCGCCTGCTGGCCCGCAACCTGCTGCTCGGCTTCGTCCTCGACAGCGCCCGCCCCGACCGCGACCTGCTCGTGCCGTTCCCCACCGGCACCGTCGACGTCCCCTGATCAGGGAGCCCACCATGTCCAGCCCCCTCGGCACCGACCGCCACCACGAGAGCGCCTGGCGCCACGTCACCGGCACCGCGCGCTACATCGACGACCTGCCCGAGCCCCCCGGCCTGCTGCACTGCATGGTGCTGCCCTCACCCCACGCCCGGGCCCGCATCGTCTCCGCCGACGCCTCGGCGGCCCTGGCTGTACCCGGCGTGCGCGCGGTGCTCTTCGCCGGCGACGTGCCGGGCGAGAACCAATGCGGCGCCATCCAGGCCGACGAGCCCCTGCTGGCCGCCGGTGAGGTGTTCTGCGTGGGCCAGGCTGTGGCCGCCGTGTACGCCGACAGCCGCGGCGCCGCCCGTCGGGCCCTGGACCTCATCGAGGTGGTCTACGAGCCCATGGAGGCGATCCGCGACCTGCACGAAGCCATCCGCCGCGGCCAGTACCACGTCGACCCCCACATCATCGCCCGCGGGCAGCCCGACGAGGCCCTGGCGAACGCCCCGTTCCGCATGAAGGGCACCACCGCCTCCGGCAGCCAGGAGCACATGTACCTCGAGGTGCACGCCGCGATGGCCGTGCCCGGCGAAGGCGACACGGTCCACGTCGCGACCTCGAACCAGCACCCCACCGGCGCCCAGGTGATCGTGGCGCGGGTGCTGGGCTGGGGTCGCCACCAGGTCATCATCGAGAGCCCCCGCATGGGCGGTGGCTTCGGCGGCAAGGAGACCCAGGGGGGCCAGTGGGCCGCCATGGCGGCCCTGGGCGCCGCGCGCACCGGCCGCCCGGTCAAGCTGCGCTTCGACCGCGACCACGACATCATCCTCACCGGACGCCGCCACCCGTTCTTCAGCGAGTGGGAGGTGGGCTACGACGAGCGGGGCACCGTGCTGTCCCTGGTGGCCGAGCTGTACGCCGACGCCGGCTTCGCCGCCGATCTGTCCCACTCCATCCTCGACCGCGCGCTGTACCACGTGGACAACGCCTACTGGCTGCCGGACCTGCGCCTCACCGGCCAGGTGGTCAAGACCCACAGCGTCTCCAACACCGCCTTCCGCGGCTTCGGCGCCCCCCAGGGCATGCTCGTGATGGAGCACATCATGGAGCGCATCGCCGAGGCCACGGGGCTGGACCCCCTGGCGGTGCGCCGCGCGAACCTCTACGGCGAGGCCCCCCGGGACACCGCCCCCTACGGGCAGGCCATCGGAGAGTTCCGCATCCCCCGCATCCTCGACCGCATCACCCACGATCTCGACGAGCGCCGCGCCGCCGTCCGGGCCTTCAACAACGCCCACACCCACCGCAAGCGCGGCCTGGCCGTGGCGCCGGTCAAGTTCGGCATCTCGTTCACCAACAGCTTCCTCAACCAGGTGGGCGCCTACCTCACCGTCTACACCGACGGCTCGGTGCAGCTGAACCACGGCGGCACCGAGATGGGCCAGGGCCTCTACACCAAGATGCTGCAGATCTGCAGCCACGACCTGGGGGTCCCCCTCGAGCGCATCCGACAGATGCCCACCTCCACGGAGAAGGTGCCCAACACCCCGCCCACCGCGGCCTCGAGCGGCTCGGACCTCAACGGCGCCGCCGTGCGGAACGCCTGCGAGAACCTGGTGGAGCGCCTGGTGCCCGTGGCCGCCACCACCCTCGGGGTGGAGCCCGACGCCCTGCACATCGCGGCCGGCCACCGCGGCCCCTTCCCCGACGCCGATGACGGCAGCCCGGCCTGGGCCTGGACCGACGGCGGCGCCAGCCTGTCCTTCGCCCAGG
The DNA here is from genome assembly GCA_964481655.1 of uncultured Enterobacterales bacterium. GTDB lineage: Bacteria > Myxococcota_A > UBA796 > UBA796 > JAFGLY01 > CALDOK01. The sequence continues at coordinate 18,831 of CAYZVO010000137.1, read as the reverse complement.
TCTGCACCAAGGCCTGGCTCGCCAAGGTGCCCCTGGCCTCCGCCGGCTACTACGCCACCCCGAACATCTACTACGACCGCTCCGCAGGCAAGGGCAAGCCCTTCCACTACTACGCCTACGGCGCCTCCCTGTCCGAGGTCGAGCTCAACGGCCTCACCGGCGAGTGGCGGCTGCGCTCGGTGCGCATCCTCCACGACGTGGGGGACAGCCTGAACCCCGCCATCGACCGCGGCCAGATCGAGGGCGGCTACCTGCAGGGCGTCGGCTGGCTCACCATGGAGGAGATGGTCTGGTCCGACCGCGGCGAGGTGCTCACCGTCGGACCCTCGACCTACAAGATCCCCGCGGTGGGCGACGCCCCCCTGGAGCTCGAGCTCGAGCTGCTGGACCACGCCCACGCCCCGGATGTCATCCACGGCTCCAAGGCGGTGGGCGAGCCGCCGTTCTGTCTGGCCATCGGCACCTGGATGGCCCTGCGCCGCGCGGTGCGATCCTTCGGCGGCCGCGAGCTGGCGGCACCGGCCACCCCCGAGGCCCTGCTGCTGGCCATCGAGGCTGGTCGCACCCCCTGATCGGGCCGCTCGAAGACCCCCAGGACCACCCCTCGGCGGGACGGTGGGCACCACCTGAGACGAGCTGCGTGATTGATATGCACCCGGGGTCGTGCTAGCGGATCGCACAGCCCCGCGACCACCGCGGACACGGAGGCTCCATGGAGCACCCCGCCAACGATCTTCTCGCGACCCTCACCGAAGGCATCAGCCAAGCCGCCCCGGGCAGCACCATCGTGGTGCGCGGAGCCGACGACGGCTGCCTCGGCACCGTCGTGCGCGCCCTGCTCCCCTCCGCCGCGTCCCTGGGTGTGCACCTGGACCCGCAGGCCCTGGCCCAGGTCCCCCTGGGCAGCCTGCAGATCCTGCGCCCCAAGGCCGATGACGCGTCCTGGCTCCCCCAGGCCCTGGCCCACGCCGCCGCCCGCGAGCTGCGCCTGGTGCTCTGGCTCACCGAGGGCGTGAGCGCGGATCCCGACGAGCTGCTCGGCGCCACCGCCTTCGACTGCCCGACCCACCCGGCCGGCCACGGCGTGCAGGGTATGCACGCTGGCGCCCACGGCCCCGGTGTCGAGTGGCTGGGCGGCCCGCTCTCCCCCACCCTCGAGGCCGCGCACCCCGAGCGGGCCATCCGCTGGGTCACCGCCTCGGCCAGCTACGACGAGCTGCTCGCCTCCGTCGCGGCAGCCGGCGACGACTGGGCCTGCTGGACCGATGTCGACGGGCAGTTCACCCTGCGCCGCCTGCGCTGGGCCCTGGCCGAGTCCGGCCGCTGGGGCCGCTCGGTGCTCGTCGAGCCCGAGATCAGCTCCCCCGGCTGGTGGCCCGTCCACGCCCAGCTCGCCCCCCTGGACCAGTCCATCGAGCGCCTCGCCCAGGCGGGCGCGGTGCAGCCCGGCCGCCTCGCCGCGCTGGCCGGCCTCGAGCTCGAGGGCGTGGACCTGGTGGAGGTCCTGCTGGCCACCGAAGCCCCCGAGGCCGAGCTCGAAGCCGCCATGCTGGGAGCCGTCGACCCGGGCGCCGCCCTGGCTCGCCTCGGACGCTCCCGCGGCCTGTTCACCGACGACGACGTGGTCAACCGCCTGGTGGCTCCGCCCATCCAGCGTGCCTTCGGCGCGGACCAGGCCATCGGCGCCCTGCGCACCGAGCGCTTCTCCCGCATCGGGGAGCAGGTGCTCGACAGCGAAGACGTCCCCATGGACCTGCTGGGCTCCTGGGCCACCACCACCGCCCTGCCCATCCCCGCCAAGGTGCTCGACTGGTCCACGGGCCAGGCCACCGCCTGGCTGGTGGAAGCCGCCCTGCGCCACGGCCCTGAGACCGCCGACGACTGGCGCGCCATCGCCGACGCCGCCATCCGCATGGGCGACGCCCACGTGGCCGCCCGCTGGGCGGACACCGCGCTGGCCTGCGAGCAGGACGACGACATCACCCGCTCCCGCTGCCTCTACACCCGCGCCCGGGCCGACTACCGGCTGGGCGCCTACGCGGACTCCGAGACCCGCCTGCGCAGCGCCCTGGAGATCCAGGAGCGCATGCTGGGTCCCGACCACCACGAGGTCTCCCGCACCCTGCACGCCCTGGGCCAGGCGCTCAACCGCCTCGAGCGCTACCCCCAGGCCCTGGCCATCTACAACCGCACCCGGGACATCGAGCAGCGCATCCTCGAGCCCGGCCACCCGGACATGGCGGTCACCCTGCACGCCATCGGCCAGGTCATGGTGCACCTCAATCGGTATCCAGAGGCCACCCGCGCCTTCGAGCAGGCCCTCGAGATCAAGGAAGAGAAGCTCGGCCCCGAGCACCCCTCCGTGGCCTCCACCCTGCACGCCATCGGCCAGGCCAAGACCCGCCAGGGCAAGTACAAGGAGGCCCTCGAGGCCTTCCAGCGCGACCTGCGCATCACCCGCAAGCAGCTGGGCAAGGACCACCCGACCCTGGGCCCGAGCCTGCACTCCATCGGCCAGACCTACACCCTGATGGGCCGCCACGAGTACGCGCTGGCCTGCTTCGCCCGCGAGATCAAGATCCTCGAGCGCGCCCTGGGCAAGGACCACCCCGACACCACCGACGCCCTGGACGCCATGGGCCAGGTGCTCACCGACATCGGGCAGCTCGAGCTGGCGGTCTCCCGCTACAAGAAGGCCCTGCGCATCAAGGAAGCCCACCTGGGCGAAGAGCACCGCGACACCGCGCGCACCCTCTACGCCCTGGGCCACACCCTGGTGCGTCAGGGAGAGCTCGAGGCCGCCCTGGACGCCTTCGAGCGCACGGTCGACATCCGTCGCGCCGTGGAAGGCAAGCAGCACCCCTACACCGCGCTGGCGTGGCACGCCCTGGGGCAGACCTACGCCCGCATGCGCGAGTACCGCCAGGCCATCGGCTCCTTCGACCAGGCCCTGTCCATCAAGACCAAGGTGCTGGGTCCCGACCACCCGGAGACCTCCATCACGCGCTTCGAGCGTGGCCGCGTGCTGCGCGACTCCGGCGACGGCGGCGGCTACACCGAGATGATGACCGCCACCGGCGCCCTGGTGCGCGAGCTCGGCCCCGACCACCCCATGGTCAAGGCCGCCAAGCGGGCCCTCAGCTAGCGCGTGCTCGAGCCCATCCCCTCTGACCGCGCCGCGGCGGCGCTCGCCGCGGCCGGGGTGCCCCTGGTCCGCTCGGTCGAGCTGTCCGCCCACAAGCCCAAGCTCCGGGCCATGCAGATCCAGGATCTGGGCGACGCGCTGGGTTGGCCCGTGGTGCTCAAGGCCGACGGCCCCGAGCTCGCCCACCGCAGCGAGCTGGGGGCGGTGGTGCTGGGGATCGCCGGACCGGACATGCTCGAGCGAGCGGCGGCCGAGCTGGTGGCCCGCCTGGGCAGCCGGGTCTCGTCCCTGCAGGTACAGCGACAGGTCGTCCCCGGGCCCGAGCTGCTGGCCGGCTTCGTGCGGGACCCCAGCTTCGGCCCCGTGATCGTGCTGGGCCGCGGCGGGATCGATGCCGAGCTGGACCCGGACGTCACCATGCGCCTGTGGCCCTGCTCCGACGATGAGCTGGGCGCCATGCTGGGCGAGCTGCGCTGCCACCGGCGCTACCGCGGCTTCCGGGGCCAGCCCGCGGTGGACCCCGACGCCCTGACCTGGACCCTCGCGGCCCTGGGGCGCGCCGGCGAGGCCCACCCCGACTGGCAGAGCGTGGACCTCAACCCCCTCATCGTCCAGCCCGACGGCGCCGTCGCCGCGGTGGACCACCTGGTGGTGGCCGGCGGTGAGCCCTTCCGCTCCCCTCCCCTCGATCCCATCGAGCAGCGGGCCGCCCGGGTGCGGACCTTCTTCGAGGCCCGCAGCGTCGCGGTGGTGGGCGCCAGCAATGTCGAGAACAAGGCCGGCTGGGTCATCCTGCACAACCTCGAGCGCCTGGGCTACGCCGGCGAGATCGTCCCGGTCAACCCCCGCCAGGAGCGGGTCCTTGGTCGTCCCTGCTTCCCGACGCTCCAGGCCATCGGCCGGCCGGTGGACCTGGCCGTGGCGGTCATCCCCCGGGAGGCCTGCGTGCCCCTGGTCGAAGACTGCCACGCGGCGGGGGTGGGCCACCTGATCATCTCCACCGCAGGCTTCTCGGATCAGGGCCCCGAGGGTGCCGCCCTCGAGCGCCGCATCGCCGAGCGCTGCAGGGAGCTGGGCATCCAGCTGATGGGCCCCAACAGCATCGGCACCATCGAGGTGGGCTCGGGCCTGGTCACCTCCCTGGCCTCGGTGGAGCCCGTGCCCACCGGTGGCGGTGCCTACCTGGGGCAGACCGGCCTGTTCGCCTCCTGCTTCCCCCGCTGGTTCGCCGCCACCGGGCGTCAGGGCGCCCTGCGCTTCGCGTCCATCGGCAACAAGGCCGGGATCGACGAGACCGACCTGCTGGGCCTGCTGGCCACGGATCCGGCGGTGCGCACCGTGGGGCTCTACGTCGAGGGCGTGACCGACGGACGACGCCTGGTGCGGGCCCTGGGGGAGACCGCGGCCCGCAAGCCGGTGGTGATCCTCAAGTCCGGCCGCACCAGCCTGGGTGCCCAGGCCGCCGCGAGCCACACCGGCGCCCTGGCCGCCGACGATCGCGTCGCCGACGCCGCCCTGCGCCAGGCCGGCTGCACCCGGGTGGACAGCTTCCAGGAGCTGTTCGACCAGGGCCGCGCCTTCGACCTGCTCCCGCTGCCCCAGGGGCCGCGGCTGGGGGTGGTCAGCATCACCGGGGTGGGCTGCGTGCTCACCGCCGACGCCTGCGGCCAGCACCAGATCCAGCTGCCGGAGCTGGCCCCCGAGACCGTGGCGAGGATCCGCGAGGTCGCCCCGGCCTGGGCCCCCGTGCACAACCCGGTGGACATGTGGTCGACCATCGAGCGGGTGGGCTCCCAGGAGGCCTACCGCCTGCTGTGCGAGGCGGTGATCCAGGACCCCTCCATCGACGCGCTGCTCGTCATCCACATCACCATCCCCGAGTCCCGCCTCGACGCCGAGGCCGCCTTCGGCCGGCTGGCCGAGCTGGGGCCTGGCAAGCCGATCCTGGGCGCCATGTTCGGCGACGAGCCCATGGCCCAGCGCATCCGGGCCGGCATGGAGCGGCTGGGCATCCCCGTGTTCGACGACCCGGGGGTCGCCGTCAGGGCGCTGGCGGGGATGGTCCGCTACGCCCGCTTCCGGGGCCTGGTCCGCGACGGATCCTGATCCCGCTGTCGCGATCCCGCGCGCGCAGTGCGGGGAGGGTCCGTCGACGATCACGTCGGTGACGAGTCCTTACAATTCGGCCTGGAACTTGCAGGGAGGGGGGGCGTCGCGGGCGCCGCTGCGCTCGACCACGCCAAGGAGGAGACATGACCATCCGCACCCTGCGTTCCCCGCTGTTCTGGACCGCCGCCGCCAGCCTGGGCTTCCTCGCCGCCTGCTACTCGGAGGGGCGCAGCCTCGACGGCGGCAGCTCGGGCTGGGACAGCGAGGACCGCTCGAACCCCGAGTCGAGCGACGACACCGGCTCCATCGACGATCCCGAGGACACCGCCCCCATGGAGGACACCGCGGTCACCGCCGACACCGCGGTGGAGGACGACTGCGACGACCAGAGCCCCGTGGTGCTCTACATGTCTCCCGACGACTCGAACTCCATGTCCTCGGCCTCCCAGGTGCGGGCCGCGGTGCTCGAGGGCTGGGCGAGCCTGGAGTACGTGAGCATCCGCAGCTGGGAGTTCATGAACTACTACGACTTCGCCTACGAGCCGCCGCAGGACGAAGACCTGGCCCTGTCGATGCAGCTGGTGCCCGCGGTCGAGGGCGAGGACGACGAGTGGATGCTGCAGGTGGGCGTCACCGCGCCGGAGCTGAGCAACGACGAGCGTGCGCCCATGAACCTCACCTTCGTGCTCGACACCTCCGGCTCCATGGACGGCCGGCCCCTCGAGCTGACCCAGGAGCTGCTCATCGCCGCCAGCTCCCAGCTGCGGGAGGGGGACATCATCTCGGTGGTCAGCTGGAACACCAGCAACAACGTGCTGCTCGAGAACCACGTGCACGAAGGCCACTTCGACCTGAGCCTCCGGGCCGTGGCGGCGAACCTCGAGGCCAGCGGCGGCACCGACCTCTACGGCGGCCTCATGAAGGGCTACGAGCTTGCCAACCGCGGCTACGCCTCGGACCGCATCAACCGGGTGGTGCTCGTGAGCGACGGCGGCGCCAACGCGGGCGTGACCTCGCTGGAGCTCATCCAGGAGCAGGCCGACGGCCAGGACGAGGAGGGCATCTACCTGGTGGGCGTGGGCGTGGGCAGCCCCCACACCTACCACGACCTGCTGATGGACCAGGTCACCGACGCCGGCAAGGGCGCCTCCATCTTCGTGGACAACGAGGACGAGGCCTGGAAGATGTTCGCCAGCCGCTTCGTGAACACCATGGGCGTGGCCGCCCGGGACGTGCAGCTGCAGCTGGCGCTGCCTCCCGGCTTCGAGATCCTGCGCTTCTCGGGCGAGGGCGTCAGCGCCGACCCCAGCGAGATCGATCCCCAGCACATCGCGCCCAACGACAGCATGGTCTTCTACAACCACCTGCAGACCTGCGCCCCGGATCTGCTGGACGACAGCGCCGCCATCGGCGTGACCGTCCGCTACAAGGACGCCATCGACTTCGACGACCGGGAGCTGTCCCTGCAGACCACCTGGGGCGAGCTGCTGGCGGGTGACACCGCCCTGCTCCGCAAGGGCGACGCCGTCTACACCTACGCCGAGACCCTCAAGCAGGTGATCATGGGTCGCCACCCCTCCGGACGCGAAGAGGCCATCGACAACGCCCTGGCCGTCCTGAGCGAAGCCGAGGCCGTCAACGTCGGCGACAGCGATCTCGAGGAGATCCGCGCCGTGCTCGAGGCCCTGGACTCCAACCCGGTCCTCGGGCAGACCAGCACCTGGGGCCGCATCAAGAAGAGCTTCCTGGACGACAAGCCCGTGATCAGCGCGGTGGAGGAGAGCCGGCTGTAGCTAGGGCGTGCAGACGTCCACCCACCAGTCGAGGCCGTAGCCGGCGCCGGCGTTGGGGGTGCAGGTCAGGCCCGCGTCGCACTCGGCGTCGCTGTCACAGCCGCCCTCGCCCTCGGCGCAGGTGCAGTCGCTGTGGCAGTAGTTCCAGCTGCCGTTGTCGCTGGGATGGCAGGAGGTCGCGTCGGGGACGCAGACGTCCACCCACCAGTCCAGGCCGTAGGTCGCGCCCCGGTTGGAGGCGCACCAGGTGCCGGCCTCGCACTCGTCGTCGCTCGAGCAGGCGCCCTCGCCTTCGCTGCAGGGGCAGCTGGTGGTGCAGTAGTTCCAGTCGCCGAGATCCGACGGATGGCAGGACGAGGCGGGGGCGCAGACGTCGATCCACCAGTCCAGCCCGTAGGCCGAGCCCAGGTTCTCGACGCAGACCAGCCCGCTGTCGCACTCGGCGTCGTTGTCGCAGGCGCCTTCGCCCTCGGCGCAGGTGCAGTCGCTGCGGCAGTAGTTCCAGTCGCCGTCGCTGCCGGGATGACAGGAGGTGCCAGACGGCACGCACACGTCGATCCACCAGTCCAGGCCGTAGCTGGCGCCCTGGTTCACACCACAGACCAGCCCGCTGTCGCACTCGGCGTCGCTGTCGCAGGCGCCTTCGCCCTCGGTGCAGACACAGTCGCTCGAGCAGTAGTTGAAGGCCCCGGGCGCCCCCAGGTGGCAGCCCACGCCCACCTCGGACCAGGCCGAGGCCACCACGTTGTACTGGATCGAGGTGGAGCCGTGCAGATCCGCCGCCGCGCTGAGGGTGGCCTCGCGTGTGTCGGAGAAGTTGCTCGAGGTGGTCATGTAGGTGGTCAGCGCGCGATACCAGATGGCGGCCGCGGAGTCGGGGCCGACGCCGTAGATGGTGTCACCCGGGTAGGTGGGGTGCACCCCGCCCTCGCTGGCCAGGTAGAAGGCCAGGTAGCCGATGCCGGCGTTGTCATGGACGCCGCCGTTGTCCAGGGGGCCGATGTATCGATCGTCGTAGTGATCCCGGGAGTAGCCATCGGCCGTGGGGTCATCCATGTATCGGACCGCGTCACCGGGGACCCCAGGGGTCATGCAGTCTTCACCCACGGTCCATGTGTCGGCGCTCTCGCCCAGCTCGTCGCGCTCGACCATCGCGCCGAAGATGTCGGCGAAGGACTCATCGACGGCGCCCGGCTCGTTGGCGTACACCAACCCCGCCGTGGCCTCGACCACGCCATGTGTCATCTCGTGGCCGACGATGTCGAGGGTGGACAGGGAGCCGAAGCTGCTCCCGTCGCCCCCGCCGATGGCCATGTAGTCGCCGGACCAGAAGGCGTTGGCGTAGTAGTTTCCGTAGTCCACGACCACCGAGATGGTGCTGCCGGTGCCGGTGAGGGAGCTGACGTAGCCCGGCCCGCCGGACCCATCGATGCCGTCGCGCCCAAAGGTGTCGTAGTAGTAGTCGTACACCGCCGCGGCCGCGTAGTGACCCTCGACGCCGTTGTACTGCCACGACTCATCGAATGTGTCATCCGTGTCGGTGATGTAGTACAGCGAGGTCGTGCCGAAGTTGGCGCTGTAGGTGCCGATGTTGCGGCCGGTGTCCTCGAGATAGTAGTCGGCGCCGGACAGGTAGGTGTCGATGCTCACGTCGCCGTAGTAGTTGGTCGTGCCGGTGCCCGTGTGGAGGTTGTCGTAGGCCCAGAGGGTCACGCCGGAGTGGGCGTCGATGAAGACCACCGGCTTGGTGGGGTGGTTCGAGCCGTCGATGCGCTCGAGCTGCACCCGCCAGGCGAGGTGGTCCGCGCGCCCCGAGCGAAGGACCCAGAGGTCCACGATGGGATCGGCGGTGACGAGGTCCCAGCCGAGGGCCTCCTGCAGGGCGCGCTCGATGGCGTCGTCGGGGTCGATGTCCGCCACGGTGGACACATGGGGGTCCGGCACCAGGTTGTCGGTCACCGACGCCAGGGAGCCGTCGTCGTGGAGGTGGACGATGGCCTCGGCGCCGAAGACCGGCACGCCATCCAGCCGCTGCTGCAGCCGGGTGTGGGCCATGCCCAGCTCGTCCACCACCACGCGGGTCGGGACCAGCTCACCGAGGTTGGACAGCCGCTCGTCGAACAGCTCGAGGCCCAGCTCCGCCGCCAGCGCCAGCTCGTCGTCACCGCCCGCGCCGAACACCGGCGGATCGGCGAGATCGGTGGGGGCCGTGGCGCAGGCACCCACGGACAGGATGGCGGCGGTCGAGAGGGCGTAGCGGATGCTGGGCACGGCGACTCCTGCCCCCCCGACGGTTGGTGCTGAAAACGACAATAGCCCAAGATCGAGCCACCTGAAGGCCCTTGACGGCTTTCTTGCGGTGACCCCGGCTAGAGCCGCCAGGTCAGCCTCGACAGCAGCTCCGGCAGGGCCGCGTCCAGCTGCTCCGAGGCCTCCCCGTGGCGCTGGAGCACCCGCTTCTCCTCGAGGCAGACCACCGCGGTCATGCGCTTGCCCACGACCCGGTTGAAGACCACCTGGCGGGTGTGCCCGTCGGGGTCGTTCCACGTCAAGGCGCTCAGGTTCGGGCGGTCGGGCACGGTGAAGGAGTGGTCACAGGCCGGGCAGCGGAAGTCCACCCGGGCGCCGGGGGCGAGCACCAGGCCCGGGTACTTGCACTCCCCGCCGTACTCCCCGAGCTTGGCGGGCAGCTCGAAGGGGCAGGTCACGGAGAAGTTGTCACCGCACAGGACCCCCTTCATGCGCACCGAGCGCATGGCGTCGTCAGTGAGCCGGTGGTCGCAGGCGGGGCAGAGGTAGGCTTCCACGGGGCCCTCCGGGGCTGTCCGACCTCCCCATCATACCCGAATAAGCCCGACTATGGCCAGCGACCGCCCCGACGACCGGATCGGCTAGGCCTCCTGTGCGCCGCCGCCGAACAGCCCCATCTGCTGGTAGCCCGGGTCCTTGGGCTTGGGCTTGGCGCCGCTGGCGTGGCGCTCGAGCAGCTGCTCCCGGATGTCCCGCAGGAACGGTGAGGGCTCCGTGGCCTCCGCCTTCCCCCGCAGCCGGCGCTTCCTGGCCCGGCACAGATAGAGCCGCTGCCGCGCGCGGGTCATGCCGACATAGAGCAGCCGGCGCTCCTCGTCGACGGCATCGGCCTCGAGGGGGCCGGGCCCGAACCGCAGTGGCAGCAGCCCGTCGTCGAGGCCCAGCAGGAACACGACCTCGAACTCGAGCCCCTTGCTCGCGTGCATGGTGAGCAGGGAGATGCGCTCGGCGCGGGGGTCCCAGCTGTCCTGCTGGGAGCCCAGAGCCAGCTCGGCCAGGAAGCGGCGCAGATCGGCGGCGCAGCGCTGGGCCAGGGGCTCGAGCAGCTCCACCGCCGCCTCGAAGGCATCGCCCCGATCGGGCTCGGCGACCATCAAGCCCGCCGCGGCCGCGGCGAGCTGACCGACCACGGCGCCGTCGCCGGCGCGATCCGCCAGGGCCGCCGCGAGGTCGCGCACCTCGGGGATGGCCGAGAGGGGCTGGTGGGAGCGGCGCTGATAGGGCATGCCCGAGCGCTCGAAGGCCTCGACCAGCAGATCCGCCTGGGCGTCGGTCCGCACAAGCACGGCGATGTCGGAGAAGGCCAGATCCGCGCTGCGGCCGTCGGTGGAGCGGCCGGAGTCGAGGGAGAAGAAGCTGTGGCCTCCCAGCAGCTTCTCGACGCTGTGGACCACGAACTCGGCCTCGGCCTTGTCGGTGGGGGCCTCGTGGATGACCACCCGCTCCGGGCGATCGAGCACGGCCTCCACCGGGCGCAGCTGGGGCTCGCTGCGGGTGACCACCTGGATGCTGGCCTCGACGATGGGCTTGCCCGAGCGGTAGTTGCGGCCCAGCCGCATCACCCGGGCCCCCGGGAAGTCCTGGGGGAAGCGCTCGAAGAAGCCGGGATCCGCGCCGCGGAAGCCGTAGATGCTCTGGTCCGGATCACCGATGGCGCAGAGGTTGGCGTCCAGGGGCGGCACCAACTGGCGCACGAGCCGCCACTGGGCGGCGTCGATGTCCTGGTACTCGTCGACGCTCACCCAGGGCCAGCGGGACCACAGGGAGCGGCGCAGCTCGGGGTAGGCCTCGAGCAGCTCCGCCGGCAGGGTGATGAGCTGGTCGAAGTCCAGCAGCCCCCGCTCGCTCAGGGCCCCCTGGAAGCGCTCGACCGCCGGCTCGTCCTGGGCGAGCTGCTCGAGCTCGCCGCTGCGCCGGGCCAGGCTGAGCCTGCGCAGCAGCGCGACGGCGCGGCGCTCGGACAGCCCCAGGGCGTGGCGGGCGAGCTCCAGGCGCTCGGCCTCGTCGGCCACCCGGAAGCCCTCCCCCAGGTCCAGCAGCAGCCCGTGCTCCTTCAGCAGGGCCAGCCCGAGGCTGTGGAAGGTGTGCACCGGGACCCGGTGGCCGCGCCGGGGGAGCAGCGCCACCAGCCGCTCCCGCAGCTCCTGGGCGGCGCGGCGGGTGAAGGTGATGGTGAGGCAGCCCTCGGGGGGCACACCCCGCTCGTCCACCAGCCAGGCCACCCGGTGGGTCAGGGTACGGGTCTTGCCGGAGCCCGGCCCGGCCACCACCAGCACCGGCCCGGAGCTGATCTCGGCCACCGCGCGCTGATCGGCGTCCAGGGCCCCCAGGATGCCCTTCTGCCCGACGGGCTCCACGGCGGGCTCCGGGGCGGGCTTGGGGGGCTCGAGGATGGCCGGCGGTGCCGGGAGCTGCTCCGCGTCCTCGCGGGGCTTGGGGCGCACCGGCGGGGTGAACAGCAGCCCACCGCGCTCGGCCTGGAAGAGCTCGTGCTCCTCGAAGAGCCTCACCCGTCCGTACTCGCCGTCGTAGCCGCCCTCGCGGATGACCTGTCCCTCGCGCAGGCGCTCCACCGCCTGGACCAGCAGCGGCGAGCCCCGCTCGGCCAGGCGTTCGAGGGGCGTGTCGGTGAGGATCCGCAGCTCCGGACCCAGCCGCGTGAGCAGCTCGAGGTAGGTGCGCTGGACCCGCTTGCTCTGGGGCCCCACCCCCATGATCTCGCTCAAGATGCTCGGCAGGGGCACCAGGCTGGTCACCGTGCCGGCGTTCGGGGGCCGGTAGCGGCTGTCGACGGGCCGATCCGCGAGCAGCTCGACCCGGTGGGAGACCCCCACCGTCAGGGGCTTGCCGCAGACCGGGCACAGCCCGTCGAGCTCCCGGGTGCGGGGGGGCTCGAGGCAGACCCCGCACTTGCGGTGGCCGTCCAGGTGGTACTTGCCCTCGTCGGGGAAGAACTCGATGGTCCCCGCGTAGCCGGGCCCACCCGCCAGGGCCGCGCGCAGGCCGCAGTAGTCCAGTTCGCCCTCGAAGGCGGTGGCGTTCCGGGCCAGCTTGGGGGGAGAGTGGGCGTCGGAGCACGAGATCAGGCGGAAACGATCGAGCGACGACACCCGCCAGTTCATGGCCGGGGAGGACGACAGCCCGGTCTCCACCGCGAAGATGTGCTCGGCCATGTCGCCGTAGCACTCGTCGATGCTGTCGAAGCCCGAGCGGGAGCCCATGGCCGCGAACCAGGGGGTCCAGATGTGGGCGGGCACCAAGAAGGCCTGGTCGCTGGCCTCCATGGTGATCTCGAGCAGATCCCGCGAATCGAGCCCCAGGATGGGGCGCCCGTCGGAGTGCAGGTTGCCGATGCGCTCGAGGCGATCCACGAAGCGCCCCGCGGCGTCCATGTCCGGCATGTAGATGCAGTGGTGGACCTTGCGGGTGGTGTCGCCCTTCTTGTAGATGGTCGCGATCTCGACCTGCAGCAGGAAGCGGGTCTCACCGCGCAGGTTCGGGGGGAGCTGCTCGTCCACCCAGCCCTGCACCGACGCTCGCGGCCGGAACAGGCCGGGCTCCGCCGGCTCGAGGTCCCGCTCCAGCTCTTCACGCCAGCCCGGGTGGGTGAAGTCCCCGGTGGCCAGCACGCGCAGCCCCTTGCGCCGCGCCCAGAGCGTGAGGTTGGGCACGTCGCACTGCTTGGAGGTGGCCCGGGAATAGCGGGAGTGGATGTGGAGGTCTGCGTACCAGGGCATGGAGCCCCTCCGGAGGTGTCGTGTAGCGGGCCACAGGAGCGTGGGCCAGCCCTGGACAACGAGCCGGTGACGCCGCCGCCGGGATAGAGTCGGGCTTCCCCCCAGAACCCACGAGACGAGGCGTTCATGAAGACCATCGGCATCATCGGCGGCAGCGGCCTGGACAACCCCGACATCCTCCAGGATCCGCGCGACGTGCAGGTCAGCACCCCCTGGGGCGAGCCCAGCGCCGCCCTGAAGCAGGGCACCATCGCGGGGCACCCCGTCTTCCTGCTGGGCCGCCACGGCCGCGAGCACACCATCCCCCCCACCCAGGTCAACTACCGGGCCAACATCCACGCCCTGAAAGAAGCCGGCTGCGACTGCGTGCTGGCCACCACCGCCGTGGGCTCGCTGCGGCAGGAGATCGACCGGGGCCACCTGGTGATCCTCGACCAGTTCATCGACTTCACCCGCCACCGCCCCATCACCTTCCACGAGTCCTTCGAGCCCCACGCGCCGGTGCACACGCCCATGGCCGACCCCTTCGACGAAGCCCTCCGGGGGCTGATGGTCCAGGCCTGCCGCGAGCTGAGCATCCCCCACCACGAGACGGGCACCGTGGTCACCATCGAAGGCCCGCGCTTCTCCACCCGCGCCGAGTCGCACATGTTCCGGGCCTGGGGAGCGGACGTCATCAACATGTCCGTGGCCCCCGAGTGCATCCTGGCCAACGAGGCCGGCCTGCCCTACGCCGCGGTGGCCATGTCCACCGACTACGACTGCTGGAAGACCGACGAAGCCCCCGTCACCTGGGACGACATCCTGGCCATCTTCCAGCAGAACGCCGAGAAGGTGACCAAGCTGCTGGTCGAGGTCATCGGGCGCCTGGACTGATGCTGCGGGCGCTGCCGCTGCTGCTGTCGCTGCTGGCCTGCGCCTGCGAGTCCGAGCCGTACTGGTTCCTGGACAGCGCCGAACCCCGCGAGCGGACGCTGGAGTTCGAGCTGCACCCGGAGCTGGTCACGGCGATCGAGGCCACCTGGCGACTGGAGTACGACGCGGACCGCTGCTGGCTCCGCTACGAGTGGTACGGCCAGGACGAGCTGAGCACTACCGCCATGGACTGCCCCGCCGGCGAACACAGCCAGCTCGTCATCGGGCTGCCGGAGAACACGCAGATCATCCTGCAGCTGGTGCTCGAGCGCGACGGCGTGGAGTACCCCGGCGTCCGGCACATCTACGACACCGACCACCTGCCCGAGCCCCTGCTCGAGCCACGGCTCGGCAGCTGGGCTGTGGACCAGACCGCGGGCCACTGGATCCTCGGCGCCATCGAGCAGGGCCACCCCGACGCCGGGGAGCCCTACTACGACGGCCCCTACTGGCAGTTCATCATGAACCGCCGGGGCGAGGTGGTCTGGTACCGCCAGCTCCCCGACGGCCTGTCCAGCACCTTCCCGCGCATCGCCCACAGCGGCGATCACATCGTCGCCGAGCGGGTGGATCGCTTCGGCCTCGCCGGGAACCCCACCCCCGTGATCGAGCGCATCGCCTTCGACCTCACCGTGCTGTCGGAGCTCGAGGTCCCCGGCCTGCGCTTCGCCTGGGACGAGGCCGATGACGGCTCGATCTACTACTTCGACCGCGAGGACGACGGCGAGGGCTGGCTGTCGAGGCTCTCGCCCGAGGGCAGCCGCGAGCGGCTGTTCGACTGCGTCGACTGGATCGCCGACCGCTGCGACGGCCCCCACTGCTGCGAGTTCAACGCCGTGGTGGTCGAGCCGGAGCGCGGCTCGGTGCTGATGTCCCTGTGGGCCACCGACACCGTGCTCGAGGTGGATCTCGAGAGCCTGACCGTCCGCCACAGCTGGGGCCAGCTCGAGGGCAGCTGGAGCACCCAACCCGACAGCGCCGGGTTCGACCTGCAGCACTACCCGAGCTTCACCCCCGACGGCACCCTGCTGGTGGGCACCCACGTCCCCGATCTGATGCAGCAGCACCGCATCCGGGAATACACCGTCGACGAGGACGCCGAGCAGCTGACCGAGATCTGGAGCTGGGGGGAAGGCCAGGAGCTCTTCGCCCAGTACCAGGGCGAGGCCCAGCGCTTCGACAGCGGCAACACCCTGATGAACTTCGGCTCCGCCGGCGCCATGCGCGAGGTGGCCCCCGACGGCGAGCTGCTCTGGGTCATCGACTGGCAGGAGCCCTGGCTGCTGGGCCACACCACCGTCTTCGACGATCTCTGGGCGCTGCTGCCCGAAGACTAGAGCGCCAACCCCACCAACACCGGCTCCGGCTCGAGGGTCACGCCGAAGCGCTGCTGGACTCCGGCGCGGATGTGTCGCGCCAGGGCCACGATCTCATCGGCCGAGGCGCCCCCCCGGTTGGTGAGCGCAAGGGTGTGGCGGGTGGACAGGCCCGCGCGGCCCATGCGGAAGCCCTTGGGGAAGCCGGCTTCTTCGATGAGCCACGCCGCGGCCAGCTTGACCCGCCCGGAGCCCGCGGGCCAGGAGGGCATCGACCGTGACACACCACTCGATACATGCTCGGCACGCTCCGCGCTCACCACGGGGTTGACGAAGAAGGAGCCCGCGCTGTGGGTGTCCGGGTCATCGGGATCGTGGACCATGCCCTTGTCACGGCGCAGGGTGAGCACCAGCTCCCGCACCCGGGCCGGGGTCACCGCCCCGTCCAGGGCCTCGAGGCGACGGGCCAGCTCACCCTGGCGGGGTGGCGCGGGCGCGCCCCGGCGCAGGGCGAAGCGCACCGAGAGGATGGCGTAGCGGCCCCTGAGCTCGGCCTTGAACGCGCTGGCCCGGTAACCGAAGCGACAGGCTGACGCAGGCAGGGTCACCACCCGCTGCTCGCGGCGGTCCCAGGCCCGCAGATCGACGATGGTGTCGGCGACCTCCTGGCCGTAGGCGCCCACGTTCTGGATCGGCGTCGCCCCCACCTGGCCGGGGATCCCCGCCAGGCACTCGAGGCCCGCCAGGCCGCGCTCCGTGGTCCAGGCGACCAGATCGTCCCAGGGCTCCCCGGCCGCGGCATCCACGAGCACAGCGTCGCCCCCGCTGGCCTCGACGCCCCGATGTCGCACGGCGAGCACCAGGCCTGGGAAGCCCGCATCCGAGATGATCAGGTTGGAGCCACCCCCGAGCAGCAGCACCGGCTCATCGGCGCGGTCCGCGGCGCCGAGGGCCTCGATGAGGGCGGCTTCGCTGTCGGCCTCGCGCAGCTCCGCCGCGGGGCCACCCACGCCCATGGTGGTGTGCTGGGCGAGCTGGTTCATCCGCTACTGACACACGGCGGTGGAGCCCTGCAGGTAGCAGAGCAGGGACTGACCACCCCGCACGGGGGAGAAGCGCGCGTTGACCGGCCCCTTGAAGTGCACGGAGCAGTGCTCCGCGGGCACGCCCGCCACCGACGCCACCCGATCCTCGAAGGGAACCCGCAGCCGGAAGCCGCTGGGGCAGCTGACCTCGATGCCCGTGGTCGGGGACTCGTCGGTCATGGTGATGATCAGGGTGCTGCCGTCGGGCACGGCGGGGCGCTCGGGGGCCTTGGGCTGGGCGGTGGCCGGCGGCGCGGGTTCGTCCTCGCAGTCGCAGGGCGGACAGGGCTGCGGGTCGACGCACTGACCGTCGGGATTGCAGACGCGGTCGCCCTTGCAGTCGGTGTCCTTGGTGCAGCCTGCGCGGGCCTGTCCGGCCCAGGCCAGGCCGAGGATCAGGGCACCGCCACCGACCAGGGTCATCAGCGTGGAGCGAGGAAACATGGGACCTCCTGCAGAGCGCTTTCGGCGCGAACCATACCACGCTGGACAACCCCCAGGGCCCTCCGTCCATCCCGCGCGCCGGTCCGCTCGCGAGGCGATACGGAGGGAGGGTGAACCCGCTCATGCCCTTCCGCCCCACCCCACCCCGCGCCTGCGTCGCCGCCCTCGCCCTCGCGGCCCTGGCCTGCGGCCCCGACGGAGGCCCCGCCAGCGAGCCGCCGCTGCAGGGCTGGCGGCTGGTGGGTCCCCCCGGCCAGACCCTGGCCATGAGCGTCGAGGCGCCCTGGACCAGCCTCACCCTCCCGACCGAGGGCCGGGCCACCCAGCTCTGCCACCCGCTGGACATCCAGGGCCACGGTCGCGCCCGGCTGGACTGGCGCTGGAGCCTCGACGCCCCCGAGGCCACCGATGCCGTGGTGCAGCTGCGGGTCAGCTATCTCGAGGCCGAAGGCGGCCCCGTGCGGGGCCCGGGGGGCCAGCAGCGCCTGCTCACCCTCCGCGGCCAGGAGGCCACCGCCACCGAGCGCCACACCGAGGCCCTGCTGTCGAGCCCCCGCGGCAGCGCCGCAGCCGAGCTCTGCCTGCAGCTGCGCGGTCAGCCGGGGGCGACGCTGCGCCTCGGCAGCCCCGTCGCCGTCCCCATCGAGCCCCTGGAGGGCCCCGAGCCCCCCAACCTGCTCATCGTGGTGGTGGACGCCCTGCGGGCCGACGCCCTGGGGGTCTACGGCGCGCCCCCGGGCTCATCCCCCGAGCTGGACCGCCTCTCCGGCCGCGCCCAGATCCACGAGACCACCTGGACCCAGTACACCTGGACCGGCCCCTCGTTCATCTCCTACATGTCGTCGCGCTGGGCCCGCAGCCACGGCTGGGTGTCCAGCTGGGCCGACCGGGACGCCCTGCGCCCCCGCCCCGGTGCCGAGCTGCCCACCCTGCCCGGCGTGCTCCGCGACGCCGGCTACCTGACGGTGGGGCTCAACGCCAACGGCTACCTGGACTGGCTCGACGCCGGCCAGCTCGGCTTCGACCAGTGGAGCTTCGAGGGTGACATCCCCGCGCTGAACGCCGCCCTGCGCGACCTGTCCCACTGGAACGACGACGGCCGCCCCAACTTCCTGTACCTGCACCTGATGGCCACCCACCATCCCCTCTGCCCGAGCCCCGACGCTCAGGCCAGGGCCGGCGTGAGCATCGACCGCGGGCTGTACCGCGGCCGGGACAACAAGTGCCCCGACGGCGGCCTGCTGCAGGCGGCCAGCGAGTACAGCGACCATGGCCTGGACGCCGACGCGCACCTGGCCGTCTACCGCGAGGCCTACACCGCCGCCGTGCACGACGCCGACCGGCACATCGGCCTGCTGCTCCAGGCCCTGCACGAGCAGGGTCTGGACCGGAACACCGTGGTGGTCGTCACCTCGGACCACGGCGAGCTGCTGGGGGAGCACGGCCAGAACGGCCACGGCCCCTGGGTCTGGGAGCCCCTGACCCGGGTGCCCCTGCTCATCGCCGGCCCCGGCATCGAGCCCGGACGCCGCGGCGAGACCGTCACCCGCCTCATCGACCTGGCCCCCACCGCCATCGACGCCCTGGGCCTGGCCGAGCACACCCCCGCCAGCTGGCAGGGCCGCTCCCTGCTCCAACCGGCCAGCTCCCCTCCCCTGGCCGTCTCCGAGCGCGAGACCTGGATCGCCTTCACCACCGACGGTCGCTTCAAGCGCATCGAGGACGCGGGCACCGGAGCGCTGAAGGGCCAGTTCGACCTGCACGCCGACCCCTTCGAGGGCGCGGCGCTCCAAGGGCAGGAGCCCGTGGAGCTGGGCGCGCTGCAGCAGGCCGCGCAGGAGTGGAAGGACCAGACGCCGGTGGCCGTGCCCGAGGGGGAGGCCGGAGGGGCGGAGCTGGAGGAGGTGCTTCGGGGGTTGGGGTATGTGGAGTAGGGGTTGAGGGTGATTCGGGACTGTTGAACGTCTGCTATCGGGT
>CAYZVO010000136.1:0-25093 GCA_964481655.1 uncultured Enterobacterales bacterium | reverse complement strand
GGGCCATCGAGCAGCCCGACACCGTGGTCGAGCAGATCGAGCAGGTCCATCTTTTTTTTTCGGCGTCCACCTTGTTCTACACCGAGATGATGCTGCGCTCGCCCTACGGCTCCTCCGGGGTGATCCTCAAGGGCATCGATCCCGAGCGCACCCCCGCGGTCACCGACCTGCGCTCCAACATGAAGATCGGCCCCGAGGGCGTGCTCGAGACCGACGAGCAGCGAGACGCCGTGCTGGCCACCGTCCACGAGCCGCCGCCCGTCATCACCCAGGACGTGGACGACCAGGAACAGCTCCCCGGTGTGATCATCGGCCAGGAGCTGGCCGACACCCTGCGGGTCTATGTGGGCGACAAGGTCCACCTCATCAACCCGGTCAACGACGGCAGCACCGGCCCCTTCGGCGCACCGATCCCCAAGGTCAAGGCCCTGCGGGTGGCGGGCATCTTCTACTCGGGCATGTACGAGTACGACACCAAGTGGGTCTACTGTCACAACATCGACGCCCAGGCCTTCCTGGGGCTGGGTGACGCCGTCACCGGCGTGGAGATCCGGGTCGAGGACATCTACGGTGTCGGCTCCCTGTCCGAGGATCTCGAGCAGCTGCTGAGCTACCCCTTCTACGCGCGCCACTGGAAGAACCTCAACCTCAAGCTCTTCGCGGCGCTCAAGCTCGAGAAGATCGTGATGGGGTTGATCCTCTCGCTCATCGTGCTGGTGGCCAGCCTCAACATCGTGGGTACCCTCATCCTGGTGGTGCTCACCAGGGGACGGGAGATCGCCATCCTGCGAGCCATGGGCGCCTCGGCCACCGCCGTGTGGCTGGTGTTCATGCTGGAGGGCGCGATCATCGGCTTTGTCGGGACCGCCATCGGCACCGTGCTCGGCTTGCTGGGCTGCGCGGGGCTCGACCGCTACAAGTTCCCGCTGGACGCCGACGTCTACTACCTCGACTCCCTGCCGGTGGTGATCGAGCCCGCCACCATCGGCTTCGTGATGTACACGGCGGTCATCATCTGCTTCTACGCGACCCTGTACCCAGCGGCCCAGGCGGCCAAGCTGGACCCGGTCGAAGGTCTCCGATACGAGTAGCCATGGTCGATGTCCCCCTGGTCGAAAAGTCCGCTGAGCGCGATGAGATCGCGCGGGCCGACCTGCCCGCGGGGGGCATCGCCCTGCGCACCGAGGGCCTGACCAAGACCTTCCACAAGGGCGGCCAGAAGATCGAGGTGCTGAAGTCGGTCGACATCGAGATCGCGCCGGGCGAACGCGTGGCGGTGATCGGGCCTTCCGGCTCCGGCAAGTCCACCTTCCTGCACGTGGTCGGCACCCTGGACAAGCCCAGCGCTGGCCGGGTCTTCTTCGACGGCCAGGACGCCTTCGCCGGCGGCTCACGGGCCGTGGACGCGCGCCGCAACAAGCTCATCGGCTTCGTCTTTCAATTCCACCACCTGCTCTCCGACCAGACCGCGCTCTGGAACGTAGCCATGCCCGCTGTCATCAGCGGCGTGACTCCGGAACGCGCCCGCGACATGGCCCTCGAGGCCCTGTCCCGCATGGAGCTCGACCAGCGCCTCGGGCACAAGCCCGGCGAGCTGTCGGGCGGTGAGCAGCAGCGCGTCGCCATCGCGCGGGCCATGGTCATGAAGCCGGGCCTGCTGCTGGCCGACGAGCCCACCGGCAACCTCGATCCGCGCACCGCCGGTGCGGTCTTCGAGCAGCTGCTGGCGTTGCACGCCGAGGTCGGCAGCACCCTGGTGGTGGTCACGCATTCCCGCGAGCTCGCCGCTCGCTTCCCCCGCCGCCTGCGCTTGGTGGACGGCTCCTTCGTCGAGGAGAGCTAGATGGCTCCCCGCTTCCGCAGGCTCCTGCCCCTGCTGCTGGCCCTCATCCTGGTGCTGGCCACCGCCCCTGCGCTCGCAGAGGACGGCCCCGCCGATGTCGAGGGCGTGGTCTCCTCCGTCGTCGTCAGCGGCACCCGCCGGGTGGAAGAGGCCGCCATCCGCGCCCGCATCGACCTGCGCGAGGGCCAGAGCCTCAGCGCCTGGGCCGTTCGTCGGGACATCCGGGCGATCTACCGCTCGGGCCTGGTCGACGACGTCCGCGTCGACGTCTCCCCGGCCCCCGACGGCGCCGGCCTGGTGGTCGCGTTCATCGTGGTCGAGAAGCCCGCCATCCGGGCGGTCAAGATCGCCGGCAACAAGAAGATCGACGAAGACGACATCCGCGAGGTCATCGACATCCCCGCGTTCGCCGTGCTCAACGACGCCGACGTCAAGCTCAACCTGCAGCGAATCCGCGATCTGTACATCGAGAAGGGCTACTTCCTGGCCGAGGTCGTCCCCGACGTCAAAGAAGTCGCCGAGCACCAGGTCGAGCTGACCTTCGACATCACCGAGAACCGCAAGGTGCTGGTGTCGAACATCGACATCTCCGGCAACGACAACATCCCCGACCGCAAGATCCGCCGCTACATGCAGACCAAGCAGGCGGGCGTGGCCCCCTGGCTGACCAACTCCGGCACCTTCCTCGAGACCAACCTCGAGAACGACGTCTACGTGGTGCGCTCGGTCTACCTCGAGGAAGGCTACGTCGACGTCAAGGTCGATCCCCCGCGGGTCTATCTCTCCCCGGACAAGCGCAACATCTACGTGAACATCCACGTGGAAGAAGGCGTGCGCTACCGGCTGGGCAAGGTCGATGTGGACGGCGAGTGGGTCCCCCACGAGGGCCTCACCGAGGACGCCGTGCGGCGGCTGGTCGACGGCGAGTCCCTGGACGAGGTCGAACGCGACAACCGGCGGGACATCGGCGAGACCGTCGCCTACTACAAGGGCGCGGTCGGCTACGGCAGCAAGGGCGCCTCCGCGGCACGCGACGCCCTGGCCCCCGGCGAGTGGTTCAAGCTCACCCAGCTGCAGGCGGTGATGCAGGACATCAGCGATCTGTACGCCGACCAGGGCTACGCCTTCGTCAACGTCGTGCCCCTGACCGAGACCGACCCGGAGCGCGAGATCGTCGACATCACCTTCGACATCCAGAAGGGCGAGAAGGTCAGCATCGGGCGCATCGACATCAGCGGCAACGACCCGACCTTCGACAAGGTCGTGCGCCGCGAGATCCCCATCAACGAAGGGGACTGGTACTCCGGCCGGGCCATCAAGGAGGCTCGCGCTCGACTCGAGCGGCTGGGCTTCTTCGAGGAGGTCCGCATCTCGACCCCCCGGGGCGACGGTGACAACGTCCTGGACATGAACCTCGAGGTGACCGAGCAGCCCACCGGCAGCTTCTCCGCCCAGGCGGGCTTCTCGAACCTCGAGAACTTCGTCTTCGGCCTGAACGTCTCGAAGAACAACTTCCTGGGCCTCGGCTACGTCATGTCGGCCGCGGTGAACATCTCGAGCCGCCGCCAGCAGGGCAACCTGTCGTTCTTCGACCCCTACTTCATGGACTCCCGCTGGACCCTGCAGGTCAACGCCTACGCCCTGTCCCGCCAGTGGATCGAAGACGAGTACCAGCAGGGCGGCTCCATCGCCATCGGCCGCTACATGGACGCCCGCGACGACGTCCGCCTCACGATGGACTACACCATCGAGAACGCCGGCCTCAACGTCATCGACTCCTACAAGAAGCGCATCCTGGGCGGCGAGCTGTACCGCTCCGGCCTGACCTCGACCCTGGGGCTCAACCTCAACGTCGACAAGCGCAACAACCGGATCATGGCCACCCGGGGCTACTACACCTCCCTGGCCACGGAGCTGTCCGGTGGCTTCCGGCTCGACGACGACACCGTGCTGTCGGTGCTGGGCGGCCAGTTCAACTTCTGGGAGTCGCGCTTCAACTTCCGCTACTTCAAGCCCATCAGCCCGGGTGGTGAGTGGGCCATCTTCCGCTACAACCTCACCCTGGGCTACATCCGCTCCACAGACGGCACCGTGCTGCCCTACATCCACCGCTACCGCGCGGGCGGCATCAACTCGGTCCGCGGCTTCGACTGGTACAGCCTGGGTCCGTCCATTCGCGGCACCGGCTATCGCTCCAGCGGCGGCGGCTACCTGGGCTCGAGCTTCATCGGCTCCGACGACCCCACCGCACCGGACGATCGCCTGGTGGTCGGCGGCACCGAGACCTGGATCAACAACATCGAGATCGAGTTCCCCATCGTCAAGGCCGCGGGCATCTCCACCGTGATCTTCTTCGACGCGGGCAACGCCTTCGGTGACCCCTGGGGCAACGGCCACATCAACCCCATGGACCTGCGCACCAGCTACGGCATGGGCGTGCGCTGGTTCAGCCCCCTGGGCCCCCTGCGCTTCGAGTGGGGCTTCCCGGTCAAGCCGGAAGAGGGCGAGCGCAAGGCCGTCTTCGACTTCTCCATCGGGTCGTTCTTCTAGCCATCTCAGAACAGGGTCGTCGCGAAGAACACGTAGGCGGCTCCGCCGTAGTCCCAGTCTTCGCTCCACTCGGTGGACCCCACGAGGATGTCCTCGTAGCCATCCCGGTCGAGGTCTCCGGCGAAGCGGACGACGAGCCCTGCGTCGGCGTTTCCGTGTTCACCCACCACCGTGGCGTCGGCATCGGACAGATCGTAGCTGCCGGCTGGTCGGGAGAACACCACGTGGGCTGCACCGACGTCCTCGTAGCGGTAGGCCCCGATGAGGAGGTCGGCCCGTCCGTCAGCGTCGAGATCGCCGAGGTCCACCGAGTAGCCAGCGCAGGCGCTGTCCGTCCCGTACAGGATCGTGTCGGCTTGGGTCAGCCGACCGGTGGTGGGCAGGTGGGTGTAGACATAGACCGCGCCGTTCTGGTTGCCGGCCGTGTCCTCGTAGGGGGCGCCGATCGCGATGTCGTCGAGCCCGTCTCCGTCGATGTCCTCGCCGCCATCCAGCCCCATCGCGGCGCGGTCCTGCAGCCCGGCCCCCATCATGTGGACCCCGACATCGCGCAGGTTTTGGGTGCCGTTGGTGGGCTCCAGCACCAGCACCGCCGTTCCCTCGTCGGTCCGATAGCGGTCGGCGCCGATGAGCAGGTCTTCGAGCCCGTCACCGTCGACGTCTCCGGCGAAGCGCACCTTGCTGCCCGCGTCGTCACCACCGTCTCGATAATAGAGGGCCTGGCAGGGGGCCACGCCGTGAACGCCGGTCACGGGACCGTGCCAGACAAAGGCGCCCCCTTCGGCATCCTCGACGCCGAAGCTGTCTGCGGCGGGGGCGCCGATGAGGATGTCGGCGTAGCCGTCGCCGTTCACGTCGCCTCCCATGTCCACCGAGGCGCCGGTCAGGTCGTCCTCGCTGGTGCCGTGGAAGGTGGCGTCCGCCTCGTCCAGTGACAGATCGGTCCCGCCGCGCAGGCTGCTGCCCAGCACGAGGTGCGCGGCGCCTGCTTCGGAGCCCATGGCGCCGTCGTGGGGGACCCCCACCAGGAGGTCGTCCAGGCCGTCTCCGTCTACGTCTCCGCCGAAGATCAGGGGCATGCTCCAGCCCGCCCAGCTTCCTGTGATGAGCTGGGTGGCGTCCTCCGGGCCATAGCTGCCGGGGGATGAACCGTGGAAAATGAGCACCGCGCCGGACTGGTCCTGGTCCTCCGAAGACCAGGCAGGCGCGCTCACCATCAGATCCATGCTCCCGTCCCCATCCAGATCTCCGGCTCTCGTGAGCCCGCTGCCGACCAGCTGGCTTCGCCCTGTCGAGTACACGGACAGGTCGGCCTCTGAGCAAGACCTGGGCTCGCAGTCTACGTCCTGTCCGTCGCAGTCTGCGTCGACGCCATCGCCGCAGCGATCGATGGCCTCTGGGTGGATCAGGGGATCACTGTCGTCGCAGTCGCCATCCGCGACGGTCCACCCGTCTCCGTCGCGGTCGCCTTCGCCAGTGTCGCTGTCCGAGTCCGGGTCGCTGTCCGGCTTGTCGCTGTCGCTGGGCCCGGTCTCACTGGCGCTATCGTCGGGAGGGTCCTCTGGGCCTGTGTCGTCTTTGTCGGGATCGCCACAGGCCGCCGAGAGCAACGAGGCCAGCGAGATGAGTACGATTCTGTTGTCCATGGTGTCCCGGTGGGTCGTGGCGTGCCGAAGGATCCATCCAAGGCTATCCTCCCACAGTCGAAGCAACACCGGAGGGAATGTGCGCTCGCTGCTCGCCGTGCTGGCACTGTTGGTTGTGAGCTGCGGCGAGCCGGATCCCGTGGACGACACAGCCCCCGAGGGGGACGCCGATACGGACAGCGACTCAGATGCGGACAGCGACAGCGACAGCGACAGCGACGCCGACACGGACAGCGACTCGGATGCGGACAGTGACAGCGACGCCGACACCGACGCGCCTCTGGTCTACGGCGATCTGGTCGTCACCGAGGTCATGACCTCGTATTGGTATTCCAGCGCCGACCGCTGGTTCGAGATCAGCAACACCCGCAGCCACCCCGTGGACATCGACGGGCTCGAGGTGTGGCATGTCGGGGGCCCCAGCATCCTCGCTGGGCCTCGGCTGCTCGAGCCGGGCGAATACGCCGTGATCAAGGTGTCCGCGCAGGGTGACGAGGCGGAGTATCCGTTTCTGTGTGAGGCCGAAGACATCCAGCTGGTGGGTGACGGGTTCCTCGAGCTCTTCGCCGCCGGGCAACGGCTCGATCGTGTGGAGTGGACCGGCGAGCAAGTGCATCTCGACGACACTTCTGGCTGGGCGCTGTCGCTGGACGAGGCATGGACCGACGCTGACGCCAATGACGACATCGCGCATTGGTGTTTCGCCACGGCTCACTACGGCGGCGCGCACGGGTCTGACGACGAGAGACTCGGGACGCCGGGAGAGCCCAACGGCGGGTGCGTCGGGACCTTCGATGACTGGGACGGAGATGGCTACGTCCAGGACAGCTACGGCGGCGACGACTGTGACGATCTGAGCGCGAGCGTCCACCCCGACGCGGCTGAGGACTGTGGCGCCTCGAGGGACGACGACTGCGACGGACTCATCGGCTGCGACGACGATGACTGCTGGAGCAGCCCGGCGTGCGAGGACTGCACGGACGGCGTGGACGACGACGGTGACGGGCTGATGGACTGCGAGGACGGCGACTGCGCGCTGCACGAAGCGTGCACCGAGCTGGTCTGCGACGATGGCCTCGATAGCGACGATGACGGTCTGGTCGATTGTGCCGATGACGACTGCTGGGGTGGGCCGTGCCATCCTGCTGGGGTCCGGTCTCGGGTCACCGGTGGAGGCGCCTTCGAACGCAGCTTCCTCATCGTCGAGTCGGAACGCGGCTTCGCCAGGGACGCAGCCGCCTGGTTCGAGGCCACAGGAATCCAAGGTCAGGTCCAGGTCCTCCCTGCTGGGGTGACCTCCTGGGGGGCGACCGCGGCTCGCACGACCTGCAGTTGGAGCTTGGACTCGGTCACGGCTCGATTCATCAGTATGCAGTTCAGTGATCCTGGGAGCAGCCACTGCAGCTCCGGCTACCGGGTATCGCCGGCCATGAGGTCAGGCCTGACGGTCACCCCCGGGTGCCGGCTCTACAGCTCATGGTTCCTTCCCGAGAAGCTGATCGTCCCTCAGAGCGGCGCCGACGTCTGGGCGGACTATTGGTTCGCACCCTGCTCGCTCTCTGGCGTCGCGACGCTGTGGTACCCCCTTGTGTCCAGCACCGGCTGGTCTACCCACATCCGATCCACCACCACCCGGGGGACGGCCAGCACGGTGTTCCAGGAGTATTGGGCTGGCACGACCCATGCCGTCATCGGCAGCGGCGGCAGCAGCTTTCTGCAGTTGCCGTGAAGGACCGTGTGGGGTGAGCGCGGATGAGGATGTTCCGAGGCCCGCGCGGGTGTCGAAGCGCGCGGATGAGGATGGCCGCTACACGCTGCGGCATTGTGCGGGACCCGTCTCTGCGCTATCTCGGCAAGCTCCATGCGACCCCGCCGATCGTCGAGGTGACTCTTGAAGTACGACGTCGAGCTCATCCCCGCGACGCTGCTGCGGCGCTACAAGCGCTTCCTGGCTGATGTCGTGCTCCCCGACGGCAGCCAGGTCACCGTGCACGTGCCCAACTCCGGCACCATGAAGACCTGCTACCAGGAGCAGGGGAGGGTGCTCATCTCCCCGGCCTCGAACCCCAAGCGCAAGCTGAAGTGGACGCTGGAGCAGACCTTCGTGGGTCCCGAGGGCGGGACGCGGGTCATGGTCAACACCCAGCTGCCCAACAAGCTGGTGCGCGAGGGCATCGAGATGGGGCTGGTGGGCGCGCTGGCGGGCTACGACTCCGTGAGGCCCGAGGTCAAGTACGGCTCCCGCAACAGCCGCATCGACCTGCTGCTCGAGGGTGAAGGGCGGCGCCCGTGCTGGGTCGAGATCAAGAACGCCACCATGCTGGCCGAGCCCGGCATGTCCCGCTTCCCCGACGCGGTCACCAAGCGCGGCCAGAAGCACCTGCTCGAGCTGGCCGAGATGGCCGAGCAGGGGCACAGGGCCGTGATCTTCTACCTGGCCTCGCGCACGGACGCGCAGCGGGTGGGGCCCGCCGACAGCATCGATCCCGAGTACGGGCGCCTGCTGCGCGAGGTCGTCGGGCGCGGCGTCGAGGCCATGGCCTACGGGCTGCACATCACCGACAGCAGCCTGGTGCTGGGACGGGAGCTGCCGGTGGTGTTGGACTGATCGGGCGGTCCTGGGCGACCCTCAATACGAGTAGGGCAGGTCCCTGAACGCCTGCGCGATGAGCTCCGCCCGCTCTCCGGTCAGCCCCTGGTCGAAGTAGGAGATGATGTCGGTCGCGGCCGAGCCCTGCATGTGGCCGGAGAACAGCTCGTCGTCCGCGACGACCTGCATCCAGCCGTCGACCTCGGACTCGAGGCTGATGTTGCCGTGCTCGATCTCGGCGATGTCGAAGGCCAGGTGGTACAGCTCGCCCCGGCCGGTCTCGAGCTCCGGATCTTCGGCGTCCTCGCCGAAGAACCAGGGGGTGCTCCAGCCGAACGCCGAGCACTCGGTGAAGTGGTGCCAGACGCCGAACAGGGAACGCTGGCCCCAGTCGTAGCCCTCGCCGCTGGTGTAGCGGTGGATGTTCATACCGGAGTCTTCGTCA
Organism: uncultured Enterobacterales bacterium; assembly: GCA_964481655.1. Taxonomy (GTDB): domain Bacteria; phylum Myxococcota_A; class UBA796; order UBA796; family JAFGLY01; genus CALDOK01. The sequence continues at coordinate 16,019 of CAYZVO010000136.1, read as the reverse complement.
CGGCTGACCACCAGGCGCTCCTGACCATCCGCCTCGGTGAAGCGGAACAGCTGCACCGACTCTCCGGAGGCCAGGTCGTCCTCGTCGAAGCTCCCGTCGCCGTTGCTGTCGAGCTCATCGAGGATCTCGTCGACGGTCCAGCCGTCGTAGTCGCCCGGGCAGGTCATGGTGCGCTCGGACACCGGGACGCAGGCGACGGCGAAGCCGAGGCAGGACGCGATGGCGAGCATGGACGGTCGGCGATGGTGCAGGGCGTCCTCCTGTGGGGCGGGTTCGTGGTTCGCCCTACCCACGAATACCCGAACCACGCGCGGCCCGCGACCCCCGCTGCACCTCGCCCAACAGCGCCCCAACTGGACACAGGAAGCGGCACCACGGTCGCTTGATGGCGAAGCCCACCAGCAGCACCGCGGGCATGAGGAACCAGTCCCAGGCCTCGCCCACCCGCGCGAAGAGGGTCCCGAAAGGCTCGAAGCCGGCGGCGTCGGGGCTGCGGCTGAGCAGCGCCCAGGCCAGGGCCACGACGGTGACGGCCAGGGCCAGCCGAGGGCCCGCCCGGGCGAGGCGGTTAGGCACGCGCAGGGTCCGCCCGGTGATGGCAGCCTGGACGTCCTGCAGGGCGCCGAAGGGACACAGCCAGCTGCAGTAGACGTTGCGGCGGGTCGTCAGCACCAGCAGGAAGGGGCCCAGCAGGGCCAGCCACCACAGCGGTCGGGCCAGGGGGGACGGGGGCGCTCCGAGCAGGAGCGAGGCCACCATGGACAGGCTCGGTGGGGCCGCCAGCAGGAAGCCCAGCAGGGCCAGGCCAGCGATCCGGCTGCCCCAGCGCAGGCGGGTCCAGCCCCGCCCGGCGGCGAGGCCGGCGAACGCGAACAGGCCAGCGACGGAGAGCTCCTGCCAGCCGACGCGGGGCTTGGGCCGGGGCTCGGGGGGCGGCTCGAGGCCCATGGCCTGGGTCGCGACCGCGTGGCTGGCGTGGCGCGCGGCCCTGGTGAGGCCCTCGGTGGACAGGGTGGCCCCCGAGATGGTGTCCACGTCCTGATGGGCCACCAGGGGGTCGAGCACGCTGCGGCCCTCGAGCTGTTCGTAGAATCCCTTGCGCTCCACCCGGGCGAGGAAGGCGGCGGTCTCGACGTGATCCAGCAGGTGGAGCGCGGTGATGGTGCCGTCGGGGCACACCTCCACCGCCAGCTCCAGGGGCCCGCCCCAGCCGTCCGCGCCCGCGACTCCGAGCCAAGCACCCTCATCGAGGGCATAGACCCCCGAGGCGACGGAGCTGACCGGAGCCCCACCGAGGGCGGCCGAAAGACGCTGCTCCTGGCCGCCGCGGTCCCCGATGGCCCCCGCGGTGCCGGCGGTGGCCAGCATCGCCAGGGCTGCCAACCACCACCAACGCCGGCGGGCCCGGGGGTCCATGCTCAGCTCGCGCTGGCCCTGGCGGGCCTGCGGGCGCCGAGGCGACGGGCCAGCGCCAGGCAGATCGCGGCGGGGATGCCGAAGAAGACCACCCCCATGCCTGCGGCCTGGGGCTCGGCCTCCAGCACACAGCTCCAGCTCCAGGCCACGGTGAACAGGCCCAGCAGCACGCCGATGGTGGCCAGGGCGAGGCCCCCGGGGGCCAGCAGCCGGCGCAGGCCCAGCCATCCCACCCCTCCCAGGCCGATGGTGGTCAGCACACCCAGGGCGAAGAACATGATCTCGATGCCATCGAAGATACCCATGACGACCTCCTAGAATCCGTCGTACGAGCGCCCGCGGGCGCTCCAGAAGTTGGCGACGGCGGCGTGGTCATCCACGTTGCCGTAGCCGAAGACCTCGTCCAGCTGGCGCATCACGCTGTGGACGGGACCAGGCATGCCAGCGCTGATGCGGTCCACCAGGCTGTGATGCCAGAAGTCCGGCTTGTTGTAGGGGCAGGCCGCGATGCAGCTGCCGCAGTCACCCCCGATCTCGGCCCAGTACTCGAGGCACTTGCGGGCGTCCATGTACCACTTCTCGACCCCGGGGTTGTTGTAGAAGGCCCGGTGGGCGTTGTCGTGGGTGGGCGCGAAGCTGGGCTGGTCGTCTCGGGAGATGGCCTCGCTGGGGCAGCTGTCCGCGCAGCGCTTGCAGCGCGTGCAGAACTCCCGCACGCCGAAGGGGCGCGGGCTGTCGTAGGCCACCAGGTCCAGCTCGGTGTAGACCTTGGCCAGGCGCACCCGAGGCCCGTACTTGTAGGTGACCAGGTAGCCGGCCCGGGAGTCCTCTCCGAGCCCTGCCGCCACCGCATAGGGGATGGACAGGCCGGTGTCGTTTCCGCAGGGCACCGCGCGGTAGCCCAGGATCTTGAGGAAGCTGGACAGCTGCAGCGCCGTCTTCGCCATCTTCGAGTAGCCCTCGCCCGCGGCGGCGCTGGCGACCATGGTCGGGGCCGCCGTGAAGCCCTCGTAGTCCATCTCGAAGGCCAGCACGATCACCGTCTTGGGCTCGAAGGGGAAGCGCTCCCAGCCGAAGAAGGGGTCCTCGCCGTGGGCGGCGGCGACGGGATCGAAGAAGTCGCTGTAGTCCCAGCGCGGGTCCCTGCGGGTGATGCCCACCAGGCTCGCGCCGTACAGTCGGGCCGCCCGCTTGATGGCGGCGGTGGCGGCCTCGGGGGACTCGAACTGGTACTGCTCGTCCTTGACGAAGTCCAGGTCCATCAGGGCGTGGGGGTTCTTCTCCTTGCGCTGGGTCCAGCTGAACAGCCCGAAGCTCGAGACCGCGGCAGGGGAGGGGCCCACGGCGTTGTTGCTCAGGGCCCAGGCTCCACCCTCGAGGGCCTTCTCCAGCTGGGTGTGGCCCGGCTCTTCGCTGTAGCCGTAGTTGTAGCCGTCCATGAAGCCCTTTCCGTAGCGCTTCAGCTCCTCGTCGTCGGTGAGTCCGAAGAAGGCGTGGGTGAACAGCACGTTCTTCTGGGAGAAGGGCGCGTAGTCGGGGTTCACCGCGTAGGGCAGGCCCTGGATCTTGGGGTGGGCTGCCCTGGCCATGGCGGGCTCGAGGCCCGAGACGGCGACCGCCCCGGCCGCGCCTGCGCTGGCGGCGCCCGTGAGCAGACCGCCGAGCAGCTGGCGGCGGCTGATGCTCGGGCCAGCACCGCGGGCTTTGGTCGGGGAGCAGCCCTCACAGCTGCTGGCGGGACAGGTGTTGTCGCTTGTACACATGGAGTCCTCCGGGCGAAACATTCATGAATGTATGTTAGGGTGGCTGAACGAGGCCGCCTCGCGGGGCGGCCGACTTCAGGAGGTGAGGGTGGGAGCCACCAGCAGCTGGTGGATCCGGTCTTGCAGCAGGGCTTCGTCGTCGTGCTCGCCGAAGAAGCGCTCGAGGTTCAGGTAGAAGCCCCAGAAGTAGTTGTAGTAGGAGCGCGCCATGAAGTCGGGGTCGAGCTCGGGGCGGAAGACCCCCTGGGCGATGCCGTCGGCCATCATGGCGGCGTGGTCGGCGATGAGTCGGTCGAAGTAGCCGTCGACCAGCTCCTTCAGATCCTGCGCACCCTGGGGTGGCTTGTTGAGCAGGTCGGCGAGGATCAGGGTGTCGAGGCGCTTCTGGACGCGCGTGGAGACCATGTAGCGGGTGCCGGCTTCGAGGCGCGTCACCGGGTCGCCAGGGCCGTTGATGATCGCGAGCAGCTCGGTGAAGGCCATGCTGTTGACCTCTTCGATGTAGGCCCTGTACAGCGCGATCTTGCGGGAGAAGTGCCAGGAGATGGCTCCGCGGGTCAGGCCCGCTTCCCGGGCGATCTCCTCGAGCTTGGCGCCGGCGTAGGTCCGGCGCGCGAACACGCGCCCGGCGGCCTGTAGCAGGGCCTCGCGGTGCTCTTCTGGTGCCTTTCGGGTTCCCATATCGACTCCTGCACAAACCATACATTCACGAATGAATGTTAGCAAGACGAAATCGAGGGCGACCGCAGGGCCGCCCTCGCCGCACTGATCCGGATCAGCCCAGCAGGTTCAGGACCCGCTCGGGATCGGCCTTGGCCCTGACCTTGTGCTTGACGTCCAGGATTACGCCCTGCTCGTCGATGAGCACGGTGGTGCGGATGACGCCCAGGACGGTCTTGCCGTACATGCGCTTCTCACCCCAGGCCCCATACAGCTCGTGCACGGCGTGGTCGGCGTCGGTGAGCAGGGTGAAGGGCAGCTCGTGCTTCTCGGCGAAGCCGATGTGGCGCTTGGCGGAGTCGCGGGAGACGCCGATCACCACCGCGCCCTTCGCCTCGATGGCGGGCAGGTTGTCGCGGAAGCCGCAGGCCTGGGTGGTGCAGCCGGAGGTGTTGTCCTTCGGGTAGAAGTAGAGCACGACCTTCTTGCCGCGCAGGCTCTCGAGAGAGACCTCCGAGCCGTCGGGGGCGGGGAGGGTGAAGGCGGGGGCGGGCTCGCCGACGCTGAGGCAGGACATTCGAGGCTCCTTGTTGCTGGGGATGGCAAGCTTGGTTCGGATGGGACCATCGTCAAGTCAAACGGCATACCGAAGGCGGCTGCACAGGGCCTCGCGCGTCGCTGAACCCTGATAGCTGACAGCTGACAGCTCCCAGGCCCCGGAGTCCACCATGCCCGTCCCCCGTCGCAAGCCCCCCTGGTTGAAGGTCCGCCCTGGCGGGGGGGAGGCCTTTGGCGAGATCAAGCGCACCCTGCGGGAGCAGGGGCTGCACACGGTCTGCGAGGAGGCCCGCTGCCCCAACATCGGGGAGTGCTGGGGCTGTGGCACGGCGACCTTCTTGATCATGGGCGAGGTCTGCACCCGGGGCTGCCGCTTCTGCTCGGTGGCCACCGGACACCCGGGGGGCGTGCTCGACGAACAGGAGCCCAGCAAGGTCGCCGCGGCCGCGGAGCGCTGGTCCCTGCGCTGGGTGGTGTTGACCTCGGTGGACCGGGACGATCTGCCCGATGGGGGCGCGGCCCACTTCGCGGCCACGGTGCGTGCCATCGCCGATCAGAGTCCCGAGACCCGGGTCGAGGTGCTGACACCGGACTTCGGTGGCGACGAACAGGCCATCGCCACGGTGCTCGACGCCGAGCCCGCGGTCTTCGCCCACAACCTCGAGGTGGTCCGCAGCCTGACGCCCACGGTGCGGGATCGCCGGGCCAGCTACGAGCGCTCCCTCGAGGTCCTGCGCGTCGCCAAGCGGCTGCGGCCCGATGGGCTCACCAAGTCGTCCCTGATGCTGGGCATGGGCGAGACCGCGGACGAGGTCCGCGAGGCCCTGCGCGACCTGCGCGTGGCCGGTGTCGATGCTGTGACCCTGGGCCAGTACCTGCAGCCCAGCCCCCGCTGCGTGCCCGTTGAGCGCTATGTCGAGCCCGCGGAGTTCGAGGCCTGGGAGGCCGAGGCGCGGAGCATGGGCTTCGCCATGGTGGCCTCGGGTCCCCTGGTGCGTTCGTCCTACCGCGCGGGGGAGCTGGCGCTGGAGGGCGCAAACAGTCCAGTGGACTGTTTGCGGGGCGAGACAGGTGCGGTCAGCGCCGGTCGGACCGAAGGTCCGAGTCGAGACCAATAGCCCCCGGCATCGGGTTGAAACCACGCCCGGAACGTGCAAAGGTGGCCTCGCCGACCCACCTGGAGTGACGCATGCGCCTGCTCACCCTGGCCCTCGCACTGCTGCTCGTCCCCGACGTCCTGTCAGACGACGCCAAGTCAGAGGACAACCTGCCCCCACCCCCCGACGAGGCGGTCGTCATCCGCGTCTACGACGGAGACACGGTCACCATCGCCACCGGCGATCCCGTGCGCCTGCGCTGGGTCAACACGCCGGAGCTGCGGCCCATGGAGGCCTTCGCCGAGGAAGCCCGCGACCTGGCCACCGCCTTCGTCGCTGGCAAGCTGGTGCAGCTGTCCTACGCGGACCCCAACCGCGACGCCTACGGCCGCCTGATCGCCGATGTCATCATCGACGGCGTCTCCCTCGAGGAGAAGCTGCTCGAGGCGGGCTACGCCCACATGATGCTCATCCCGCCCCTCGAGGACGGGCTCGAGCACCTCTTCGAGGCTCAGACCCGTGCCCGCGAGCAGCGGGTCGGCATCTGGGGTCACGAGCGCTACCAGGGCACCCTGCACATCACCAGCTTCCACGCCAACGGCCGCGGCAACGACCGCGCCGATCCCAACAGCGAGTACCTGCGGGTCTGCAACATCACCGACGAGCCGGTGAACGTGGGCGGCTACAGCATCACGAACATCCGGCGGCAGTCCTACACCTGGCCCGACCTGGTCATCCCCGCCGGCCACACCGTCAAGGTCCACTCCGGCAAGGGCGTGCACCAGACCGACCCCTCCGAGCAGTTGGCCATCTTCCTGGGCAGCGACACGCCGCTGTGGAACAACACCCGTGACCTGGCCACCATCTACGATGGCACCGGCAAGCAGGTGGACCGCCGCCTGCACGAGGTCAAGAGCCGCTGATGGATGCCCAGCTGCTCAGGACCCTGAACGGGCTGGTCGAGCTGCCCGGCGTGAACCAGCTCTGCTGGCTGGTGGACCAGGCCTGGGCGCCTGTGCTGCTGGTGGTGCTGCTGCTGGTGTGGAGCTGGCGCACGAAGTCCTGGTACGAGATCGGTGGCGTCGTGGTCGCCGTGATCATCAGCGACGTGCTCTGCGCCCGCGTGCTCAAGCCCATCATCGCCAGGCCTCGCCCGTGCGCCGAGCTCGAGTGGGTCGCGGCGCCCTTCGGCTGCGGCGCCGCCTTCGCCATGCCCAGCTGCCACGCCACCAACATGTTCGCGCTGGCCATGGTGATCAACAAGCCCTGGGCCTTCTTCATGGCCGCCGTGGTCGCCATCGCCCGCAGCATCGCCGGCGTCCACTACCCCAGCGATCTGCTCGCGGGCGCGGTGCTCGGGCTCGTCATCGGCTGGGTCATCCGCTACCTCGTCGAGGGTCTGCGGCGAGGGGCCAAGCGCAAGAAGCTGCGCTGATCTACGCGCGGCGGTGCGCCACCGCTCACCCAGCGCAGGCTGTGAGGCAGTCCGGCTTGCGGGTGGGCACGCGCGGGGTAAGGTGCCCGGGTCGACGGGAACCCGCCTGCTGCGGGTCCCTTGGGGGAACCCACCCATGGCGGGTTCCCCTCGTGCCGCCACTTGATGCGGGCCCATGAGGAAGTACAGCATGACCAAGCGCGCCTACGCCCTCGAGCGCCGTGGAAACGTCACCCAGATGCACCTCGCCCGGAAGGGTGAGATCACCCCCGAGATGATCTTCGTGGCCGAACAGGAGCGGGTCGATCCCGCCTGGGTCCGCGACCAGATCGCGTCGGGCAAGCTGGTGATCCCCGCCAACATCATGCATCAGAACCTCGAGCCTATGGCCGTGGGCCTGGGCACCCGGTGCAAGGTCAACGCCAACATCGGCAACTCCTCGGTCACCTCGGACATCGAGCAGGAGCTGCTCAAGCTCGACACCGCCATCCGCTACGGCGCCGACACGGTCATGGACCTCTCCACCGGCGGCGACATCCCCCGCATCCGGCAGGCCATCATCGACGCCTCCCCCGTGGCCATCGGCACCGTGCCCATCTACGAGGCCGTCTCCAAGGTGGACGACGTCGTCGAGTTGACCCACGACGATCTCATGGAGGTCATCCAGGCCCAGGCCGAGCAGGGCGTGGACTACATGACCATCCACTGCGGGATCCTGCGCCACATGCTCCCCGACGCGAAGCAGCGCCTCACCGGCATCGTCAGCCGGGGTGGCTCCCTGATGGCCCGCTGGATGACCACCCACGGCCAGGAGAACCCCTTCTACGATCGCTACGACGAGATCCTGGAGATCTGCAAGCGCTACGACGTGACCCTCTCCCTGGGGGACTCCCTGCGTCCCGGCTGCCTGGCGGACGCCTGCGACGACGCCCAGTACGGTGAGCTCGAGGTCCTGGCCGAGCTGTGCAAGCGCGCCTGGGAGCACGACGTGCAGGTGATGATCGAGGGCCCCGGCCACGTCCCCATGCACCTCATCGCCGAGAACGTGCAGCGCCAGCAGGAGCTGTGCGATGGTGCTCCCTTCTACGTGCTGGGTCCCCTGGTGACCGACATCGGCGCCGGCTACGACCACATCACCTCCGCCATCGGTGGGGCCATCGCGGCCTGGAACGGCGTGTCCATGCTCTGCTACGTGACCCCGATGGAGCACCTGGGGCTGCCCGAGGCCGACGACGTGCGCACGGGCATCGTGGCCCACAAGATCGCGGCCCACGCCGCCGACATCGCCCGCGGCCTGCCTGGCGCCCGGGATCGCGATGACGCCATGAGCCGCGCCCGCTTCGGCTTCGACTGGGACCAGCAGTTCGAGCTCGCCTTGGACGGCGATCGCGCCCGGGAGTACCGGGAGCGGCATGCCCCCACCTCCGAAGACGGCGACAAGGTCCGCTACTGCTCCATGTGCGGGCCCCGCTACTGCTCTATGAAGATCTCCCGCGAGCTGTGGGAGGGCGAGGTCCGGGACACGGTGGGCGAGACCGCCCCCTGCCTGCACGAATCCAAGGCGTCGAAATAGCGTCACGCCTGCCCCGGGGGGCCGCGGCGTGCCCGTTCCTCGTGCTATGGTCGAGGCACGGTCAGGGACGAACATCCGAGCCCCATGGCGCTCATCCTCCTGTTGCTCCTCGCGCTGATGGCGTCCGCCGAGCAGCCCCGACTGTGGTCTTCGGTGCCCCTCGAGGCGCTGCATCACCACGCGCGGGAGGCCCACCGGGGAGGCGACGCCGCCCAGGCGCTGGACTACCTCGGCGCCCTCGAGGCCCGGCTCCTGGCCGGGGAATCCATGCCCGCGGCCGACGCGGTCGGGGCCCTGGCGCTGCTGGGGGATCTGCGCCTGCGGGCGGGGGACACCGCGGGCGCGGAGGCGGCGTTCAGGCTGCTGGCGGGGCGCTTCCCCGGCGATGTGCCCTGTCCGCGCTGTCCGCCGACGCGGGTCCGGCACGCGCCAGCGCCCGGCTGCGAGGCCCGAAACGACGACGGCCCGGAGCCTGACGAGCAGGTCCGGGCCGAGCGCTGACGGTGCAGCTGGGCGCTACTGTGCCTTCTTCATGGCGGGGTTGCCGCCGTGCACGCCCAGGGGCGTCCCACGGGCGGGCGGAGGCAGCTTGGCGCCGGGCTGGACCGCGGCGCCGGGCTCGCCGGCGTCACCGGCCTCGGCGGCCTTGGCCTCCTGCTCGGCGCGGGCGGCCTCGGCGGCCTTCATGGCCTGCTCGAGGCGCTCGGAGAGCATGGGCACGTCGGCCTTGACTCCATCCGGCAGGTTCGGGTCGCTCGAGGCACCCACGTAGTACATGTACATGGCGCTCAGGGCGTGGTGCACGTAGTCGATGCGGATCTTGGTCTCGTTCATGGCGTAGCGGATGCCGCCGTGGGCCATGTCGGGACGGGTGAACGCGTAGGTGTTCAGGTCGTCGAACTGCATCTGCATACCGAACCGCACGGCCTCGCGGGTCGACCGCTCGAAGTAGGGGGCCTGCTCGGGGTCGTACCGCAGGGCCAGCTGGTAGGCCGCCGCGGTGCCCTCGGCGTAGCAGAAGGCCTGCATGGCCGGCAGCTCGTAGGGGAGCTTGTAGTAGCCACCGACGTAGTCGGGGTAGGGCGCGCGATCGGTGCTCCACTGGTAGCTGTCGATCATGAAGCGGGCGATCTCGAGGCCGAACTTGGCGACGTCCTCGTCACCCGTCACCTCGTGGTAGGCGTTGGCGGCCATGACGGTCCAGGGACCGAACTGCACCAGCTCGAGGCGGGTGTCGTTGTCGTAGACCATGGCGGGCCAGGGCGCGTCGGTGCGCTTCTTGTTGGCGCGCTCGTAGTACCAGGGCTCGTAGTACTCCCAGTACTTGGTCAGGGGCTCGATCATCTCGGGCTCCTCGAAGTACTTGGACAGCTCGATCATGGCCAGGGCGGCCTCGCCGGGGACGATGTCGTTGACCTGGTCGGCGTAGGGGTGGTCGTCCGGCACGTAGTAGGGATCGAACTTTCCGTTCTCCTCCTGCATGTGCCACACGAAGTTGGCGAGCTTGCGCATCAGCTCGTCGTTGCCCTTGTCGCCGGTGATCCGCGCGACCTCGATCATGCCCAGCAGGTTCACCACCACGGTGCCCAGCTTCTGGTTGTTGTTGAAGCTGTAGAAGGCCATGTCGCCTTCGTACTTCAGGAACTGGTTGGTGAACTCGAGGGACTTGATGGCGCCCTCGAGGTACTCGGGCTTGGGGTCGAGCCGGTAGGCCAGGGCGAGGTTCCAGGTGGCCAGGGTGTGGCGCACGATGTTGTACTCGTTGGACTCGCGGTTCTCGGCCGGCCACCACTTGTAGACCACCGAGCCGTCGGGCTTCATGTTGTAGACCCACCAGTCGGCGGCCATGAGGACGGACTTCTTGGTGTTGTCGAGGGTCACCAGCTCCAGGGGGACCGGCGCCTGGCCGCGGTACATGTAGACCAGGCCCTTGCCCGGGATCTCCTGGTACTGGTGGTCCCGGACCAGCTCGAGGGCGACGTCTTCGTCGCGCCAGGGGCGGCGGTCGTTCATGTGGTGGAAGGACGCGGCGTGCCGCAGGAACTGGTCGGCGGTGCGGTGGGCGCGGGCGTAGGCCACGGAGCCGGGGAACACGGCGGCCTTGCGGGCCTCGTAGTCGCGGATGATGGCGCCGTCGATGCCCATCTCCCACAGGTCCTCGAGGTCGTGCTCGCCCCGGGGCTCCACCACCGCCCGCTCCTTGATCCGGTGGATCTCGATGGTCAGGTCGGAGATGTGCTCGTTGATGGGCGGGAAGCCGTACCACTCGTTGTAGCGGCGGTGGGTGCGCTCGATGTCGCGGGCCAGCTCGGTCACCGCGGCGTTGAGGTTCTCGCTCTTGGCCAGGCCGATGCCAAGCTCGCGGCCCTGGCCGCGCACCGAGGCCATCAGCTCCCAGGCGCCGTCGCGGGGCGCGGGGATCTGGGACAGATCGACGCCGTGGCCGGTGGCCAGCATGGAGCGCAGGGACATGGTGATGGCGGCCGCCAGCTGCGGCGGGAAGACCACCGGGGTCTGCAGCACGCGGTAGATGAAGACCTCGTCGGTGACCCGGGTGAGCTGGAAGCGGTTGAGCTCGTCGTGGTGCACCAGGCGGGAGCCCAGGGCCTTGCCGCGGTCCACGGCGGACTGCAGCCGCCAGTGCACGATCACGGCGGTGACGTTCATCTCGACCAGCTTGTCGGCCAGGGCGTCTTCGTCGCTGCCCAGCAGCAGGTCCTTGACCGCGGGGTCATCGAGCAGGCCCTTGACCTCGACGGACTCGGGCAGACCCTGCACCTTGGCAGGGTTGTCCACCAGGAAGGTGCCCTTGGCGTTGGACATGCTCTTGCGGGCTTCTGTCCCCAGGTGCTCGTTGGGGGCCTTGGCGAAGGCGGCCTCGAGGCGGCTGGGGAAGTCGGGAGCCCTGACCACGACGCCGTCGGCGGTCATGGAGCTCGAGCCGTCGCAGCTGGCGACCAGGGGCAGCCCGAGCAGGCCGATGAACAAGGGGAGGGTGGAGAGACGGATCATGCTGGCTCCGGTTCGGAGTCGGGGGTCTGGGTGTGGGACTCCCAGATGAGGACGGCGATCATGCCGATGCAGTAGGCCAGGAGGGCCCAGCCCATCCAGCCCACGACGAAGATGCGGTTTCCGCCCAGGTATTGCTGCGCCAGGTTGGCGAACAGGTCGATGCCGAGCAGCGTGACCAGGGCGATGAGGTGGCGTGGTTTCTTCAGGCCCACCGCGTGGATGAGTATCAACGGCGCCCGCACCACGAAGTAGTAGTAGCTGGCTGTGGCCAGGGCGAAGAAGGCGATGAAGCCCATGGCGTAGGCCTCGGCCCGGTCGCACTTGCGCAGCGCCCAGCCCAGCGCCAGCAGGACCACCACGGCCAGCCCCTTGCGCAGCGGCTCCTGGCGTTCCACCCGGTCGATGCGCTTGAAGGACCAGGGCTCGTCGGTCTCGCCCCGGTAGGCCAGGGCGATGGCCATGCCCAGGCGCCTCGACGACAGGTTCTCCGGCGCCATGTGGTCGGTCATGCCCTTCCAGTGCTGCTGGATGTGCTCGCCGCCGAAGCGGGCGGCGAAGTTCACCTGCAGGGCGCCGATCCAGCCCACTACACCGACGAAGAACAACACGGCGAACATGTCGAGCTTGCGGTGGCGCAGCAGCTGCCAGGCGCCCTGGATCCCAGGACCGTAGAGGAAGGTGACGGGGAAGATGCGCATAGCCGCGGTGTGGCCGGCGAAGATTCCGGCCAGCAGAGGCTTGCCCTTCTTGACCATCGAGGTCGCGATGATCAGCGCCGCGGCGTAGTCGTAGCGCAGGATGGCCCAGGAGATGGTGGGCCATCGGGTGCTGTAGGTGGTGAGGATGAAGAAGAAGAGGAAGGCGGCGGACCACCCCCCGAAGGCCCACCAGGCGACCCCGATGGCCACCAGCAGCACCACGATGTCCAGGTAGCAGATCAGCTTGACCTGATCCGCCTCCACCAGGTTGACGATGGGGGCGGCGTAGCCAGACCAGCCTGGTGTGCCGTTGAAGCCGTGGTCGTTGATCAGCTGGTACCAGTACTTCTTCTCGAGGCCGTAGAACTCACGCTGCAGGGTGGTGAAGTCGCTGACGAAGCCAGCCCAGCGGTCGCCCTCGAACTTGCCCTTGATCTCGTCGGTGCGGGCCAGCGCGGCCCGGTAGGGGCGGATCTCGTAGCCGTCGATGTCCTGGTGTTGGTAGGTCGGGGGAGCCGGTTTGAAGTGCATCCCCGCCTCGTCGTCGGCGATGATGCAGGCGGCGTACAGATCGAAGTAGCCCAGCTCGTTGAAGTACTTGGGGCCCAGGTAGTAGTGGATGACGTCGTAGACGTCGATCCGGTCCTGGATGAGCTTCATGCCGTAGCGGCCGTAGTTCAGTGTGGCGGCGAGGCAGAGGGCCAGCATCAGGAACTGCAGGGTGCGGCGGGACCAGAGGGCGGCGGCGTCGGCCCGGGGCTCCATCCAGCGGAGCCAGGCCCAGCGGCCGGTGGCGATGAGGATGCCCCCACCCAGCAGGTAGACCTTGACCACCTCGCTGGCGTTGCGGTTGATCCGGACGCCATCCAGAGCCGTGAGCTTGATGACCGCGAAGATCCCGATCAGGACGGCCAGGGCGACGAGCCATGCGACGGCGGCCTTCAGCATGGTGGCACGGCTGGACAGGGGACACCTCCCGGGTGCAGGAACCCCGCCTGGCGGCGGGGTCTGCGGGCGGCCGAGGGTCGGTCGGCGAGCCCGAATGAAGCGGGCCCGCTTTAACCCGCCTTCGCGGCAACGCTACGGCTTCGAGCCCTGGAAATCGTGACGGATCAGGGGCACTTGGTGAGGAGTGCCGCAGCTTGCTCTCCCCAGGTGTCCTGGCGTTGGGCCAGGGGCTCCAGATCCGCCCGGGCGCCGTCGCACATTCCGGCGTCCGCCCGGATCCATCCGCGGTTGAGGATCGCCAGGACAAAGCCGGGATCCGAGCTCAGGCAGCGGTCGAGGAGCAGCTCGGCGGTGGCCGGATCGCCCTCGAGCTTGTGCAGCCGGGCCAGGTTGGACAGGGAGGCGCAGTGATCCGGTTGGGCCTCGATGGCCTTGGCGTAGTGGGCCTTGGCGTCGGTCGCGCGGCCCAGGTCTTCCTCGAGGGAGGCCAGCTCGAACCAGGGATCGGCCGAGCCGGGCGCGATGGAGAGGGACTTCTGGAAGTGCCACTGGGCGCGATCCCAGGTCTCCTGGCCGGCGGTGCGGTACAGCTGGCCCAGCTGCAGGTGCAGCTCCGCGTCCCCGGGCTGCATGGAGATGGCGGCCCGGAAGGCTTCTTCGGAGCACTCCCACTGCTCGGTGTTCATGCAGGCGATGCCCACAAGCTGTTGGGTGCTGACCACCGACGGGTCGAGGTACTTGGCCTCGAGCAGGGGATCGAGGGCTCGCAAGGGCAGGCCCTGGCCCAGCAGCGCGCGGCCCTTCAGCTCGAGGGCGTCGATGTCTTTGGGGTTCCGCGTCAGCACCGGCTCGATGTACTTGTAGGCGTGGTCGTACAGCTCGCCGATGATGTGCAGCTCGGCCAGCGCGAGGTTGGGCTCGCGGGCGAAGGGGTCGACCTCGAGGGCCAGCGCGTAGTACTTGATGGCCGCCGCGGGCTGGTTGCGCAGCACGGCGATGTCGCCCAGGTTGATGAGCGGGGTGATGTACTCGGGCTTGGTCTCCACAGCGCGCAGGAACCACTTGACCGCGGGCTCGTAGTCCTCGAGCCCCAGCAGGGCGGCGCCCATGCCGTTCATGGCCAGGTAGTGGGCCGGGTCCGCCTGCAGGGCGCGCTCGTAGGAACCCTGCGCGCCGGCCCAGTCCTGCTCGAGCAGCATGATGTTGCCCAGGTTCACCCAACCGTTGGCGTGATCCGGGACCCGCTTGAGGCCCTTCTCGAGGGCGGCGCGTGCGCCGACGAAGTCGCCGGCGGCGATGAACTCATCGGCCCGGGCGAAGTTCTCGTCGGGGTAGGCTTCCCCCTGGGCGAAGGCGGTGGGGGCCGCGAGCAGGGCGAGACAGAGCAGGGTGCTGCGGAGGAACATTGGGACTCTCCCGAGACACGAAGAAGGGTCGCGCGCGTACCGCAGTACGAACACGCGACCCTCGAAGTATATGCGGATGCGGCTGCTTAGTGGGGGTAGGCCTGGCGATGGGCCTTGAGCGAGGTCGGGGGACCGGCGCGGCCACTGTTGCCCGCGGGGACCATGATGGTGATGGTCACAGGGCGGGTGTTGGAGCGCAGCGGGGTGTTGTTGCCCGGACGCACCGGCGGGGTGGGCGGCGCGGGATCGCTGCCCCAGCCGAAGAAGCTGGCGATGGCGGAGCCGGTGGAGGTCACGGCGTTGCCCACCGCGCTGGCGGCGGTGGAGACTCCATCGACGATGGCACCCCCCACGGCGTCGGCCGCATCGACGATGGCCTCGCCCGCGGTGGCCAGGGCGTTGCCGGCAGCATCGACGAGGTCGCCGCCCAGCTCGACCGCGGCGCTGGCGAGCTCCTTGACGCCGTCCAGCAGGCACTCGCCCACGGCGGCGGGGTCGGAGACGAGGGCGGAGAGATCGATGGTGACCTCCGCACCCGCACCGGCGCCCAGGCCGAGGGTGGCGGCGAGCTCACCAGAGATCTTGGCCTTGCCCGTGGCCCAGTCGATCTGGATGGTGCCGGTGGCCTTGGCGCCGGCCCCGGCGGAGACTTCGCCCTTGACCAGGCCGGTCGCCTTCATCTTGCAGAGGCTGATGGTCAACGGGATCTGGCCGTTGGCCTTGGCGCCGGCGAAGACCTCGGCCTTGCCTTCGAGGGTGACGCCGTCCTTGCCGACCTTGGCCTGGCCTTCGAGGTTGCCTTCGACGCCCACGAAGCCTTCGCCCTTGGCGTTGAGGTGGATGCCCAGGTTGTCGTTGCCCACGCCGATCTTGGCGCTCTCGACGTTGGCCTTGAGCAGGTAGGCGCGGCCGCGGAGCTGCCCCTTGGCGTAGTAGTTGCCGTCCTGCTTGCCCACGCTGCCCTTGACCAGGTAGTCGGCGCCCACGGTGGCGAGGCTGGCCTTGCCCGCCCAGCCTTCGGTCTCACCCTTCCAGACATTGGCTTCGCCGCTGTCCTGGTAGAGGGTCACGCCAACAGGGACGCCGCTGGCGCGGTCGCGGGCCTGGACCTGCTTGCCGTCGTCGAAGTAGGTGCGGCTGCTGGAGCGGGTCCAGGAGTGGGGATCGGACTTGTAGAACTGACCCTGCTGGAGCTGGGAGCTGTCGACCCGGCCGCCGTGGCTGTGCTCGGAGGTGCGGGTGGTCGTGGTGCTCCCGTCGCGGGTGGTGACCTCGCTGCGGTACTCCACGTCGCCGGCGAGCGCCTGGGGCACTCCGGCGAAGAAGAACAGCATGGCGAGGGGCGCGACGATGTGCGTGAAGAGGCGAGACCAGCGGGTGGCGTTCATGTCGGGTCCTCCGGGCGTGGGCATTCTACCACGGAAGGGGGTCGTGCGTGGGGCACAAGTGGGGC
>CAYZVO010000135.1:14001-25112 GCA_964481655.1 uncultured Enterobacterales bacterium | reverse complement strand
GGACACTGAACCCACGTCAGTGGACGTGGTGTTATCATCCCTCGTTGCCAGCCAGGGGTCCCTGCGACCCCGTGGTTCACCCCAAGCCCCCTTCGGACCGACGCGATGACCCAGCAAGGCCAGCCCGCCGCCGAGCAGCCGGAGCGCAGCTTCGAGCAGGCACTGGTGGAACTGGAGCAGCGCGTCAAGCAGCTGGACTCGGGCGAGCTTCCCCTCGAGCAGGCCCTGACCCTCTTCGAGCAAGGCGTGGCCCTGGTTCAGGAATGCCACGACAAGCTGGACGAGGCCGAGCGCCGCATCACGGAGCTCACCGAGACCGCCGCAGGTCCCCAGGAGACCCCCTTCGAGCCGCAGGCCTGACCCGCGGCAGCCCGAGCGGCGTAAGCCCACGCCCGCTCAACCGTTTGATCGCCGGAAACGCAAGGAGGATTGACTCATGTTCGACGATATCGGTCGTACGAGGAAGATCCGTGCCCAGCGCGAAGCCGGCTCGGTCCTTCTCTCCCTGGCGCTCAATGGCGCCTTCGTCGGTGCCCTGGCCTTCGCCAGCTTCGAAGTCGCAGAAGAAGTGCTCGACGAAGACGGTCCCATCGAGGTGAGCTTCTTCGAGGAAGCACCGCCCGAGGAGCCCGAGGAAGAAGCCGCACCGCCGCCTCCGCCCCCACCGCCCCCGCCTCCGCCTCCCTCCACCCCGGAGCCCGAGGAAGAGGAAGAGGACGACGCCGAAGAGGTCGATCCTCTGGACGTGGAAGAAGAGGTCGAGCTCGACGAGGTCCAGGACCTGCGCCAGGATCTCGACGACGCCAAGAAGTACAAGCACCAGAACCACGGTGTGGAGGGCGGCGTCGAAGGCGGCGTGGCCGGCGGCGTGCTCGGCGGCACCCTGGGCGGCGTGCCCGGCGGTGAGCTGGGCGGCAGCTCCCAGGTCCGCGCGGTGCACTGGTCCGAAGTCACCGTCAAGAAGCGCGTCTCCCCGAAGATGCCCGACGCCGCCAAGCAGCTCAACATGGCGGAAGAGCGGTGCCAGGTGCGCTTCTTCATCAACGAGAAGGGCGTCCCCTACGACGTCAAGCTCGAGAGCTGCCCCGCCATCTACCACGAGTCCGCGCTCGAAGCGGCGTGGAAGTGGCGCTTCTATCCCATGAAGGTCGACGGCCAGAAGGTCAAGGCCCAGTTCGTGCTCGTCATCGTCTATCGACTCACCGGTTGATTCGTCCCCGCAGAGGTTTCCACCATGTCCTTTTCGTTCGAAGAAATCTGGGCACACATGGGCGTCGTGGCCATCACGGTCATCCTCACCCTGTTCGCCATGTCCATCGCCTCGGTCTACGTGGCCATCGAGCGCTCCATCACGTACCACAAGGCCCGTAAGCAGAGCCGCTTGCTCGCCGAGGCCGTCATGGGCCACCTGGGCAAGCAGGACGTGACCGGCGCGCTGAAGCTCACCCAGCAGGCCGAGTACAAGTTCTCGTACCTGGGCCACATGCTCGAGGCTGGCCTCAAGGAGCTGGCCGTCCGCTTCGACGGCCCGGGCAAGGACGCCGCCCACCGCGCCATGGAGCGCGCCGCGATGCGCGAGACCCTGGACCTCAAGAAGGGCACCGCCATCCTGGCGACCGTCGGCTCCACCGCCCCCTTCGTCGGGCTGGTCGGTACCGTCTTCGGCATCATCAACGCCTTCGCGGGCATGGCCGAGTCCGGCTCCGGCGGTCTGGCCTCCGTCTCCGGCGGTATCGCCGAGGCCCTGGTCACCACCGCCCTCGGCATCGCCGTGGCCATCATCGGTGTGTGGCTGTTCAACTTCTTCAACAACCGGGCCGAGCACATCATCAACGACATGAGCGTGTCCGTGCAGGAATTCGGCGACTGGATCGAGAAGGTGCTCCTGGAGAAGGAAGAGACCTCCGAGCCTGGCGCCCTCTCCCAGAAGGACTAGCCCCATGGGTGCCAAGGTCGGAGGCAACAAGGGCGGCCCCATGGCCGACATCAACGTCGCGCCCCTCGTGGACGTGGTGCTGGTGCTGCTGATCATCTTCATGGTGATCACCCCCATGCTGTCCTCGGGCATCGACGTGCGCCTGCCCCCGTCCACCACGGCCACCTCCACTCAAGACGTCGGCCAGCACCTGGTCGTCGGCATCAACGAGATGGGCCAGCCGTTCGTGGACACCGAGAAATCGAGCCTCGAGACCCTGGTCGACGACATCAACGCCGAGCTGCGCAAGGACCCCGAGAAGTCCCTGCTCATCAAGGCGCACGCCGATCTGGACTACGGCTCGTTCCGGGCGGTCACCGACAAGATGGCCGAGAACGGCGTCCCCATGGTCCTGATCGCTGCCGAGAAGCCCAACGACGCGGGCGGCGACGACGGCGGGGAGGAGTAGCCATGGGCATGAAACTCGACACCGGCGAAGCCTCGGGCCCCAGCTCCGAGATCAACGTCGCGCCGCTCATCGACGTCGTCCTGGTCATGCTCATCATCTTCATGGTGGCCGTGCCCATCAAGATCGACGAGATCGCCGCCAACCTCCCCAAGAAGACCGAGGTCGTCGAGCAGAAGGACATGCCCGAAGACCAGCTGGTCATCATGGGCTGGACAGATGGCAGCTACGGCCTCAACAAGCTCCCCATGGAGCTGGACGATGTCTACGAGGAGCTGCGGGTGCGGCTCAAGTTCAAGAAGTCCCGCGTGGTCTTCGTGGACGCCCACCCCGACGTGACCGTCGAGCGCATCGTCAAGATGATGGACGTGGCCCGCATGGCCGGCGCCGAGCGCGTGGCCATGGCCCGCCTCAAGCCCGACGGCCCGCGGCAGTACACGCCCGAAGAGGTCGAGCTGATGGAGATCATGAGCGCCGAGTCGCTGATGGAGGCCCGCAAGGAGAAGCGCGCGGCCGAAGCCGCGGGCGAGCTCGAAGAGGGTGAAGGCGCCGAGTAGCGACCCCACCCTCCCACCGAGCGCCGGGCCCCCGTGGTCCGGCGCCGTGCTTCAGGGCTCCAGCTCCACGGTGCGCTCGTCGGGCCAGGTCACCGTGCGCTCCACCTTCGCCCCGTCCACCACCGCAAACACGGTGTGGCGGCCGTCGTCGACAGACACCAGCACCTGGGGTCCCTTGCCGACCATGGCGCCGTCCACGAACACCGGCAGCCCCGCCCGGGTGCGCACGACCAGGCAGTCGCACAGGGAAGCCAGCTCATCGAAGGCCCGCAACACCACCCCACCCTGGATGGCAAAGTTGATGCTGTTGGAGCTCTCCATGCCGGCCACCACAATCCCCACGACCTCGCCCTCTCGGTCCACCACCGGGCCGCCGGAGCTGCCGGGGTTCAAGGGAATCTGGGTCTGGAAGACCGGCCGCTCGGCGCCGGATGGGTAGATGTTCGAGACCATGCCGGTGGTGAAGGTCCAGATGCCTCCGCTGCCGTGCCCCACCGAGGCGACCCAGCTGCCGACGCGCAGCGAGCGAGGATCGGCCCAGGGCAGCACGGGCAGCCCGACCGCGCCCACCCGCACCAGGGCCAGATCCAGCTCATCGTGGCGGGCCTGCACCAAGCCGTCGAGCCGGGTGCCGTCCTGCAGGACCACCTGCAGCGCGTCCCCCTCCCCCACCACATGGCGGTTGGTGAGCAGCAGCCCATCTTCGGCCACAACCACGCCGGAGCCGAAGCTCTGTCCGTTGGAGATGAACACCACCGACGGGGCCACGCGGTCGAACAGCGCCTGCTGCATCGCCTCCATGGCCGCGACCGGGTCGTCGTCGGACCCGGCGCCGTCCGCGGGTGCGCCCAGCAACGCCAGGGCGAGGACCAGGGTGCGCATCAGAAGGTCAGGCCCACGGCCAGCCCACCGCCGCCGGGGGCAGCGTAGGGGGCCACCGCCAGACTGAAGTCAGGCTCGGCCGCCATGGGCTCGACGCCCTGGCTGACGGGCTCGAGGCCGAGCTCCTCGGCGAGGTTCTTGTTGAACTCCTCGACCATGCGCAGCCGATCTGGCTCATCCACAGGGTGGGTGGGTTCGACGAACGCCGAGCCCACCAGGCCGACCCCTGCGAGGCCGTAGAGCACGAAGGCCACGGGCTTGTTGGGGGAGATCGGATCGATATCCGCCACGTGAAACATCACACCAGCCCCCGCGAGGGCCAGCGTGCCGGTCACGAGAAGGGTCCCGTTCCGCGCTCTCTTCCGGTAGGTCTCCGCGTAGTCCTCCCGACCCAGGTAGGAGTAGAAGTCCGCGCCGTTGAGCGGCTCCTTGTACTTGCCCTTGTAGGGCACGGACCAGGTGCTCACGACCGTTCCAGTGCTGGCGTTCACCGACGCCATGCCCTGGAACCAGACGAAGCGCTCCTCGAACTCCGCCCAGGCCGCCTCCTGATCCTCCGCCACATGGCCCGCGATGGCCGAGACCGCGTCGGCCGCGGCGCTGGTCACCCCGCTCGCGGCCTGACCTGCCTGCGCCACCAGGGCCTCCTGGTTGGTCGCCGTGAAAGCCCCCGCCACCTCGCCCTGCTTGTCGTAGAGCGTCGTCACCAGGGAGTACAGGTCGTCACCCGCAGGAAACACCCGCGCGACGGCCACCAGGTCCACGGGCAGCTTGGTGGCCTGGGCGACGATGTCGGCGTCGCCCAGGGCCGCGATGTCCCCCAGGGAGTCGTCGGGCATCACCACCTTGGCCTTGTCCGCGCTGTTGAGCGCCACCGTCAGCGCCTGCGCGGCGGTCTCGCACTCGGCCTCGTCGCCCGCGGCGACCACCATGATCGAGAGATCTTCGCCCGGCAGGTAGCTGTCCACCGCGTCGGCGGGCAGGATCTCCGACCAGTCCGCGGCCAGCGCGGTCGCGCTCCCCACGCTCGCCACACACATCAGGACCACACCGGTCGCCCACGACAGGCTCTGGCCAGATCGACTCATCTCGCACCTCGGAATCTGGGTTCACACCGCTGATGCGGCGCTGATCCGGGAGGCGCGAAGCGCGCCGCCCCCTCGCAGCAGAGTATACCGGTTTCGAGAGGTCCACGGAAGCGCGGCCATGACGCCAAGATCGCGATCCCAACGGTGACCTGACGGGCCATCCACCGACAAACCTGGACTTTCACGTAGGCACGCTCCTTGCTTCCAACCCGGGCACACCAAGGAGAGACCCATGCGCACCCTGCTCATCGCTTCCTGCCCCCTCGCGTTCGCCATCGGCTGCCTGGGCCCGGACCTGGCCGACTACTGCGGCGAGCCCGCCAGCGAGGCCGCCTCATGGGAGGATGGCTCCGAGGCCACGGCCGCCGAGCTTCGGGACGGCCTGTTGGGCCTGTGGGAGGGCACGGTCAGCTTCGAAGGTTCGGAGCAGGCCGCGACCCTGGTGGTGAACGAGCCCAGCGACGATCCCAGCTTCATCACCTACCCGGACGCCGGCGACGGCTACACCAACGTGCACGTGGCCGACGCCTGCCTGGACACCCTCGAGGTGCTGCTCCCCGCCCAGCTGATCCTGGAGGACAGCGGCGTGGACCTCACCATCGAGCTGGCCATGCACGAGACCGGCTTCTCCGCCGGCTGGAGCAATGGCCAGGTGTACGAGATCCCCGGCTGCGAGGCCGAGCCCTGCGCACTGGGCCTGTCCTTCGCTCGCTACCAGGCGGACAGCGACGAGCTCGAAGGCAAGCTGCAGTGGGTGGACACCACGGTGGACGAGGACGTCTCGAGCATCAGCGACACGAACCTGATCCTGAGCCTGGTGACCGAGTAGGGACCCCTACCCCTCCGCCAGCCACCGCTCGTAGTCCGCGTGCAGCGCATCCCTGTGCTCCCGCAGGCTCTCCCGGGTCCACCCGCTCGTGTCGACCGCCGGGTGGATGCTGATCCTCACCGTCCCTGGACTCAGCTTCCAGTCATCGGGCCGCAGCATCTCGAACACCCCGTGGAACACCAGCGGCACGATGGGCGCCTTGGTGTCCAGGGCCATGTGGAAGGCGCCCATCTTGAAGGGCTGGAGCTTCCCGTCACGGGTGCGGGTGCCCTCTGGCGCGATGAGGGTGCTCAGGCCGTGGGTGCGCAGATCATCGCCCAGCTGCCGGATGCTGGCCATGGCCCGCTTGCGGTTGCGGCGGTCCACGAAGCGCCCACCCAGCAGCCACCAGGCCTGGCCCATGACCGGGATGTAAGCGAAGGACTTCTTGCCCAGGTAGCTGAACCGGGGGATGCCCAGGGCCGCGAAGATCAGCACCTCGAGAAACGAGGCGTGGTTGAAGGTGATGATGCGCGCCGATGGCTGAGCCACGTGCTCCCAGCCTTGGACCTCGTAGCGGATCCCCGCCACCCACAGACACGGCCGCCCGTAGATGGGCCCGAACACCGACGCCAGCCGATGGCGGATGAGCCCCAGGGTCAGGATGCTGGTGAGGCAGCCCGCCCCGAGGACCACGACGGTCCACAGGGCGGTGAAGATCCAGAACACGAAGGTGCGCAGGACAGCCATGGCCGAACCCCCGCGGGACCTAGGCTCCGCTGATCTGCACGCCGTCGAACACCAGGGTGGGCACCAGGGTGGAGCTGTAGATCCAGGGATCGTTGCCCACGGCGGCCAGGTTCATGAACAGGTCCACCAGGTTGCCGGTGGCGTTCATCTCACCCACGCAGGCGCCGATCTCGCCGCCTTCGATGAGGTGACCCTCGAGGCCGAAGGAGAAGTCGCCGGTGGTGCCGTCGGAGTTTCCGCCCAGCCA
Organism: uncultured Enterobacterales bacterium; assembly: GCA_964481655.1. Classification (GTDB taxonomy): domain Bacteria; phylum Myxococcota_A; class UBA796; order UBA796; family JAFGLY01; genus CALDOK01. The sequence goes on along the minus strand of CAYZVO010000135.1, from coordinate 18,399 downwards.
TCCGGTGACGTAGATGCCCTCGCCCACGTCCTTGATCAGCGCCGCCAGGTCCTTGTCGCCCAAGGTGATGACCTTGTTCGAGGGAGAGCCGGTGGTGGGGGTCAGCTCGGCCTTCTTACCGTAGTAGGTGTCGACGTAGACGTTCTTGGCCACGCCGCCCTCGAGGATGGGCAGCTGCCTGGCGGCGATGCCCTCGCGGTCGAACAGGCGGGAGGCGAAGCCGCGCACCAGCAGCGGATCGTCGATGATGGTGAGCTTGTCGGACGCCAGGGGCTGGCCGATCTTGCCGGCCCAGAACGAGCGGCCCTGCTGGATGGAGCGGGCGTTGGCCGGGGACAGCAGCGAGCCCACCAGGCGGCCGCCGGAGCGGGGGTCGACCACGATGGTCTTGACGCCGGTGGGGCCCTTCACCGAGCCCAGGCGGGCGATGGCGCGCTTCAGCGCGTTGGCGCCCACGATGGAGGGATCGGGCAGCTCGGCCAGGAAGTGGCCGCCCAGGTAGTCGTAGTTCGAGGGGCGCTTGTCGCCCTCGTCCTGCAGGGAGACCGAGGAGATCATCCACACGCCGGTCTCCTGGGAGGTCCCGGAGAAGCCGTTGGAGCTGGCCGCGGCCAGCATGTAGTGATCGTCCTGGACGGTGCTCTCGGTGGAGATGACCGTCTCGTGGTCACCGGCCGCGGCGTCCATGGCCTCGCACCACTCCTGGCGCTGGGCCTGGGTGAGGGCGCCCAGCCCGCCGTCCACCAGCTCGAGATCCACGTCCGCCCGGCCCTCGAAGAGCGCGGGATCGGGGATGGTGCGGTGGGGGTCGGGCTGCAGGGCCTTGGTCAGGGCGACGGCTTCGTCGATGAAGGCCTGCAGGTTCTCAGGGCGGAGATCCGTGGTGGAGTGCTGGGAATAGCGGCCCTCCGCGTAGATCTGCACGCTCAGGGCCCGGGAGGTGGACTCCTGGACCTTCTCGAGGGTGCCGTCGCGGGTGGTGAACTCCACGGAGCGGTTGCGGCTGGCGCGGGCCCAGGCGTCTGCGGCCCCGGCGGTCTTGCAGAGCTCGACGGCCTGCTGTGCGCGTTCGAGGAGTTGGTCAGGCATCTTCGCCTCCGACGGTGATGGAGGAGACCAGGGTGGTGGGCAGGCCCTGGGAGACGGGCACGCCCTGGCCATCCTTGCCGCAGGTCCAGCCGCCCGTGTCCAGGCGGAAGTCGTTGGCCACCATGGTGATCTTGGAGAGCACGTCGGGGCCGTTGCCGATGATGTTGGTGTCCTTGATGGGGGCGGTCTTCTTGCCGTCTTCGATGAGCCAGCCGTTCTTCACGTAGAAGGTGAAGTCGCCGGCACCGATCTTGACCTGGCCGTTGGTGAAGGTCTCCGCCACGATGCCGTTCTTGACCGAGGCGATGATCTCTTCGGGGTCGTGGGGGCCGTTCTCCATGAAGGTGCAGCGCATCCGAGGCACCGGAGCATGGCGGAAGGACTCGCGGCGGCCGTTGCCGGTGGGGGCGACGCCGTAGTGCCGGGCCGAGATGCCGTCGTGCAGGTAGCTCTTCATGACGCCGTTCTCGACCAGCACGGTGCGCTGGGCCTCGACGCCTTCGTCGTCCACGTTGAGCGCGCCGCGCTCGTTGGGCTCGACACCCGAGTCCACGATGGTCACGTGCTCGGAGCTGACGTTCTTGCCGATCATGTCGGCGAAGATGCTGATGCCCTTGCGGTTGAAGTCGGCCTCCATGCCGTGGCCGATGGCCTCGTGCAGCAGGATGCCGGAGGCGCCAGCGGCCAGGACCACGGGCTGCTCGCCAGCGGGGGGCCGGCGGGCCTCGAAGAGGATCATGGTGCGATCGACGGCCTGCTTGACCAGCAGGTCGATCTGCTCCTGGGTGTAGTGGTCGAAGCCGCGGCGGCCGGCGAGGTTGGAGCTGTTGCTCTGGGTCTCGTCGCCCTTCTTGGCGGTCACGGTGCACCAGACCCGGGTCATGGGGCGGGTGTCCATGTGCATGGCGCCGGTCATGTCGGCCACCAGGATGTGGTCCTCGTAGTCGGACCAGACCACCCGGACCTTCTCGACGGCCGGATCGGCGGCCTGGGCCTGGGAGGCGATCTTCTCGATGAGGGGGAGCTTCTGGGCGACGCCCACATCGGCCAGGGGGGTGACCAGGGTGTACAGGCCGGTGTGCTCCACGAAGCGCATGGACTCGATGGCCGGGCCGCCGCCCGCGGCCGCGATGGAGCTGGCCGTGCGGGCCGCCTGCAGCATGGACTCGAGGGTGAGGTCTTCCGTGAAGGCGTAGCCGGTCTGGTCGCCCACCACGCAGCGCAGGCCCACGCCGAGATCGACGCTGGAGCTGGCCTTGGAGACGATGCCGTCTTCCAGGGTCAGGCTGCTCGAGCGGCTGTGCTGGAAGTACAGCTCGGCCTGATCGGCGCCCCGGCTGGTGAGCTCGGTGAGCACGGTCTGGATGGTGGCCTGGTCGATGCCGAACCAGGTGAGGAACGGGTTGGCGGGGGTGGTGGTCATGGCGGTCTCGATGGGCGCATCCTTGGCGCAGCCGGTGAGGAAGCGTGGCACGGTCAGAACAGCCACGCCCGCCGCGCTGGCGCCGATGAACTGGCGTCGCGTGGGAGGTCGCATGAAGGCTCCTGCGGTTGACGGACCCTACACGGTTAACCCACCCCGCCGGGGGTCCGGGGAGGGATCCGGCAGGCTGTCTGCCTCGCTACGCCGGGTCCCCGCCTCGCTCCAGCACCTCTTGCACCGTGCGGACCAGTGCCGCGAGCTCGAAGGGCTTCTCGAGGAAGGCCCGGGCGTGGGCCCCCACCGAGGCCGGGAGGTCGTCCTCGGCGGAGTAGCCGCTCCACAGAACCACCGGCAGCCCCGGGTCGCGATCCAGCAGCTGTCGCAGGGTCTCGGGGCCGGACAGCCCCGGCATGCTCAGGTCCAGCAGGACCAGATCCACCGCCGCGGCGTGGCTGTGGTGCAGATCGAGGGCGGTCTCACCGTCGGGGGCCTCGATCACCCGGTAGCCGAACTCCTCGAGCACCTCGCGGGCCAGCTCGCGCACGGCGTCCTCATCGTCCACCACCAGCACCGTGCGATCGCCGCCCCGGGTCAGCGGGGGCGACGGCTCGGTGGGCACCGGCTGCCGATCGGGCTCGCAGGCGGGCAGGTAGCAGGTGAAGGCCGCGCCACGCCCCGGCTCGCTCCAGACCTGGACTCGACCGCCGTGCTGGTCGACGATGCCGTAGACCACCGCCAGGCCCAGCCCCGTGCCCTGATCGGCGGGCTTGGTGGTGAAGAAGGGCTCGAAGATCCGGGCGCGGGTCTGCTCGTCCATGCCCACGCCGTTGTCCCGCACGGTGAGCACCAGGCAGGGATCCGGCAGGCCGGAGGGCAGCGCCGCGGCCTCGTCCGCGCCGGCGCGGGACAGCTCGATGTCGATGCGGGCGTCGCTGAGGCCGTCACGCTGGGCCGCCTCGAGGGCGTGCCGGGCGTTCAGGCCGAGGTTGAGCAGTACCTGCTGCACCAGGCCGGCGTCGCCGAGGAACCAGAAGTCGCCCCGAGGCGGGGTCCAGTCCAGGCCGATGGCCCGGTCCATGGAGCGCCGCAGGAACTGGCAGACGTCGTCGACGATGGGGACCAGGTCGTGGGGTCGCTTGAAGACCTCGGCCCGCCGGCTGAACGCGAGCACCTGCTTGACCAGCGCGGTGGCCCGCTCGGCGGCCTGAGCGGCGGCCTGGGAGCGGCGCCGCAGCTCGTGGTCGCTGCCCGCGCCCGCGAAGATGCGCTCGAGGTGGCCCCGGATGGGCACCAGCAGGTTGTTGAGATCGTGGGCCATGCCGCCGGCGAAGCGCCCCATGGCCTCCATCTTCTGGGACTGGCGCAGCTGCTGCTCGAGCTGCTGACGACGGGTGGTGTCGCGGATGGCGATCACGCCGCCCTCGAGGGAGCCGTCGGGCCGGAAGACCGGGGACCAGCGGAACTCCACGCTGACCCGCGAGCCGTCCTTGCGGCGCAGCAGGGCGTGGAAGGGCGCGTCCGAGGGCCGCCCCAGGGGCTGGCGGGGACGATCCGGGCGCAGGCTGGCGCCCCGAGGGTCCTGGGGCTCGAGCAGCTCCGTGCCCATGGCGCCGACGAGCTCGTCGGCGGTGAAGCCGGTGATGCGGGCGGCGGCCGGGTTGGCGTAGAGGATCAGCCCCTGCAGGTCCACCCTGACCACGCCATCGAGCAGGGCCTCGAGGGTGCTCTGGTGCTCTTCGTGCAGGGCCTCGAGATCCCCGGCCCACTCGAGCACCTCGGCCTGCAGGGTCTCGCTGTGGCGGGCCAGCGTGAGCCCCCCGGGGGCCCGGGGCCCGGGCCCCCCCCCCCCCCGCCGGGCGCGGGGGGCGGGGGGGGGGGGGGGGGGG
>CAYZVO010000135.1:0-13991 GCA_964481655.1 uncultured Enterobacterales bacterium | reverse complement strand
CACGCGCGGGCCGCGCGGGCCCGGCCCAGGCGCGCCAGCTCGTCGAAGCGGGTCAGCTCTCCCAGGGCCGCAGCCGCCAGCTCGGACAGGGCCTTCAGGGCGTCGAGCTCGATCCCGGCGAAGGCGGCGTCGGCCCCGCTGTGCTCGAGCAACACCACCCCGCCCCCGTCCAGGGGGAGCGCGAGCCAGGACGGGGCGCCCGCGTCGAGGGCGTCGTGATCGGTGCCCGGGAGGGCCGAGCCAGCGTCGGAGCGGGGGCGGCGCTCAGTGTGCACAGCGGCGACCAGGGCGCGGGGCCAGTCGTGGCAGGCCGTGAGGGGCCGGGGCACCGAGGCGTCGTCGGGACCGAGCTGGGTGACGAGGACCAGCTCATCGTCATGCTCGAGGAAGACGCCGACGCGGGTCGCGCCGGCGAAGATCGCCACACGCCGGGCCAGCAGCTGTCCCGGGCGCCCGTCGGTCAGACCGTCGCTCAGGTGGCGCGCGGCTCGGCCCGCCTCCACGACCTGGGCGCGGGGATCAGGCTCGGTGGGCGTCGCCCTCGACAGGTCGTCCACACCAGGACCGGCTCCCGCCGCGCCCCAGCGGGTCCAGGCTTCGGTCGCGCCGCGCTCGAACAGCGCCGCCAGACGATCGTGGCCCGCCCCGCGGTGGAAGCGAGCCGCCCGGGTGCAGGCCAGGGCCTCGAGCTGGTGGTAGCCCTGGGAGGCCGCGCCCTCGATGGCCTGCTGGAAGCACACCACAGCGCACTCGGCCCGGCCTTCGAGGGCGTGCAGCTCAGCGTCGATCAGGTCTCGCTTGTGGGCGTGGTTGGCCGGGCAGGCCTCGGCCCAGCCGCGGAGCTGCTCCGCGTGCTCCCGCAGGGGCTCGAGGGGGGGCGCGGAGAGGCCGCCGGCTTCATGTTCGAGGCACAGCAGCACGCCGTGGTAGAGCGCGAACTCCGCCAGGGACTCCATGCTCGCGGCGGTGGCCAGATCGGGGAGCATGGCGTCGGCGTGGTGGCGCCCGCTCACCGGATCGCCGGTGAGCACAGCCTCGACGAGGTGCACCAGGTGGACGTGAGCCCGGGCCACGACGTAGTGCTCGAGGGTGGCCGCGAGGGCGTCCGCGTCGGTGTCGCCCAACCCCAACTCCGCGAGGCGACCGCCCTGCCCGGCGAGCCGGGCCATCACCAGCACCACCGCCGAGGTGACCGTGACCGTGTCGTCGTAGCAGATGGTGCCTCGGCACAGCTCCAGCAGCTCCACGCAGCGACTCAGGGCCGTGTCGAGGGGGTGGCCCCGCCACAGCAGGCCCAGGGCCCCGTTCATGGCCAGCCATCCGGCGTAGTCGAACTGCCCGTGCTGCAGCGCCACGTTCACCGCGCGCAGGCCGAGCTCGAGCCCGGAGTCCAGGGAGCGGGTCCAGTGGTTGACGAAGTTCACGTACAGGTGGATGGTCGGCGCGTAGAGGCGCCGATCCGGCAGCCGCTGCTCGAGCTCCAGGGCGAGCTTGCCGAAGGCCTGACCCCGGGCGTACTGCCCGGACGCGCAGCTGAACAAGCCCTGGAAGGAGAAGGCCAGGGCGGCCAGATCCCCGTTGCCGTGCTCCATGCACAGGTTGGCCATGCGCATGGCGACCCAGGGCAGGGTGTGGGGCACGACGTAGGAGGGGGGCGCCATGGCCCCCAGCAGCGCCAGCTCGAGGGCCCGATCCCCGGGGGGTAGATCCGGACCGGACGCCAGGCTCTCGATGCTGCGGCCCTCGAGCAGGCGGGCTTGCCGGGCGGCTTCCTCGCCCACCAGCGCACCCCAAGCCACCGCGTCGTCGATGGGCGGCAGCTCGATGCCCAGGGACGCCAGCCCCTGGATGCCCTCCGCGAGGGCCTCGAGGTAGCGGGACGCGTGGATGAACAGGTTGGCGCGCTGCACGCGAAGGGCGACACGGTCCTCGCGCCCGAGCCCGAGCTCACCGGCCTGGGCCAGCAGGTCTTCGGCCTCGTCGAAGCGACCGCTGGCCTGCAGCGCCTGGGACAGCAGCCGGCGCAGCTCGAGGGCCAGCGCGGGGTCTCGCCCGGCCCCGACGTCCAGGGCGGCCTTCAGGTGGTGCTGGGCCGACTCCCAGGCGGCGCCGGACACGGCCTGACGGCCAGCGGCCGTGAGCAGCTCGATGCGGGCCTGGCGCGCTCCGGCCTTCTCGCCCCGGGCGGGCAGGCGGTGCAGCTGGTTGGCGAGGGGGAAGAGCACCCGGGTGCTGGGGTCCGCGTTCCAGGACCGGCGCAGGCGCCGCACGATGCGGCGGTGCATGACCAGGCGACGCTCCTCGCCCATGGAGGCGTAGATGGCCTGGTGGAGCCGGTCGTGGGCGAAGCGCCAGCGGCGAGAGAGCGCCAGCTCCTGCTCGGCGGTGCCCTGATCGCGAAGCAATCCTCCCAGCAGCGCAGGGCGCAGCAGCTCGGTGAGCTGCTCGGTGTCGCAGCCGGCGGCGAGGGCCAGCAGCTCGGGGTCCAGCTCGGGGCCGAGGCAGGCCGCCAACTCGATGACCTCGCGGGTGGGCTCGGGCAAGGTGGCCAGGGAGCTGCCCACCACCTGGTCCTCATCATGGCTCGCGGCCAGCCGCCGGGCCGCGTCGAGATCCCACCGCCAGACCTCGCCCTCGAGGCGCAGGGCACCGAAGGCGTGGAGCTTGACCAGCAGGCGCTGCACCGCCCAGGGGTTGCCCCCGGCCAGCTCGTAGGCCAGGGCCGCCAAGGGGGCGACGCGTTCGACGTGAGCGTCGACCAACTCCGCCACCAGCCCGGCCACCTGCTCCCGGGGCAGGGGCCCCAGCTCGAGGTGGCGCGCGTCGTCGGCGACCAGGCCCAGGGCGCCGCGCACCGCGGGCAGATCCAGGCAGGGGCCCTCACACTCGGTGCGCAGACCCATCACCAGCAGCAGCCCGGGGCCCTGGTAGGCCGTGGCCAGCCGCCCGATGAGCCGCAGGCTGGAGCTCTCGGCCCACTGCAGGTCGTCGAGGAAGAGCACCAGTGGATCGGCCTGCTGCGCGAAGCTGTGCACCAGCCGGTGGACCAGCAGCTGGAAGCGCTGCTGGGCCTCCTGGGGGGCCATGGCGGGCGGCGGCGGGCGTGGGCCGCAGATCAGCTCGAGCTCGGGGAGCAGGCCGGTGAGCAGGGACAGACCGTCTCCCAGTTCCTGCTCGAGCAGGGCGGCCACGTCGTCACGGGCGGACTCGGGCTCGGTGAGCAGCTGGCTGACCACCGCGTCCAGGGCGCCCAGCAGACCCTCGAAGGGGCCGGTGCGCTGGCGCACCCAGCCGCCGCGGCCCACGCGGGCGCCCTCGATGCGCATGGGTTCTACCAGCGACTCCACCAGCCGGGTCTTGCCGATGCCGGCGGGCCCGCTGACCAGGGCCAGGACCACCCCGCCCCGCTGGGCACGGTGGAAGGCCTCCCACAGCAGCCGCAGCTCGTTGGCGCGCCCGTGCAGGCGCTCGGCGGAACCGAGGGTCGCGCGCTCGGAGGGGGGCGTGGGCATGGCGTCCGGAGCAGGAGGAGCGGTGAGAGCGTGGCACAGGTTACCACCCACCCTGGCCCCACGCCCGTCAAGGTCTGCAACTCCGGAGCCGGCCATCGATGCCATCACCGCCAGCGCCGTCATCCACCTGGCCATCGTGAGCTACGGCGAGGTCCAGCAGGGCCGCCCCACCTGGGCACAGCGGGAGATGCACACCTACACCAACCTGGTGCGGGTGGACCCCATGGCCTGGGGCAGCGAGTACGCCTGCTCCACCAGCAGCTTCACCAGCAGCGAGCGCACCGCCAAGGCGCCCCTGTTGTTCCACGACGGCCTGACCGAGATCGCCCAGCTGCACAGCGAGGACATGGCTCGCTACAACTTCATGGATCACGACAGCTCCGACGGCACCAGCTTCTCCCAGCGGGTCTGGCCCTACTACAACGGCTCCACCATCGGCGAGAACGTGGCCTGGGGCTACGCGAACAACGCCGCGGCGGTCTGGGACGGCTGGATGTGCAGCGCCGGGCACCGCTCCAACATCATGAGCGCGGGGTTCTCGGACCTGGGCTGCGGGGTGGAAGGCGTCTACTACACCCAGGACTTCGGCGGCGGCGCCTCGCGGCCCCACCAGGCCGTGGCCATGGGCGTGCACACCCCCGAGCGCCCCAGCGGCCAGGTCACCTTCCTGGCCACCTTCGACGACGACGCCCCGGCCTGGTTCGGGGTCGAGACCGACACGGACTGCATCGAGCTCGAGCGCTACGTCGGCAGCGACAGCCAAGGCGGCTGGCGGGTCCAGACCCCAGCCGGCAGCGGCTGCGTGCCCTACCGCTTCCTGTGGGTCACCCGCGGCGGCGATGAGCAGGCCCTGCCCAGCACCGGCGCCTACCAGTACGGTGGCGGCTGCGAGCTGTGGGTCGATGATGAGCCCGGCGGCTGCAGCGACGATCCGCCGGTGCTGGACACCGCCTACGTGGACACCGGCGACGGCTGCGCCCCCGACGATCGCAACTGCGACGGGCGACCGGACAAGCCAAGGGACAGCGTCCTCGAGGGCTGTGGCTGCAGCGGCGTCGGCGGAAGCGCGGTGGGGCTGGGCCTCGGGCTGCTCGGCCTGATCGGCGCCGGGGTGCGGAGAACGAGGGTCAGCGGCGGGAGGGGATGAACCCCTCCCCTACGGGCCCACATCCCCCTGGGCGTTGTCCCGATAGGTGTTGCCGCTCAGGTCCGCCTCGACGCCTTCGTCGATCAAGATGCCCCAGCCCGCCGAGTCCCTGAACGTGCTGCCCTGCACCGTGGCGGAGCGCCCCAGGGTGAGGTTCGCGCCGTCCCAGCCGCCGCCGTAGGCCACCACGATGTCGTCGAAGCTGACCTCCAGCCCCGTCGCGCCGACGGAGATGCCCTCCCAGCCGCCGGGGGTGGCGCCCTGGTGGGTGAAGGTCACGCCGCCTGCGTGGAACTGGGCGCCGTCGATCATCAGCCCACCGCCGTCGACGAACTGCAGGGTGCCGGCGCCGTTCAGGCTGGTGGCGCCGCTCGACAGCACCAGCTCACCGTCCACCAGCACCGCGTCGGCAGGCCAGCCCTCGAGGTTCACGTCCCGCTCGATGGTCCCACCGCTCACGACGATGCCGTCGAAGGCCGCGCCGCTGTAGTCGTTGTCTCCGACGACCGGGAGCAACCAGAGCGGCACCACCAGCCCGTAGCCGGCGCCCTCGAAGCTACAGCCGTCCAGCTGGGAGTAGACCGAGCTGTCCACGTTGCCCGTGATGTCGAGGCCCACACCGGGGGCGCCGGTGAGCTCGGTGTAGCGGAAGGACAGGTCCAGGGCGTCGGAGACGATCCCGCCCCCGGCGATGCTGGCCCAGCGGAAGTCGGCCAGGGTGGCGTCGCGCTCGATGCTGACCGAGAACTCGGTGCCCTCCCAGCCCAGCAGGGCCGCGGTGTTGCCGCTGACCCCGCGCATCACGATGGAGCCGCCCTCCTGCACGGTGATGTCGCCTGTGACCGCCAGGATGGCGCCCTCTTCGACCCACAGCACCCCGCCGTCCACCACGGTCACCCCCTCGGCCAGCCAGGGCACGTTGATGGGCCCCAGGCCCACCGGGGTCGCCAGGCGATCCCCGAGCAGTCGCACGGCCGCGCCGTCCACCTGGTCCAGGTAGACCCCCGAGAGGATCTCCCCCGCGGGCCAGGGGATGGTGATGGGCTCCTCGGCGTAGGCGACCTCGATCTCCTCGAGCACAGAGAACTCGGTGCCCTCGGCGTACAGGCCCTTGTCGGTGGAGTTGCTCAGGATGAGCCCGGACAGGGCCGCTGTGCCGCCTGACAGCGCGACGAGCGCCCCCTCGGAACCGGCGTGGCGCACGGTCACGTAGGTGAGGTTCACGTCGCCGTCGGTGCCGGTGATCCCCACCCAGTCCCCGGCCACCGGGAAGCCCTCGGCGCTGGCGAACAGCAGCTGCGTGTTCTGGTCGCCGGTGGCGTTGATCGTGCCGCCCTGCACCCGCAGGGCCGTGCCCTGCTCGGCGTAGACCTCGACCCCGGGCTCCACCGTCAGGGTGCCCTCGACCACCACGTCGCAGGTGATGAGGTGGCCCACGTCCGCAGACCAGGTCTCCTCGCCCTCGATGGTGCCGCAGTGCTCCATGGTCACGGGGCCCTCGGTCTCGGCGGTGTCGATGGGGTTGCCCTTGGGGCAGCCGGTGGCCAGCAGCAGGGCCAGCAGTGTGATGGGTCCCCGGTGCGGTTCGAGCGCCATGATCGCCTCCCGATGAGCCACCATGGTAGCAGGGAAACGGGCGCCGCTCACGTGAGCCGACACTTCCATCGTCGATCGACAGCCAGCGCCACGTCCACCGAGCCCTATCCACGAAGCGCCCACTCTCGGCCTGGTCAGCGGGTAATCCGTCGGTCACACCTCCCAGCCAGCCCCGCGACCTCAGACTGGGCCTCCATAGACAAGGTAGTACCTGGCGCTCATGAGCCCACCGATCAGAAGGTCGTCGAAGCCGTCTCCGTTGACATCACCGCTGGGTTCGACCACACCGCGTACCCCTTCCATCAGATCGTACTCGACTCCAGATTCGGAGTGAATGAAGGCGTCCGCGTCGCCAGCGTCGATGGTTCCCACAGGAGGGTCGTAGAACACGAAGGTGGTCCCATGTTCCGGGGTGTAGAGGCCGCATCAACGAATAGGCGTGGACCTCGAGCCCGTACCGCTCAGACGCTGACCCGAGCAGATCGAGGAATGCCAGGCAGTCCGCGTCGTCTGGAAGATGGGGCGCGGCGCGCACCGCGCGAGTAGATGTGGTGCCAGCAGCCAGGGGCGTCGATTCGAAGAGGACGGGCCATGGGCACAGAGTATCTGGTTTGTTGGTGTCTGACGCCGAAGGCCCCGAAGGCCCGAAGGCTGTTGGTGTCTGACGCCGAAGGCGCGCCGAAGGCTGGTGTCTGACGCCGAAGGCGCGCCTTCGGCGTGTGCGCGCGTCTGTCTGATGAACGGTGGTAACTACAACGGGCCGCCGAAGAGGATGTAGTACGACGAGTTCATTCCCGAGCCAACCAGGATGTCGTCGAAGCCGTCTCCGTTGGTGTCGCCGACGGGCTCGACGATGGAGCCCATGCCCTCCATGAGGCCATAGTCCCCCCCGGATGGAGAGTGGATGAAGGCGTCAGCGTCTCCAGCCTCAATGGTTCCTTCCGGGGGGTCGTAGAACACGAACACAGTACTGGGCACCGGGGTGTAGAGGCTGCTGTGCGCCGACCCGATGACGATGTCCTCTTGACCATTCCCATCCAGATCCTGCTCAATCGTCAGCGCGCAGCCAAAGTAGGAGAGCGACTCGAGCAGGTAGACTGTGCCATCGACCGACGCGGCTGTGTAGTCCCCATCGAGCGGTCCCCGCAGCAAATAGGCGCGCCCGGCCGATTCGACCGACGTACCGATGAGCAGGTCGTCGTGCCCATCGCCATCCACGTCCCCGCCCGCAGACATCGCCGTGCCAGCCCATGAGCCATTGGGCCCCACAAACGTCGCGTCCGCATCCGAGACGAACTCCGGCCCGACAAAGGGTGCCATGTGGACGTAGACGACGCCGTTGTCCCAAGTCTGGCGCAGCTTCGCCGACACCACCAGGTCCGACAGTCCATCCGCGTCGAAGTCACCGCGGATCGACATCGTCATACCGAATGAGCTCTGGCTCTCATCCATGCTGTCGTCTACCACCACCGAGCTGGCCTGCGACAACTCCGCGGTGCCCTCCATCGGCCCATAGACCATGTAGACCTTCCCCTCCTGGTCCGGGCTGCTGTAGTGGGGGCGATAGGTCAGGGCCAGATCGTCCAACCCATCGCCGTCGATGTCGCCAGCTGACATCTCGTAGGGCGTCGATTTCCCAGCGCCCAGTAGAGTCGCATCTGCTTCGGCCAGGCTGTGTTCGCCCACGACAGGGCTGTACACGATGTACGCAGCGCCCTCGTCGGTGGGACCGCCGTAGAGCGCGCCAACCGCGAGGTCGTCAAAGCCGTCACCGTCAAAGTCTCCGACGGCTACCGCCCCCCCAGAATAGTCCTCGAAGTCGATATCGACCAGCATCGCCGTCCAGTCGTCGCCTGTTTCCAGTGCCATTGGAGATGGAGGGGGACCCGCGACCCAGAAGGTCTCATGCACTTCTCCAAGGGCGATGTCGGAGCATCCATCCGCGTTCGCATCACCGAAAGCAACCGCCGACATGTTGAAGGCCTCCACAGACGCCACATCTGCTGTGGCAAGGTCCACCAGCCCAAGAGGTGCGGCGTCTGCTACGGGTCTCCGCGCACAGGGAGGCCAGGGCTCGAGCTCACGCTCGCCCGTGTCGGTGTCGGCATCGCGGGAGTCTGTGTCGGGCTCCGGAGGCGGCGATTCGTGCACCACTGGCTCGCAAGCGCAACCACCCACGTGCAGAGCGGTTGCGGCAAACACGAACGACCAGGCATGGACCGTTGGGAGCAGGGCCGACGCCCCCAGAACATCTCGAGGAGTTCTATACCGAAACGATATTTCGGTTCGAACCCGGGCGTTTCGAAACAACGACACATCTGCTCCAAAAGGCCGTCTTAGGCTGGCTGCAGAGCCCAAGAAATCCGCTCGGAGGACAAGATGAGAATCGGGTCATCCGCCCCCCGGGGGCGGAAGCTCGTCCGGGGATAGACCACCGTTCTGGTCGCGGCGGAGAACACCGCAGAGGGGAGTGTGTACTGCATCCCCGCCCCGGGGATGAGGACGCGCACGCTCCTGCTTTCACCGACCACCCCGACGGTAGTATCCACCTGCTCCGCCAGCCCGGACATGAACGTCCAACGGGCCCAGAGCTCATACCTGCTGTCGTCCGCCAGGGTCGGATCGTACAGGACCAGGTAGGCCCAAGAGGTCCGACGGCCACTAGTCCCGCTCTGTAGCTGATACTCCATCACCACGAATCCTGGTGAGGCGCCCGCCGCTGCTCCCAGGGCGTTCCACACCGAGATCTGGCTGTCCAGGCTGGCCCGACTGGACGCCGTCGGAAGCACCACCCTGCCGGTCACGACACCGTCGAGGAGCTGGGTGACGCGCTGGTATGCGCCCCAGGACTGGCGTGGTATGGACGAGGCGGCGTCGAAGGGAGTCCCGGTGGCGAGAGTGACATCGTCGCGGAGCCCGAAGCCCTGCCACAGTGTCCGTTCGGAGCCAGACATCCAGGCGTGCCACCCCGCGATGCCGGCGTCCGAAGCGAGCGCTCCGCCCAGCCTGCGCCAGACCTCGTGGGCCTGGTAGGTCTCCGCGTCGATCGTGCCCGGAACAAAGCTCGGGAACACGACCACCGGGTTCCGCTCGAAGCCGGAGGTCCCGCTCTCCAAAACACTGACTGGAAACTCGTTGGCGAGATGAGCCGAGACGAGTGGATACTCCAGCTCGAGATCCTCCACCGAGTCGTTCACCCCATCCCACACGGCCCGTCGAAGCTCTTCGACCTCCAGTGGCAGGTAGGCGATATGCCTAAGGTCGTCAGCCACCACATGGTAGAAGTGGTAGTCGATTCCTTGAACGTATCCAGTCAAGTCTGAGACAGATTCGCCGAGGAACCTGGCGTCGGTCAAGTACTGAACGGCGTACTTCACCACGCCCCGAACAAAGTCCCGATGGCTCTCCCACCCCTTGTTCGGGGCGTCGGTCACATCGCTGTAGCTCGAGACCGAAGGCAGCAACAGGCGCACGTTCTCTCCGCCAGGGATGGCGTCGAGGGCTGCACGGAGCACATACGCGACCCGCGCGTAGGCCTGGCCGACAAAGTACGCGCTCAGATCGGGGTCGTAGTCTCCGTCGGCGTTCAGATAGACCACCTTGTCGTCGATCTCGTTGAAGATCTCGATGGCATCCACGACCTGGTCGATGCCCCCCACCTGGGGCGACTCGGCGACCTGGAAGCGCCAGCGGCGATACGCATCCTGCAACATCGTCCCCACCCGCTCCGCGATCTGCTCGACGAGCGCTTGCTTGTACCCGCTGGACAGATCGAGGGCCTGCATGTGCCACTCGGCGGCGCTCCCCCGTGGGATGCTCGGCAGACGCCCGGTCGTCGACGACGTGGTGATCACAGGAAAGCGCGCAGGCACCCCGCCGGACCAATCCGCTCTGTCCAGGTGCAGCCCACTCCAGTCCAGGTTGGCGCAGGGCCCCACGAGCTGACAGCGCGTAGACAGGGATCGATCCCGGGGATCGACCGTGTGGAAGAACGCCTCGCCGTCCCGCAACACCCGAAGCTCGGGTGCTGGTGGAGGATCGGCCGGCGGCGCGTCGATATCCCCGGTCTGGTCCAGGAACGTGTAGATGAGCTTGACACCGTTCTCCCTGGCCAGCTCGAACTGATGAGCCAAGGACTCGACGTTGTCGTAGTCGTACAGCGCATGGGGCCCCTGGCGCTCGACCTGGTAGCCGAGCCCAAGGTTCGGTCCGATGTCCTGGGTGGGCACCAGCGCACCCCAGAACAGGTCACGCCCGCCCAGCTGCCGCACCACCTGGGCTCCGAGCCCGTTTCGGCCAGCGTCCTCGAGGGAAGCGCCGAAGTGGCCGACGCGCCAGTCGTAGATCACCGGGCTCGTCGCGGGCTGCTCGAAGCCCATGTCCCGGAGGAAGTTCAGGCCGAACCGCTTGGTCTCGACGCTCGAGCTGTCCCCGGCCTCCCGAGCGCTACGGCGGGGGCCTGTGCCTGGGCCACAGGTCGTTCGATCACGATTCATTTCATCGCTGGAGCGTCCATCACCCAGCACTTCACCCCGATGCCGCCGGGGTGCAGAACCGCGCTGGTCATCGGGCCCATTGGACATGACCAGCCCCCGACTCGAGGGGGTGATCAGATCGCCACCGCCCCGGAGGATGCGCTCGCCTTTCCGCCCAGCCCGGTTCCGGGGCCGGATCACGGCCACAGCACCGCTGGGCTGCTCGGGCTCACCCCGGGCCTCCAGCTCGTCCCGGGACAGCAGCAGCTCGCCGTTGCCTCGCGGCAGCGGGCTGCCCGGCTCGATCCGCTCGCCCGCGTGACGCAGGCGCGGATCTGGAGCCGGCTTGCCCGGTCGAAGGGCATCCCGGCCGGGAACCAGCCGCTCCCCGCGACCTATGGGCTGGATCAGCTGTCCGTTGCCCCGCTCGATGAGGGTCCCGTTGCCCCGGGTGATCAGCTCGCCTCGGCGCTTCGTCGTGGCGCCGCCGGGTCGCAGGATCTCACCGCGGTTGCTGGTGGCCGTGGAGCCCGGCAGCAGCAGCTCGCCGATGCCCCTGGGCTCGACGATGCGTTCGTCGGCGTTGATGGGCACGCCGCGGTGCTTCCTGCGCTCTCCGTGGCGCAGGCTGGTGATCAGCTCCCCACCGCCGCGGGGGATGATTGCGCCACGGTTGTCGGTGGTGGTGGCACCAGGCCGCAGGACCTCGCCACGGTTGCTGGTCGCGGTGGACCCGGGCCGCAGCAGCTCACCCCGGTGGGGCACACGCTGGGGGCGTCGCCCAGCGACCAGGGCCTCGCCGTGGTGCTTACGCCGCTCGCCCGGCTTGGGCGGCTCGATCATCTCGCCGTTGCCCCGTGCGATCAGCTCGCCGCGGGTGCGGGTGGTGGTGGCCCCAGGCAACAACAGCTCGCCGTTGCCCCGCGTGATCAGCTCGGGACCGGGGCGCTGGGTGGCGCGGATGGGCCCCGGCTCGATGAGCAGGCCGTTGCCCCGGGTGATCAGCTCGCCCCGGTGCTTGGGCTTGGTGGGGCGCCTACCGGGCTCCATGATCTCACCGCACCCCGAGGGCACGATGGCCACGCCGCGGTGCTTCTTCTTCTCTCCGGGCCGCAGAGGCCGCAGGCGCTCGCCGTAGCGGGGGTGGCGCTCGGGCTCCTGGCCGGCGACGAGGAGGATCCCGTTGCCCCGCGCGATGAGCTCGCCGCGCCCAGTCGGGACGATGGCCTCGCCGCGGTGCTTACGGCGCTCGCCAGGCTTCAGCGGCTCGATCAGCTCGCCGTCACCCCGGGTGATCAGCTCCCCGCCGTGCCTGCGTCGCGTCACGGGAGCGTCGGGATCGATCAGCGTGCCGTTGCCGCGGGTGATCAGCTCACCGCGGTTCTTGGTGGTGGTAGCCCCGGGCACCAGCAGCTCGCCGTTGCCCCGTGTCAGCAGCAGACCGTTGCCCCGGGTGATGCGCTCGCCCCGGCGGCGGGGGCTGCGTTCGTCGGGGTCGATCAGCTCGCCGTTGCCCCGGGTGAGCAGGACGCTCTCGCCAGGCTGGCGATGACGGGGCTTCCGACGGCGACCCGCGGCGAGCTGGGCCTCGAAGCGGGGATGGGGGGTCTCGGGCGGGGCCTCGGCGGGCGTGGGCTCGAGGATCTCCCCACGGCCAGATGAGTGGATGAGCTCGCCGCGATGCGCGCGACGGGTAGCGGGGCTGCCGGGCTCGATGCGCTCACCACGGCCCGAGGGCAGGATGCGCTCACCCCGGTGCTTGGCGCTCACCCCCGGGGGAGTGGGCTCGATGAGTTCACCCCGGCCCGAAGGGCGGAGGACCTCACCGCGACGGCCCTGGAGTGCCCACCGTGGCCGATCGCTGGTGATCGGCTCCCCGTGGTGAGGGCAGGGCTGCGCGGGCTGCTCGTGGCTGAGCAGGACCTTGGTGGGATCGGGTCGCAGCAGCTCCCCGCCTCCCATGCCCGGTGTCAGCAGCTCGCCCCGCCGTCCGCTGTTGCTCGTGCTGCTCATGGTCCATGCTCCACGGCGTGTCTCGACGGGTCGTGCCCGTGAGCCGGCGAGCCGGCGGGCCGTGGCGATGACGCCACGGAGAGAGCCGTCCACCGGAAGATACCAGGGTCTTGCGGGCACACGCGACCGCCGCAGCGGCCGCGCACGCCTTCACGTCGAACGAGAGGGGCTCAGCCCTTGGCGATGATGTCCACCAGGGCCACGGGGGCGCCGGCCACGGCGCCGTCGGTGGTCCAGCGCACGTAGCGCAGGAAAGTGGAGATGGAGATGACCACGTTGGTGGTGCCCGACAGGCTGTTGGGGGAGCCCAGGTCGAGCCAGGCGTCCTCTTCGTTGACCGCTGCGTGCTGCAGCTGCAGGTTGCCGGCGGAGCCGGCCTTCAGGACCCGGAAGTTGACCTGCATCTCGGTGTAGCTGCCCACGTCGATGACCTGGTCACGGTCCTGCGTCTGGTTCGCGACGAGGGCCAGGGGATCCAGAAGTCGGAAATATTCACTCGTAGCCATAGGGTGCCTCCCAACAGGGGAAGAAGGGTTGATTCTTCGTTGTCGTCCACGATTCCTACAGGCGAACGAGCCCACCCCCGCGAGGGCAGCGAGGGCGCGGCACAGCTGTGCCGCGAGCCTCGAGTGCTCTCGCCTGGCGGTGCCAGGTGCGCGGTTCTGGGTCGACCTCCCGTGGGAACGGAACCAACCTACGGGGGGTCGCAGACAGCTGCCAACGACTACGTGGATCTGGCCATTCTTTTTTTTTTCCTGGCTTTTCGCTGACTACGGCCACGGCTGCCGGTCCGCGCAGCGAAGACAAGAGACCCAGCCCCCCCAACTCGAGAACCGCGCCTTGGACAATGCGCGCGCCCCCTACCCCTCCCGCCTCCGGAACGCCGCCCCACCAAGCAGGCCGAAGCCGAGCAACAGCCCCGCGCTCTGGGTGCCCTGGGACTTGCCCAGGCAGCCGCAGGTACGGAAGTTGCTCTCGCCGGTGTCGTCCTCGGCGCTGTCGTCGGTGTCGTCCGGGTCGTCGGTCTCGTCGGTGTCGTCGGGGACGTCGGTCTCGCCGGTGTGGCCCTCGCAGTAGCCCTCGGGGTCGTCGGCGTAGTCGCTGTCGCAGTCCTGGGAGATCCAGATGGGGGTGGCGTAGGCCAATTCGCCGTCGTCCATGAAGACCGAGAGGTAGACCGCCTGCTCCGAGCCGTCCCAGGCGGTCCAGGCGTACTGGCCTTCCACATCCAGGGCGTCGGGCTGGGTG
>CAYZVO010000134.1:0-25161 GCA_964481655.1 uncultured Enterobacterales bacterium | reverse complement strand
CCGGCGGACCCGCCACCGTCGAAGCCGAGCTGAGCGAACCGGAGCCTGCGCCCGACCCCGAGCCCCCGCCATCCTCCCACCCGGAGCCCCTGGAACACGAGCCCGAAGGCACCGAGCTCGAGCCCTCCACCCCCAAGGCCTCCGCCTGGTCCGCCTTCACCTCTTCGTTCTCCCGCCACTTCGAGCAGCGGGCCCAGGCCAAGGCCGCCAAGCGCGTCGAGGCCGAAGAAGCGCGCCAGGCCAAGATCGCCGCCCGCGCCCTGGCCGCCAGGGAGCGCGCCGAGCGCCAGGCCGCCGAGGCGAAGGAGAAAGCGGCGGCCCGGGAGCAAGCCGAGGCCGAGCGCAAGGCCCGCGAGCAGACCGAGGCCGAGGCCCGCGAGCAGGCCGAGGCCGAGCGCACCGCGAACGCCCAGGCCGAGGCCGAGCGCAAGGCCCGGGAGCGGGCCGCTCGGGAGCGCGCCGAAGCCGAGGCTGCCCAGCAGGCCTGGGAACAGGCCGAGGCCCAGCGCGAAGCCCGAGAGGCCGCGGAGCGGGAGACCGAGCAGGCCGCCGCCGAGCAGGCGCGCCGCGACGCCGAGCAAGCCGCCGCCGACGAAGCCCGCCGGCGTGCCGAACAGGCCGAGGCCGAACAGGCCGCCGCCGATGAAGCCCGTCGCGAGGCCGAGCAGGCCGCCGCCGATGAAGCCCGTCGCGAGGCTGAGCAAGCCGAGGAAGATGAGCGCAAGCGCGCCCTGGCCAAGGAGCTGGCCGAGGAAGCCCGCCGCAAGGCGGCCGCCGCGCCCACCCCTGCCCAGGACGACGGCGACCTGCTGGGCCGCCGCCCCGCCGCCGCTGACGACGACGCCTGGCTCGACGGGGTCGGCATCTCCGAGCGCCACGAGCGCGAGAAGGAGCTGGGCGCCGGCAAGTGGACCGAGCCCGCCCGCTCCCTCGAAGAGGTCGCCGCGAGCATGCCCAGCGATCCCATCCGCGAGATGCGGATCCGCCGCACCGGCCTGCCCTGGAAGCCGCTCCTGGCCGCGGTGATCCTCGCCGCGCTGCTGGCCTGGCTGATGATGCGCGACAGCGGCGACAGCGACGAATCGACCCCCCTGCCGAGCAGCACCCCGAGCGACGACGAGCCGAGCGAGGAGGTCCTGTCCTCGTCCTCCGCCGCCGCCGACGCGCCGGAGGTCACCATCTGGACCGACCTCGAGAACGCCCGGGTGGAGCTGGACCGCCGGGACCAGGGCATGGCGCCGACCCGGGTGCCCGTGCCCCTTGACACCGCCCAGCACGAGCTGTGCCTGGTCCAGGGCGAGATGCGCACCTGCCGCACCCTGACCGGCGAGCAGCTGGCCCAGCAGGACCCCTACGCCTTCACCATCGGCGACAGCCCCTGAGGCACATGGCCTCCGAGCCCACCCTCAGCGAGAAGGTCGCCCGCCTGCCGACCTCGCCGGGGGTCTACCTCTTCCTGAGCGGCCGGGGGAAGGTCCTGTACGTCGGCAAGGCCCTGAGCCTGCGAGCCCGGGTCAAGCAATACTTCGCCGGCCACGACAGCCGGGCCATGGTCCCAGCCCTGGTGCGGGAGATCCGGGACGTGCAGGTGGTGCTCACCGCCACCGAGAAAGAGGCGCTGATCCTCGAGAACACGCTGATCAAGAAGCACCAGCCCCGCTACAACGCCAAGCTGCGGGACGACAAGAACTTCCTGCACCTGCGCCTGGACTTCCGGGTCCCCTGGCCCCGCCTCGAGCTCCGCCGGAGCATCCGCAGCGACGGGGCGCGCTGGTTCGGGCCCTACCACAGCGCCGCCCGCGCCCGACAGACCCTGGACGCGGTGCAGCGCCACTTCCCCCTGCGCCGCTGCAGCGACCGCACCCTGGGCTCCCGCACCCGCCCCTGCCTGCTGCACCAGATGAAGCGCTGCACCGCCCCCTGCGTGGATGCGGTCGAGCGCGAGGCCTACATGGAGGTCGCCGAGGAAGCGGCCCTGTTCCTGGCCGGCCGCTCCAAGGAGCTCACCGCCCGCCTCGGCCAGCGCATGATGGCCATGGCCGAGCAGGAGCGCTTCGAGGAGGCCGCCCGGCTGCGGGACCTCATCCGGGCCGTAGAGGCCACCGTCGAGCGCCAGCGGGTGGTGGACAAGAGCCTGGCGGATCGGGACGTCTGGGGCCTGTTCCGCGAGGGTGATCGGGCCGTGGCCGCCGTGCTGCCCGTGCGCGGCGGGTTCCTGCAGGATCCCCTGGTGCGCTGGGTGGACGGCACCCTCCACGAGGACGCCCGCCTGCTCTCCACCCTCATCAACCAGCACTACGATCCGGCCGAGGGCGAGAACCCCCGCGAGCGCATCCCCCCCGAGCTGCTGGTGCCGGTGGAGCCCGAGGACCGGACCGCCCTCGAGGAGCTGCTGGGGGACCGGCGGGGCACCCGGGTGCGCCTGCACCGCCCCCAGCGGGGCGACAAGCTGCGGCTGGTGGAGCTGGCCGCCCGCAACGCCCGGGAGCGCTTCATCGGGGGCACCTCGGACGAGGACCGCCGCCAGCGGGCCCTCGAGGCCCTCGCCGAGGTCTGCCGCCTGCCCGCAACGCCCCGGCGCATCGAGTGCTTCGACAACAGCAACCTGCAGGGCACGGACCCGGTCTCGTCGATGGTGGTGTTCGTGGACGGCCGCCCCCACAAGCCCTCCTACCGCCGCTACAAGGTCAAGACCGTGGTGGGCAGCGACGACTTCGGCACCATGCGCGAGATCCTGGGGCGCCGCTACCGCCGGGCCATCGCCGAGGACGACCTGCCGGATCTGGTGGTCGTGGACGGTGGCCGCGGCCAGCTCAGCTCCGCCCAGGCCATCCTGGCCGAGCTGGGCCTGCACGACCTGCCCGTCATCGGCATCGCCAAACCCCGCGGCGAGAAGCGGAAGGGCAAACGCGACGCCCTGGACCGCATCGTCCTGCCGGCCATCAAGGATCCAGTGCGGCTGCGGGCCACCAACCCGGCGCTGCGCCTGCTGCAGCGCCTCCGTGACGAGAGCCACGACTACGCGGTGCGCTACCACCGCCAGGTCCGCAGCCGACGGGCCCTGACCAGCGCCCTCGAGGAGCTGCCCGGGGTGGGACCGGCCCGGCGCACCGCGCTGCTCAAGGCCCTGGGCTCGGCCAAGGCGGTCGTCCAGGCCAGCCCCGAAGAGCTCGCCGCGGTGCCCGGGATCGGGCCGCAGCTCGCCGCGAGCATCCACGCCGCGCTGCACCCCGCCGAGACCCCGCCCAGCGAGGGCTGACCCCCCGGCGTTCCGCGGTTGACACCCCGGGCCCCCAGGGTATGTCGGGACATCGACCGCCTGGAGGCTCCCATGTCCCGCCGCCCCCTGATCCCGACCCTGCTCGCCCTCCCCCTCGCCGGCTGCTTCCTGGGCGGGCTGAGCGAAGAAGAGGCCTGCGACCTGTCCGCCGACTGGCTCGCCAGCCACACCGTCGTGCTGCTCGACGGGGAAGAGGTCCACGGGGCCGACGTCACCGGCTGTGGCCAGATGAACAGCCGCCAGGACGTGGGCGAGGCCGAGATCCGCGTCCACATCGAGTGGCAGGGCGAAGAAGACGGCATCTCCTACACCTACGACGACTCCGTGGACTGCTACCTGCTGGAGTACGACCAGGGCTGGGACGTCGAGGCCTGCATCGACAGCTGATCCGCCCCCGCGGCACCCCGGGAGTGGTAGCGCCCCTCCCTCAACTGGATCCGGCCAGCGACCGATGAGCTGATGGAGCGGCCACGCGCGCCTCCGCGCCCGGCATCCCCACTGTGGCCGCAGGGTGCTGCCATGACCTCATCCCCAGCCAACTGGACCGGCCTGTTCCACCCCAAGGGCGCCTCGTACGGCGACCTGGACGAGGGCGTCGAGATCCACATCGACGACTTCGAGGACGAGGAGGAGGTCACCGAGGTCACCGCCGACATGCTGGTGGCCATGCCCGCCGAGGAAGACGTCGACGACCTCGAGGACGACTACGACCCCTACGCCTTCGACGACGTGACCGAGGATCTGGTCCCCATCGAGGCGCTCTCCGCCGCCGAGCGGGAGGAGGAGGACGTCGAAGAACCCTCCCAGGCCGACGAGAGCTGGCCCCGGAGCTTCGACGATCACCTGCGCCACCTGAAGCAAGCGACCCGGAACGACGGCGCCGCCCAGGCCCTGGCCATCTTCGGCATGGGCGACATCGCTGGCTGCGAGGGCTGCGCCGCGGCGGTGGCCAAGACCTGGGAGGATCTGCGCTTCTGGGAGCCCATGCTCGAGCTGGGGCGCACCGGCGACTTCAACGGCCACCTGGCGGATCTGCGCAAGTGCATGGCGCTGCTGGAGGCGAACCCGCCCCCCGCGGACCGGCCGCAGCTGCTGGAGCGCTGGGAGGAGGCCCGGGCGACGCTGCGCCACAACCTGCCGGGTCAGCAGGGGGCGGCCGCGGCCGACCTGCAGTGGCAGCAGAGCGTGGCTCGCGGGCGGAACGCCCGGGTCACGGTGTTCCAGGAGGAGGTGGCGTAGGCTCGGGCTCGTCGAGCTGGACCACGCTGCGCAGGCCCGCGGTGACGGAGACGCCGCCGTCTTCGGCCACGGTCACCGCCTGCACACCCAGAGCCTCGATGAGCGCCGCGGCCTCGTCGGGCCCCGCGGCCAGCAGCGCCGTGGCGACGGCGTCGGCCCGCTCCGCGCTGTCGTCGACCACCGAGACGGACACCAGGCCCTGGGCCGGGCGGCCCGTGCGCGGGTCGATGATGTGGTGGATGCGCTCGCCGTCGACCTCCACGTAGCGCTCGTAGTCGCCGGAGGTCACCATGGCGCGGTCCTGCAGGGGCATGCGGCCCATCAGCGCGCCCTGGTCTCCGCGGGGATCCCGCACGCCGACCACCCAGGGTCCCTCGGGCTTGACGCCGCGGCCCAGCACATCGCCGCCGCCGTTGACCAGGTGGTTGGCGAAGCCGGCGGCCGACAGGGTGGCCGAGGCCCGATCCACCGCGTAGCCCTTGGCGATGGCGCCCAGCCCGATGGCCATGCCATCGCGGGGCAGGCGCAGGGTGCCCACCGCGTTGTCCAGCTCGATGGCGCCGCAGTCCACCAAGGCCTTGGCCTCGGCGATCTGCTCCTCGCCGGGGGGTACGAAGGGATCGGTGCGGAAGTCCCAGAGCCGGCCCAGAGGCATGAAGGTCACGTCCATCAGCCCGCCGGTCTCCACACACAGCGCCACGGCGCGCTCCACCAACCCGAACAGCTCCGCCGAGACCACCACGGGCTGGCCCCCCGCCGCCGCGTTCACCAGGGACAGCTCGCTGTCGCTGATGTAGGGCGACATGACCTGCTCGATGCGCGCCACCTCGTCCAGGGCCGCCTCGAGGGCCGGGCGGACGTCTGCCGGAGCCTGGTCCGGGCCCGCCGCCACGGTGAGCTCGAAGGTCGTGCTCATGATCTCGCGGCTCTCGCGGATCACGAAGCCGTCGCTGGTGGCCTGCACCTGCTCCGGGGCGGGCCCGGGGGCGCTGCAGCCCAGCGCGAACATCACGAACGCTGCCCGGATCACGCCTCCACCTCCACCAGGCGGTAGGCACGGGAGCCCAGCCCCAGGGCCTCGGCCGCGGCGAGCTGAGGCTCGAAGTCGATGTCGTAGGCCGCCCGGCGCAGGGGGCCGCCGAGGTGCTGCTCCACGAGGTCCAGGCTGGCCTGGTCGAGGGCCACCGGGTCCTTGGAGGCCAGGATGCCGGCGCGGCGGATGAGCACGTCGGCGGGGTTGGAGGCCAGGCAGTCACAGTCCTTGCCCACATCCATCACGAAGGTCATGTACCCGATGCGCCCCTCGAGGCGCTTGGCGACCCCCGCGGCCTGCTCGGCCATGCGCTCCTGCAGGCCCTTCGAGGCCATGCGCCACTGGAAGCGCACCGCGCCGATCTGGCAGGACGCCAGGCACTCACCGCAGCCGATGCAGGCCTCCGGATCGATGTGGGCGACCTCGCCCTGCATCGTGATGGCCTCGGTGGGGCACCAGGCCACACAGGTGCGGCAGCCGATGCAGATGGGGGTGTCCACCCGGGGCTTGACCACCGAGTGTTGGTAGAGCTTGCCCTTGCGGCTGGACAGGCCCATGCCCAGATTCTTGATGGCCCCACCGAAGCCCGCGACCAGGTGGCCGGTGGCGTGGCTGACCACGATGAGGGCGGCGGACTCGGCCACCGCCGGGGCGATGCCCACCTCCTGGCTGTGCACACCGGGCACCGGCACCCGCACCTCACCCCGGCCGGTGAGCCCGTCGGCGATGACCACCGGCACCCCGGTGTCGGCCACGGTGAAGCCGTGCTCCTCGGCCAGCTTGATGTGGTCCACCGCGTTCGAGCGCTGGCCCAGGTACAGGGTGTTGGTGTCCGTCCAGAAGGGCTTGCCCCCGGCCCCCTCGATGCCGTCGATGATGGGGGAGAGCAGCCGCGGCTTGACGAAGTTGTGGTTGCCGCGCTCGCCGAAGTGGACCTTGACCGCCACCAGGCCCCGGGGTCGGATCATCGGGCCGAAGCCGGCGGCGTCGAACAGAGCCCCGACGCGGGCGCGGATGGCGTCCTCGTCGTGCTGTTCGGTGAGGGGGGCGAACCAAACGTCTGCGGGCATGGGCCTGCTCCCGGGCCAGAGGACGATGGATGCCTAACAGGGGCGCCCCGGTCAGGGTTCCCCGAGGATGCCCGCCGAGTCGAGCCACCAGGCCCGAACCCGGGCGCGGTCCACGCTCGTGGCGGCGCTGGCCGCGGCGGCGTTGGCCTCATCGTGGGGCTCGCCGTCGAGCGCGAGGGCGTCGAGCAGCCGCAGCTCCTCGAGGGGGAGCCCGATGGCCCGGGCCCGCGCGAGCCCGCGGTGCCAGCGCCGACGGGCCGCAGCGCGGCGCCCCCGGGACCACGCATACAGCCCCGACAGCAACGCGATCCGCGGGCCGGCGATGGGGAAGACCCTGGCGAAGCCCGCCAGCGCCCACCACGCCCGACGACGGGCTCGACGGAGGACCGGATCCCCGGGGTCCCGCAGCTCCAGGCCCATCAGGACCTCGAGCACGCCTGCGTAGCCTTCGAAGCTGTAGAAGGTCGTCGGCATCAAGCCACGGGTCGCCTCCAGCGCCGCCATGGCGGCCTCACGGGCCTGCTCGAGATGGCCGGCGCGGGCAGCCATGGCGCCGGCGACGCCCAGGGCTCGGATGGCCTCGGCCCGATAGATGTCGTCGGGCAGCAGCTCTCGGGCCTCCGCGAGAAGCTCGAGGCAGGCCTCCAGCGAGGACGAGCCGGCGACCCAGCCAGCCTCCACGACGCCGCACAGCCCCCAGATCCTGGGCTGCGGATCCCGCCGCTGCTGCGCGGCCTGGGCCACGCTGGCCCAGCGCTCGGCCGCGGCGGAGGGCTCGGCCCGGAAGTACTCCAGCCACGACAGCACGGCCTGAGCCTCCTCCCAGCGGCGACCGTCCCCGATCCGCTCAGCGATGGCCGATGCCCGCTCCACACCCCGCTCCACGTCGTCCCAGCGCCCCACCCCGATGGCGTAGACGCCCAGCACCTCGAGCACCCAGGCCAGGGTCCCGGGATCCCCACAGCGCTCTCCGCGCTCGAGGGCCTGCCGCTCATAGCGCCGGGCCAGCGCGTGCAGCGGCACCGTCCCGGCGATGAGGCAGAGGGTGGCCAGGCCGCTGGCCTGTTCCCGCAGGCTGTCGCACCGGGCGGCCAGGGCCAAACCGCGCAGCGCGGCGTGGACGGTGTGCAGCGCCTGGTTCGCCTGGTAGCGCACCACGAACAAGCTGGCGTAGGCCCGCGCCGCGAGCAGCACGCCCTCGTCGCCAGAGACGGCCCGCCCGCCGAAACCCAGCTGGACCCACAGCTGGGACCAGGACTCCCCCACCAGACGCAGCACCAACCCGACGGGCCCTGGGACCGGCCGATCGAGGATGGCGATGGCGCGCTCGAGGTGGGCACCGCTGGCCGGCATCCTCCCCAGCTGCAGGCAGGCCTGGCCCAGCCAACCCTCCCAGCGGGCGCGCTGCAGCGGGCTCACCGCACCCCCCAGGCGGGTGTCCAAGGCCAGGGCGTCCTCGAGGAACCCCACCGCCTCCTCGTTGGCGAAGTCCTGCAGGGCCTGCTCCCCCGCCCGGCCCAGGTAGCCGAGGGTGCGCGCCCCGCTCTCGGCTTCGGGCTCGCGCTCATCGAGAGACCGCAGCCAGTGGTGGGCCAGCCGGGGGATCAGGTGCGCGTGCTGCTCGGGCGCGGCGCGCTCGAGGTGCTCCGCCACCGCGCGGTGCAGGCGCCGGCGTTGGGAGAAGGCCATCAGCTCGTACGCCACATCGCGGGTCAGGGCGTGCTCGAAGGCATGGACCACCTCCGGGCTGCGCTGGACCAGCCGGGTGAGATTTCGCTCACAGAGCACGTCGAGATCCTCGCCGAGCCGCGCGCGGTCCGAGGCGATGGGGTGGGCGCCGTCGAGCACAGCCAGCGCGAAGATGCGGCCGATGACGCTGGCGACCTTCATCGCCAGTTGCTGCTGGGGCTGGAGACGATCGATGCGCGCGGTGATGGCACCCTGCAGCGTGTCGGGTAGAGAGAGCCGCCCCATGCTGTCGGGGTCGACGGCCAGCTCGCAGCGCCCATCCACGACCCGGATCAAGCCGGCGTCGCGGGCCGCCCAGACGAGCTCCTCGCTGAAGAAGGGGTGGCCCTCCGCGCGCTGAGCCACGAGCCTGGCCAGGGCCGGAGGCAGGGCCTCGACCCCGAGGCAGCGGGCGGCGAGGGTGAGGGAGTCGGCCTCGGACAGGGGCGCGAGCCGCAGCTCGGTGCAGAGTGGGTCGGCCCGGAGCGAGCACAGATCCGCTGGCTGGGGCTCGGCGATGGGGCGACTGCAGACCACGAGCAGCAGCCGCGCTCGCTCCGACCAGAGCCTCGCGAGCAGGCCCCAGGAGGCCGAGTCCATCCACTGGGCGTCCTCCACAAGCAGCACGAGTGGACCGTCCCCGACCGCCTCCCGCAGCAAACCGAGGAACGCGCGCCGGGTGTGCCCGGCCCTCATCTCGCCGGCCAGCCCGGCCGTGACGTCGTTGTCCGGCAGGTCCAGGGGGAGGAAGGCGCCGAGCAGGGGAGCCAGGGTCGCCAGCTCGGGATCGCCAGCCTGGAGGGCACGCCGCAACGCCGGCCCGTCACTCGAGAGGCCCGGGCCCAGGGCGGACAGCAACTCCTCGGCGACCGGCCGCCAGGCGCCATAGCTGCGCTTGCGGTCCGCCGCGTCACCGGCGGCCTGCAGCATGCGGAACCCCCGCGCCGCCACCCGCGACCGCAGGTGCTCGAGCAGACGCGTCTTGCCGATGCCGGCCTCACCCACGATGAGCACCGCGCCCTGACGGCCGCTCTGCAGCGCCTCGAGGGCGTCCTCGAGCACCGCCCGCTCCGGGAGCCGCCCGACCAGGGGCACCGCAGGCACCGCGAGGGGTGTGGGCTCGCTGGAGGCCGCATCCCCCAGCCCATGCACGACCACGGGCTGGCGCTTGCCCTTGAGCCGCACCGCCGCCAGGGGACGCAGCCCCAGGCCCCGGGCCCTCCCCGACGCCGCCCGCGCGGTGGCCTCGTCGATGAGCACCGGCAGCGGGCCGGTGTCCGGGTGCGTCCCCGCCGCCACCATCAACCGGGCCGCCACGTTGACCGTGTCCCCGAGCACCGTGTACTCCCGCCGCTCATTGCTCCCGATGGTGCCGCAGAACACGCGGCCGCTGGAGACACCGACGCTGTGCTGGCACCCGAGCGCAGACAACGCTGTGGAGATGGCCTGCGCCAGCTCGACCGCGCGGCGAGGATCGTCGCGGTGAGCCATCGGAGGCAGCCCTGACACCACGAGGGCCGAGGCGCCCTTGTCGTCCACAGAGAGCTTGTTGAGGGTGGCCTCGTGCTCCCTGCAGAGCGACAGCAGGGCGGCCACCACGGCCTGCGCCTCCGCGGGATCGGTGCGCTCGTCGAGCTCGGGCAGCAGCACGAAGACGACACTCACCTGCCGCAGCTCCGCCAGCCAGGCCGCCTGGCCTGCGTCCAGGCGCGCGCGCACCGCCGCCGGCACGAACGCATCGAGGTCCCGCCATCCCCGAGGCTCGGGGGGCAGCGCGGCGAACGGCAAGCCCGCCGCGGCGCCCACCGCCGACAGCCGCACACAGCCGCCGGCCAGCGCCTGGCCAGAGGCCCCGTCGGCCACCGCCTCCCACGCCTCCGGCGCCAGCACGAGCTCACCGGCGCTGGCGGCGCGCTGAGCACGCTCCACCTGCCGCAGGGACGACCCCGCGACGAACAGCTCGCGCTGTCCGGCCACGTCGCCCAGCAGCATCCAGTGAAGCTCACCGAGGCCGAGAGCGAGCTTCAGGGACAGGGTGATCCCGTCCGCGGTCTGCCCGCGCCCCAGCCCCTGAGCGATGGCCAGACCACAGGCCGCCGCTCGCCTGCAGGTGGCGGCGGGGTCCTCTCCTGGACCCACGATCCAGGCCGCGAGCAGCGCGTCCCCCGCGAACTTGAGGACGTCCCCACCGTGCTCCGAGGCCAGCTTCACGAGCCCGCCGAACCAACGATCGAGCAGCTCGGAGAGATCCTCGATCCCGGCCGGCCCCCGACGGGCCAGGTGCTCGCACAGAGGGGTGAAGCCCGAGATGTCGGCGAACAACACCGCCGCCCGGTGGACGCCCGCCATCGGGGGCTCGGTGCCAGGCGCGCGGGCCAGCTCCCTGTGCACCAGCGCCGGCGAATAGCTGCCACGATCGACGGGGGGCACAGGAGCGTTCGGCGAGGTCATGGTCGCTCCCTATGCTGCGCGCAGGCGCTGCGCCTCGCGGCCCGACGCCACCACGCGACGCACCCCAGTGTAAGCCTCGGCCGGCGCGCTCCGTTGAGGGACCGTCCGCGCCTCGCCGCGCCCCTCACCGGAGGTCACCATGTCCCGCCTGCTCTTCCTGCTCGCCGCCACCACCGCCTTCGCACGCACCGCCCCCAGCATGGACCACACCATCCAGACGGTGGAGGGCATGGTCTGGGACCAGCGGGTCAACCAGATCGTGAACGACTACGGCCTGACCGCCGTAAACGTCACCTGGGAGGACACGGGCCGCACCAAGGGCTCGGTCTGGGGCCCCAACATCTCGGACATGACCATCGGCGTGCGGGACAGCGACGGCGCCCTGCACCCCATGCCGGTCATCCGCTTCGACAACTTCACCGACACCACCGCCGACCTGGACCCGGACCGCTTCTGGCTGCGGGTGGGCAACGCCCGGGGCCAGGGGCTCGAGGCCGCCTCGCTCTCCGACGTGCTGCAGAGCACCCGCTCCTACCTGCACGATCCCGGCTCCTGGAAGGGCTGGCGCTCGAGCCTGTGGGCCGAGCGGGACAGCCACGTGCTGGTGAGCGCCCAGGCCTGCTTCCTGCCGGTGCCCAAGCGCGGCGAGGCCACCTTCACCCCGGTCATCTACAACTACCAGAGCTACCCCGGAAACCCCGCGGTGCTCACCATGGTCGCCACCCGCGAGGGCACCAGCATCCAGGTGGTGGAGAACAACTCCGGCTACATGTCCGAGGTGCTGTACTTCAACGAGGACGGCGAGCGCGCCCCCTTCACCGCCACCCGCATCTCGGACTTCATCGCCGGCGGGGGCGACGGGAACCCCAGCTCCGTCTCGGCCGCCAACCAGGACAGCATGAACGTGGTCCTGCTCATCCAGGTGCCCTTGAAGCACGAGGCCCAGGCCCGCTGGATGGACTACGGCATGGACGACATGATGATGTTGGAGGGCGCCATGGCCGCCCCCAGCGCCGCCAAGCGCTCGAGCGACGTGGAGAACGCCGTCATCGGCCACGGCGAGACCGAGGGCCCCTTCTCCGAGATCAACGACCTGTCCATCGAGCGCGACCCGAACTTCCCCGTGCGGGTGACCGTGCAGTTCTACAAGGCCA
The DNA here is from genome assembly GCA_964481655.1 of uncultured Enterobacterales bacterium. Classification (GTDB taxonomy): domain Bacteria; phylum Myxococcota_A; class UBA796; order UBA796; family JAFGLY01; genus CALDOK01. Next base: position 13,206 of record CAYZVO010000134.1, on the reverse strand, counting down.
CCTCGAACGGCGTGGTCACCGAGGCCGACATCGCCTCCATCCGCGAGCAGATCGACCGGGTCTACGCCGACGGCGACTACGTCGGCTCCCTGGTCACCGAGGGCTGGACCGGCCGCCCCACCGAGTGGGTCGCCGAGCCCGAAGAGCCCGCCCCCCGCTGGAGCGACGGGACCTGGGGATGGAAGGCCTTCTAGCGCCGCTGTGAGCCAGCCGTCCCACGTCGAGTGATCGACATCGGTACACTGCGTGCACTGGATCCACCAGGAGCACGCCATGACCGCACGCGCACTCACCATCCTCGCCCTGCTCACCGGCTGCATGCCCGTCGGTGGGTTGGTCCCCAAGCACGACAGCGGGCTCGATCCTGCCGGGGTGCTGGTCTTCGAGCCCGAGAGCCTGGACTTCGGGGAGCTGGCCTCGGGCGAGGCAGCCCTGGGAGAGCTGGCCCTGCGCAACGCCGGGGACGCGGCCCTGGAGCTCGGGGAGCTCTCCGTCGAGGGCGACACCTTCGTGCTGGTCACCGACCCTGCGCTCCCCGCGCCCATCGCGGCCGGCGCCGCCGTGACGCTCACGGTGGCCTACGAGCCCGCCAACGAGGGGATGCACGGCGGCGTGATCATCGCCACCTCCATCGACGGCCAGATCGCCACCGCGGTGCTGACCGGCACCGGCACCGCCCCCACCGAGGTGACCGACGAGCTCTCCCTCGACAATCCTCCTGTGGACCTGATCATCGCCACCGACCAGAGCGGCTCCATGCAGGACGACAACGCCACCCTGGCGGCCCTGTACCTGGTCTTCATCCAGGCCCTCGAGGAGGTCACCGACGACTGGCGCATCATCGTCACCAACGACGACGACGGCTGCTCCGAGAGCGGGATGATCACCCCCGACGACCCCGACGCCCAGGCCATCTTCGCCCGCGACATCACCAGCGGCGGCGGGGTCTACACCGAGTCGCTGCTGACCGTCATCGCCCACGCGGTGGCCAACGTGGACAGCGGGGAGTGCAACGAGGGCTTCCTGCGGGACGACGCCCTGCTGCACGCCATCGTGGCCAGCGACGAGCCCGAGCAGTCCTCAGAGCCCTGGACGATGCTGGTGCCGGAGCTGCAGGCTGCCAAGGACGACCCCCAGGCCGCCCGCATCTCCGCGGTGGCCGGCGACTACCCTGCGGGCTGCGGCACCGCCCAGGCCGGCAGCGGCTACTACGAGGCCGTGGAGGCCACCCAGGGCGCCTTCCTGTCCATCTGCGACAACTGGCGGGACAACGTCGAGGCCCTGGCCGAGGCCTCGGCCTGGATCTGGCGGGTGCCCCTGTCGGCCACCCCCGACCCCGACACCATCGTGGTCACCGTGGCCGGCGCGGAGCGGGACGAGGGCTGGAGCTACGACGCCACCGACAACGCCGTGGTCTTCGAGACCGAGTACCCCAAGTCCTACCAGAGCGTGAGCGTCACCTACATGACGGGGACGGGGTCCTAGACCCTACTCAGGCGCCATCTTGTAGACCCGGGCGGCCATCAGGCGCGAGGTCTCCGACCACACGCCGTCGACCTCGACGCTCTTGGCCAGGCCGACCATCAGCTCCTCGGACTCGAAGCCGAGATCGGCCCACAGGTCCTGGCCGTCCTGGGGCACCGCGGGCCCCTCGGGGCCGTTGTCGCCCACGGCGAGCTCGTCCACGGGCACCACGCAGTAGATGCTGCCCACGGTCTCCGAGCCGGTGATCCAGCTCCACATCACGTCGAAGCCCTCGGCGTAGACCACCGTGTCGAAGCCGGCCTCGGCCCCCAGCACGTCGTCGGCCAGCATGGCGCTGGGGGCCCCCACCGAGGCCTCCACACCCTCGCCGGTGAGGGTCAGGGTGTCGTCGCTCGAGGCGAAGGGATCGTCACCCTCGAGGCCGTCGACGTCGTAGTAGCCGTCGGGGCTCCAGTTGAGCTCGAGATCCAGCAGCGAGGTGGAGAGGCTCATGGGTGAGATCCCCTCTTCCTGGGCCGTCCAGGTGGGCAGCACCCGGCAGTGCTCGCTGCGATCGCCGTTGGTGCGGGTGCCCACGTCGGCCATGAAGACCAGGGGGATGATGGCCTCCTGGTAGGTGAACCAGCGCTCGCCGCTGACCCAGACCCACTGGGCCGAGGCCAGCATGATGGCCGAGCCGGGCTCGAGGCCCTCGTCGGTCGGTCCGGTGTCGTCCTTGTCACCGCAGGCGATGAGCAGGGGGAGCAGCAGCAGGATGGCGCGCATGGGGAGTCCTAGGGTTCCAGGGCCAGGCTCAGGTAACCCCTGGGCGGGATGCGGAACCGGGTGCTGACGGGCTCGGGCTCGCCGGTCCAGCTGGCGCCGTCGGCGGGGGTGACCGAGGCGTCCATGGTGCCGACCATGTGGCTGGTGACCGCGGGGTTGTAGAGCACCAGGTAGTAGGCGCCTCCCTCGAAGGGCAGCTCGGCCTGGATGTCGGCGCTCTCGACGCCGCGCTGCACCGCCACGGCCGTGAAGGACTCGCCAGCCTCGAAGGCTGCCAGATCGGCCTCACCGACGATGAAGTGGTCCAGCCGGCCGCCCTCGCCAGCCTTGACGAAGGACCCCCACCAGTACTCGTACTGGCGGGTCATGAATCCACCGTCGCCGGCGGTGTGGTGCTCGTCGACGGTGTAGCTGAACGCCAGCACGGCGTCCGCCGTCTGGCCGGGAGAGAAGCCGGTCTCGGTGATGTCCAGCGTCCCGGGATTGGGCACGGTCAGCTGCACGTCGAAGCCCAGCGTGTCGTACTCCTCGATCCACTCGCAGGCCTCGTACAGGGAGCTGTTGCCCGGGGCGTCCTCGAGCTCCGAGTAGACGGCGTAGCCGTAGGGGTTGTGCTTGCCCACGGTGGCCATGGCGTAGCCATCGAGATCGGTGACCGTCTCGGAGGCGTAGTTCCAGGCGTCGCCGTGGCCGTAGACGGCCCAGGTGCCGAAGATGGTGACGCTGGCGCCGTCCACCGGGTCGCCGTTGGCGTCGGTGACGAAGAACTCGAGGTAGGCGGGCCGGCCGTAGTCCTCGGTCAGGGTGTCGTCGATGAGGGTGTCGCCCCGCAGGGAGGTCATGGCGTACAGGCGGTTGCCGGTGCGGTAGCTGGGGTCGTCGGCGTAGCCGTGGATGCTGGCGTCGAAGTCGTTGCAGTCGCCCCAGCGCATGGAGTGGCCGTCGCCGTCGTAGTCCACGCCGTACTCGCCCTCGTCGGCCACGCCGTCGCAGTTCTCGTCGTAGCCGCCGTCGTCCTCGGTGGCGTCGGGGTTGACCGCCGGATCGCTGTCGTCACAGTCGCCCTTGGCGATGGTCCAGCCGTCCTCATCGGCGTCGTCGGTGTTGCCCGCGTTGTCGGTGCCGTTGTCGGCGACGCCGTCGCAGTCCTCGTCGCGGCCGTCCTCGGTCTCGACCATGTCCGGGTTGATGTTCTCGTCCAGATCGTCGCAGTCACCGTCGGTGATGGACCAGCCGTCGCCGTCGTAGTCGATGCCGAAGGGGTCCATGTCCGGGTCGGCCTCGCCGTCGCAGTCGTCGTCGAAGCCGTTGAGGACCTCTTCCATGTCCGGGTTGATGGCGGCGTCGGCGTCGTTGCAGTCACCGTCGGCCACGGTCCAGCCGTCCTCGTCCGCGTCGTCGTCGGCCTCGCCGAGATCCGCCACGCCGTCGCAGTCGTTGTCCTTGCCGTCGTAGGTGTAGTAGTCGGCGTCGGGGCCGCCGTAGTAGCCGAAGTAGTCCACGTGGGTGCCGATGGGCTCGAAGGCCACCCAGCGATCGTCCCAGAACTCGCCCCAGGTGTGGTCGTTGGCGCGGGCGCCCACGTTGCGGCAGGGGATGAGGCCCGTGCGGGCCGCGGCGCAGGACAGGTCAGCGTGCTCGCCGCAGTTGCCGGCCCCCACGGTGTAGATGCGGCTGGGCTGGACCGGGCGCTCGTCGCCGGCGCCGAAGTCGATGGCGTCCCAGACGTACTGTGTGATCTCACCGATGGCGCCGTTGTCCGTGCGGGTCTCCGCGAGGCCGTTCCAGACCGTGTCGGAGATGGTCAGGTAGTCCTCGAGCAGAGGGCAGGCGCGGCCGTCGTCGGGGCACTCGTCGGCGGCCTGGTCCCACAAGAAGGCGCGCCAGAACAGCCCGTCGTCGGGGCTGGTGGGATCGTCGCTGGCCCAGGCGTCCAGGAACCAGGGCAGCTCGTCCTCGAGGCGAGGGTGCACCACGTACCAGTAGTAGATGTCGGGATCGGCGGTGCGCTCCTCGACCACGCCGTCGTGCTCCACGGTGTAGGTCGTGGTGGTGTAGGCGTCCTCATCGACCCCCGGCTCGCCCTCGTCCACGATGGTCACGTAGGGCAGATCGGGCTCGTACTCGTAGATCAGCTCGGCGTTGATCACGAACAGCTCGGGGAAGAACCAGCTGTACTGGAGCACCTCGGGGCTGGTGTGTGCGATGGAGAAGGCCACCTCGTCGATCAGGTATGGATCGTCCAGGTCGATGATCAGCGACGCCAGCTCGTTCTGGGTGGCCTCGTCCACCTGGGAGAGGTTCACGGCCAGATCGTCCCGCACCCAGCCGGGGGTCAGCTCGAGGGCCTGGGGCACCAGCTCGCCGAAGCTGACCGGCTCGTGGGCGATGGAGAGGGTCGGGGCCTCGCCCGTCGTGGTCTCCGGGCCGGTGTCCTCCTTGTCGGGGTCAGGGGGGCAGCCGAGCAGGCTCACGGTGAGCAGCAGAGCGAGGGACGGGCGCATCGATTCCTCCAGGCGCGGGGGGCCTGAGTGTGGCACCCCGGAGGGGAGACTCGCAAGGCATGGGCTGCTATCCTCGGCGAGACCTGGAGAAACCATGACCGACCCCAACGCGAAGCCCAAGTCGACCCGCACCCTGCTCATCGTGATCATCATCCTGCTGCTGGTGATCATCTGCGGCGGCTCGGTGCCGTTCATCGGGATCTTCGCTGCCATCGCCATCCCCAACTTCGTGGTGATGCAGCAGCGGGCCAAGCGGGCCGAGGTGCCGATGAACGTCGACGGCATCAAGGTCACCTTGATCGCCTACGAGGCCATCAACGACACCTACCTGGCCGTCCCGGAGCCGGTGCCCCTGGACACCGTGATGATCGGCGAACAGCTGGTGCCCTGGCCCAGCGGCACCCCCTTCGACGAGCTGGGCTGGATGCCTGACGGCGACGTGCGCGGCACCTACTGGGTCGAGGTCAGCGACGACGGCCTTGACTTCACCGTGCACGGCATGTGCGACGTGGACGGCGACGGCGACCCGGCCCACTACACCGCCACCAAGAGCATCAACGCGACGCTCGAGACGTACAACTACGTGTACTGACGGGATGGCTGTCCCGCGCAAGGCCTGGGGTTGGCTCATCGGTTGCGGGCTGTTCGTGCTCGTGGGCGGCTGCGGGGTGCTGATCCTGATCCCGAACTTCGTGGAGATCCCCCGCCCCCGAACGCGCTCCGAGGTGCCGCCAAACGTCGACGGCATCAAGACCGCGCAGATCGCCTACGAGGCCGCCTTCGACGTATTCCTCGCCATCCCCGAGCCGGTGCCCCGGGTCGTCGATGAGCTGGACAGCGAGTCGGTGGAGTGGCCGCTGGGCACCCCCTTCGACGAGCTGGGCTGGATGCCCAGCGGCCGGGTCCGAGGCACCTACTGGGTGGAGGTCTCGGCGGACGGTAGTGACTACACCGTGCACGGCATGTGCGACCTGGACGAAGACGGGCAGAGGGCCCACTACACCGCGACCAAGAGCATCAGCGCGACCTTGATCACGGAGCTGCCGGTGCGCTGAGCAAGCGGCGCCGGGAACCCAGGGGGTTCGCCGCGAAGGGTGGTGGTTGTCGGCGCGGATCGGCACGAAATCGCCGGTAACTGCAGGGGGTCGTCGCGAAGGGTGGTGCTTGTCGGCGTTTCGCGCCGGGAACTCGGGGGGTTCGCTGCTAAGGGTGGTGGTTGTCGGCGCGGCGGACAGGCAGGAGCAGCCACACTGCTCCCCTGGGTCAGGGTGGTGGCAGTTCCGAACGTTGGGGGTACTTCATGTGCTCCCGGGGTTGGGGCTCGGGGAAGGCCTCGAGTCGAGAGGCTGGTCGTGGCTGCCGGGCCGCGTTGATGGCCGGTCTACTTCGCGCCGAGTACGCCGGGGCTGACGAGTGATGTCTCCGGGCGCTCGGGAACGCGAACGACCCAGGCTTGGCCGAACCTGGATAGATCGGATCCATGATCGGCGTCTACGACTCAGGCTTCGGCGGGCTCGACGTGCTCCGCCACCTCCGCGCGGCCCTGCCGCGGCGGGACTTCGTCTACCTGGGGGACTCGGGTCGGGCTCCCTACGGCGGGCGCGACGCCCACACGATCCTGGACTTCGCCGAGCAGGCCACCGAGAGGCTGTTCGAAGAAGGCTGCCGCACCATCGTGGTGGCCTGCAACACGGTCAGCTGCGTGGCGCTGCGGCACCTGCAGCAGCGCTACTGCGGGCCGGACAGCGACCGCCGCGTCCTGGGGGTCACCATCCCCGGGGCCGAGCTGGCGGTGGAGCAGAGCGCTGGCCACATCGGGATCATCGCCACCCAGCGCACCGTGGACTCGGGCACCTATGTGGCCGAGATCGCCAAGCTGGGCGACCACCGCGTCACCCAGCTGGCCACCCCGCTGCTGACCCCCATCGTCGAGGAAGGCTGGGAGGGCACCGACATCGCCCTGATGGCGGTGGAGCGCTACCTGTCGCAGCTGCCCGACATCGACACCCTGCTGCTGGGCTGCACCCACTATCCCCTGCTGCTGCCGGTCATCAGCGTGCGCCTGCGCCCCGGGGTGACCGTGCTCGACCCCGCGCCCTACACCGCCGGTCGGCTGGTCCAGTGGCTCGCCCGCCACCCGGGCTTCGACGCCGAGAACCCAGGCGGCCGCGGCGAGCTGCGGGTGCTCTGCACCGGCGACCCGGAGCGCTTCGCCCAGCTGGGCACCCGCTTCCTGGGGGTGCCCATGCCCCCGGTCCAGCACGTCGCCGAGGTGGACGGGCGGCTCGCCCACCGCGACCCGAGCGAGGCGCCCGTGGGGCAGGTGGTGCGCTGAAGCGCCTCAGCGCAGATCCGCGACCGGGAACGCGCAGACCTGACCGTACAGGGCCTGGGTCATCCAGACCCGCTCGTCGGCAGCGTCGACCTTGGCGGCGGTGGCGTGCAGCTCGATGGAGGCGAACTCCACCCGGCCGCGGACACGGCCGCCCTCGTCGATGCGCAGGATCAGGCGCTCATCGTCGTCGATGGCGATGCTGTGGCCGGCCTTGGTGGGGTGGGGCCCGATCATGCGAGTGACGTCCAGGTCCAGCTCATCGAGGCGCTCGAGGGTGGTGGCGTCGAAGGCGAAGCCGCCGACGTAGAGCAGATCGGCGCCGGTCCACAGCTCCAGGAAGTCGGTGCTGTGGCCCGCCCGCAGCTCCCCGAGCAGCCCCGCCTCGAGGCTCGCCTCCCGCAGCTCGCCGGTGCTCGGGTCCAGGCGCTGGACCCGGCCGTCATTGGAGCGCCCGGTGTAGACCACGAGGGCGTCAGGATGGATCTTGACCGCCAGCTCCCCCACCTCGTCCGGATCGTCGATGAGGGGGCCCCCCAGCTCCCAGCGGGTCAGCTCCAGCCCGCTGTCGGGATCGAGCTCGAGCAGCAGGTCCCGCTGGCTGTCGGCCAGGAACAGCGTGCCCAGCTCCGGGTGCAGGTCCAGGTTGCCGAAGGTGAGCAGGGTGTTGGGCCCCAGGCCGGGATCGATGGAGTGCACCACGTTCAGATCGTCCCAGTCCAGCCCGTGGACGCGGCTGTCGGTGTGCTCCAGCACCCACAGCAGCCCCCGCTCGGCGTCCGGGGTCGGGGACCAGGGCCAGCGGATCTCCCCGGTGGTCGCGGTGACCGCGTCTCCCTCGAGGCGCACGACGGTGTCCGAGAGCCGCCCGGTCACGAAGGTGACCCCCGGCAGCGCGAGATCGATGGCCAGACCGTCGAGGAAGGTGCCCGTGCGGATGGCCTCCACCAGCTCGCCGTCGTCGGGCTCCATCACCAGGACCTCGGAGCTGCCCTCGCTGTTGAGCCAGAGCAGCTCCGTCCGAGGGTCCAGGGCGCCAAAGCCGGTGTTCTTGCCGGTCACGAAGCTGCCCAGCAGCCCCGAGCGGTCGTAGCTCCGGGCCAGCCCCAGGTTCGGGTCCACCCCCTCCCCTGAGCCGATGCGATCGAGGACCAGGGCGTGGTCGCCGAGGGAGATGACCTCCATGATCTCGACGCCGTCCCGATAGGCCAGCGGCGCCACGCCATCGCAGCCCGCGATGCCCACCGCGCCCTCGCTGGCGACGACGACGGTCCCGTCGTCCAGCTGGGCGCCGTAGGTGGCCTTCACGATGCTCAGCTCGCAGCGCTCGAGCTCGACCAGATCGGACCCGTCGTAGATGACCAGCTCCCCCTCGTGCAGGGGGACCGCGACGCGGGCGCCGCCGTCGAGGGGGAACACCCCGGTCGCGTCGGACTCCACGTCGTGGCGGATGACCCGCTCCCCGTCGGCGTCCATGGCCATCAGGGTGTTGTTGCTGACCTCGTCCCGGCCGAGCACCACGACGCCACCATCGGCCCGACGGGCGATGGCCCGGGCACCGTCGATCTCGTCGCCGTAGCTGCGCAGCTCCTGGGTGTCGGGATCGAAGCGCAGCAGGGCCGGGCTGCCGTCGGTGGCCACCCAGACCGCCCCGCCGAGGTCGACCTCGAGGACGGGTGTGGTGAGGGGCGCCTCCCCCAGGATGAGCTGGTCCACCACCTGGCGGCTGTCCGCGTCGTAGACCAGCACAGCGCGGCTACCAAGGGCGCTCGAGTAGACCCGGCGCCGCTCCACGTCGATGGCCAGATCGAAGACCTGCACGTGGTTCTCGAATCCATCGAGGGGCCGCAGCGAGACGCAGTCCGGCTCGCTGGCGCAGGCGGCGACCAGCAGCAGCGGCGACAGCAGCAGCGGCGAGGAGGTCATCGGGCCCCGGGTCCAGTGGTCCGTCTACCGTACACCAGGGGAATCTCGCCTACAGGGGATCTGCTCCGTCGGCCGTTCGGGCTCGACCCAGGCGTCGCGAGCCAGGGAGTGCCACCGGGAGGGCCTGACGGAGCTCCCGCTGATGCGAGGCTCGCCAGCCACCGGCGCCGAGGGCTCCCGACGCGCCTCCCACCACACCACCCCAGGTCGCGTTGTCCCGGTTCTCGGCATACAAGGCTTCTTTCTCCACCCGGAGGACGCCCCATGCGAGATGAGATCCGCATCGCGAACGACAGCCGCAGCTTCAGCCTCACCTCGGCCCAGGCAGCGGCGCGCCTGGTCGGGGGCTCGTCCATGGCCGAGCTGGCCGCGGAGGGCGCGCTGGCCATGGTGGACCTCGGCCAGGACGAGTACTTCGTGGGTCGGCTGGTGGTGGACGAGGACCTGCTGCCAGAGGAGCTGGACAGCTGGGTGCTGCGCCTGCGGCGCCCCCTGTCCCTGCCGGACGGCAAGCTGCGCATCGCCGGCCACTGCGACTCCAGGGGCTGCTGGGAGACGGAGCTGGACAAACAGCGAGAGTGGATCCCCCGGGGCTACGTGACCATGCGGGGCTTCGACCTCGAGCCGGGGGACTACCGGCTGGACGTCTACGTGTTGGGCGCCGCGCGCATCGTCCCGCGGCTGCTGCGCCAGGCCCTGGGCATGAGACCCCTGCGGTGGTGGCGCGAGCAGGACCCCCGGCCAGCCATGCCCCCCTGGCTGGGCTGCCAGGCGTTCGAGGACTGGGACCTGCAGGATCCCGAGGGTGAGGATCTGTGGCGGCGGCTGGCCGAGGAGATCAACGCGGGACGCGTGGCCATCGAAGCACCAGCGGGGGCCGGCGTCGCCTACCTCTTCCACCTGGTCAAGGACGGCGACACCAGCGACAGCCACCAACCGGACGAGCACGGGGTGCTCCGCACCTACCCCTTCCGCCCGCGCAGGGGCATGCCCAGGCGCCCCATGGACGGGACCCTGCGCCAGCTCAGCGCCCTCCCCCCGCGCATCGACACCCCCCAGGTCGAGCGCGACGACTGCTTCGACTGGAAGGACTACGGCGTGAACGCCGCCCCCGACGACGGCCACGGCGCCTCCTGAAGCCCTCCCCGGGGCCTCCGCGGATCCGACCGGGGGCCACCCGCGCGGTGGACAGGCCGCGCAAACACGGACCGCCGACCACAGCCCCGATGAGGGCTGCTACACTGCTCGGGCTCCCCTCCAGGAGGATCCCATGGTCCGTCGCGCCCTCCCCGTCTTTCTGATTCTCACCTTCCCATCGGCGGCATCGGCCGCCACATGGACCGTCGATCGCTACGGCAGCGGCGACTACACCGCCATCCAGGACGCCATCGACGCGGCCGCCAGTGGCGACACCATCGAGGTCAGCGCGGCCACCTACTACGAGGCCGTCGACTACGGCGGCAAGGACCTGACCATCGTGTCGGTCTCGGGCTCGAACAGCACCATCATCGACGCCTCGGGCCTGTCCCTGTGGACCGTGACCTTCGACGACAGCGAGAGCAGCGCGGCCAGCCTCGAGGGCTTCACCCTGCGCAACGACAGCTACGGCGGCGTCTACATCGAGGGCGCCAGCCCCGCCCTGTCGGAGCTCGAGCTCGACGGCACCGGGTCCACCAGCATCGACGGCGGCGGCGTCTACGTCTACGGAGGCAGCCCGACCCTGAGCGACTGCGAGTTCGACGACACCACCGCCTACAACGGCGGCGCCCTCTACATCGGGGACAGCGCCACCGTGACCATCGAGGACTCCTGGTTCGAGTCCGGCTGGGCCTACTACGGCGGCGCCATCTACGTGGAGAGCGGCTCGCTGGTCCTCGACGAGACCACCGTCAGCGACAACACCAGCTACTACGACGGCAGCGGCGTCTACCTGGCCAGCGGGGCCTCCCTCGAGGCCACCGACAGCCACTTCCTGGACAACAGCGGCAGCTACGCCGACGGCGGCGCCATCTTCGCCACCGGGGCCACCGTGGGCATCGACGGCGGCACCATCAGCGGCAACGGCAGCTCCTACTACTGGTACGGCTACTACGGCGGCGCGGTCTACGCGGACGCGGCCTCCACCGTCACGGTCGAGGACGCCACCATCAACGACAACCAGGGCTATGGCGGCGGCGCGTTCCACATCACCGGCGCGTCCAGCCTGTCCATCGACGGCTGCACCCTCGACGGCAACGCCGCCTACTACGGCGGCGCCATCAGCGCCTGGTACGAGGCCGCGCTCAGCATCTCCGACACCAACATCAGCTCGAACACCAGCTACTACAGCGGCGGCGCGCTCAACCTCTACGACACCTTCGAGCTCACCATGGAAGACTCCGTGGTGCTCGAGAACACCACCACCTACGGCAGCGGCGGTGGGCTGTCCCTGAACACCGACGGCAGCGCCACCATCAGCGGGACCACCATCCAGGGCAACAGCGCGTACTACTACGGCGGCGGCGTCTTCGCGGACACCCTGGGCTCGACCCTGAGCATCAGCGACGGGAGCCTGCTCGAGAACGCGGCCACCTACCGCTCCGGCGGCGGCGTGTACGCCGACGAGACCGAGCTCGAGGTCAGCGCCCTGACCGTCGAGGACAACAGCGCCGGCTACTACGGCGGCGGCCTGGCCGTCTACGGCACCGGCGGCGCCACCATCAGCGAGCTGGACATCGAGGGCAACACCGCGACCTACAGCGGCGGCGGCGTCTGGGCCCAGTACCTCTACGGCGACCTGACCATCAGCGACACCACCATCAGCACGAACATCTCCAGCAACGGCTACGGCGGCGGCGTCTACGTCGGCTACTACAGCGACCTCACCATGGCCTCGACCACCGTGAGCAACAACACCGCCAGCTCCAGCGGCGGAGGGGTGTACCAGTACTACAACTCGAGCGCCGAGATCAGCGACTCGGTCTTCGACACCAACACCGCCACCGCCGGCCATGGCGGCGGCCTGTACTTCTACCCCTACGGCACCCGCACCGATGAGCTCATCGTCGAGTCGAGCAGCTTCACCGACAACACTGCGAGCTACTACGGCGGCGGCATCTACGCCTACTACGCCAACAACCTCGAGATCACCTCGAGCAGCTTCACGGGCAACACCGTCACCGACTCCAGCTACGGCGGCGGCGGCCTGTTCACCTCCTCCGCGACCAGCCGCACCATCACGGGCAACACCTTCTGCGGCAACAGCGCGGGCCTGGGCGGCGGCGCCTACTCCACCAACACCAGCGGCGACGACGACTGGCTCAACAACATCTTCGTGGAGAACTCGGCGACCACCGGCGGCGCCCTGTACCTGTCCTACGACTACGCCAGCGACATCTACAACAACGACTTCCTGGGGAACACCGCCACCACGGGTGGCGCGATCTACCTGTACTACTCGTACATCCAGTTCTTCAACAACATCGTGGCCTGGACCCAGGCCGGCGACGGCATCTACACCGCGGACTACTACAGCGGCTCCTACGCCACCCTCGGCTACAACGACTGGTACGCCAACACCTCCGCGGACGTCTCGGGCACCCTGGACGCCGCCGACATCGTGGGCCTGGGCAACCTCACCGACGACCCGCTGCTGCCCGACTACAGCCTGGACGGCGACTGCAGCAACGACAGCTTCGTGCTCGACAGCACCAGCACCCTGATCGACGCGGGCGAGCCCACCATGGTGGACCCCGACGGCTCCCGGGCCGACATCGGCGCCACCGGCGGCGAGGGCGCCGCCACGGTGGACGCCGACGGCGACGGCTACGCCGGCGATGTGGACTGCGACGACGCGGACGCCTCCATCAACCCCGGCGCGTCGGAGCTGGCCTACGACGGCATCGACCAGGACTGCGACGGCGCCGATCTGACCGACGTGGACGGCGATGGCTACGACGCCGACACGGTGGGTGGCACGGACTGCGACGACAGCGACGCCAGCATCAACCCCGCCGCCACCGAGGTCTACTACGACGGCGTGGACCAGGACTGCGACGGCGCCTCGGACTACGACGCCGACGGCGACGGCTACGACAGCGACGGCTACGGGGGCGCGGACTGCGACGACACCGACGCCAGCATCAACCCCGACGCCACCGAGATCTTCTACGACGGCGTGGACTCCGACTGCGACGGCGCCAGCGACTACGACCA
>CAYZVO010000133.1:18842-25302 GCA_964481655.1 uncultured Enterobacterales bacterium | reverse complement strand
ACCCCTCTCCCCGGGGGGGAGAGGGGAGAAATGGGGGGGTACCCGACCTTCTCCGCTGGGGGAGAGGGGAGAATGGGGGGGTACCCGACCTTCTCCCCGGGGGAGAGGGGAGAAATGGGGGGGCTACTCGATGCGGAACGCCCGGGCCCGCGGCAGGGCGTCGGGGGCCACCGGGATCTCGACCCGCTGACCAGCCTCGGTGATCTCGATCTCGAGGTACTCCACGCCGCCGGCGCGGATCTGGCCGTCGGCCTCGTCGAGGGGCTGGACGGGGGGGCCGTTCAGCTGCAGCCAGCCGTGGATGTTGGCGTAGGTGTCCACGCCGAACTCGAAGCTGGTCAGGGGATCCCACTGGCGGTCCTGGTAGTTGATGGTCGGGTCGTCGTTCAGGTCGCGGCCCGAGACCACGATGGCCGTGTACCAGTCCATGGCCAGGTCCAGCAGGTCCTGGCCCATGGTGGCCTCGACACAGTCGGCGCCCAGCTCGGGGTTGGTGAACCAGTCCTGGACCCAGGCCATGCCGCCGGCGTCCTCGAGGGAGCCGTCGTCGTTGACGATCATCCCGCCCTGCTGCTCGAAGAGGTAGCGCAGGAACAGGTAGGCGGCGCCGCGCAGGGGGCCGTCGCGGTCGTAGTCGTAGTAGCCGTCGCCCCGCAGCACGTCGTTGATGGAGATGCCCTGGGTGGAGAAGTCCTCGTCGCTGTAGAAGTCCCGCATGTCGATGGCGGCGGCCCAGATGTACTGGTTGCCGTTGTTGAAGCCGGTCAGGTCCTGGGCCAGCTCCGAGAAGCCCTCGGTCAGGTAGATGTTCTCCTGGGCGTTGAGCAGGTCGTTCTGCAGGTACTTGTTCCAGGCGTAGACCAGGTGGTTGATCTCGTGGGCCCAGATCTCCACCAGGGCGTTGGCGGAGCTGTAGGAGGACTCGGGGTCGGGGTAGGCGACGTAGATGATCTCGCCGTCGTTGCCCCAGCTGCCGCAGCCGAAGACGTTGCCGATGTCGCACTGGCTGACGTAGGCCACGGCCCCGTACTGGTTGACCGTGTAGCTGGTGAGCACGTCGATGCGGCCGCTGCCGTCGACATCGGAGATCTCGCCGAAGATCTGCTCGGTGCGGGGCATCACGATGCCCTCGAACTTCTCGACGATGTCCTCGAAGGTCTCTTCCTCGATGTCCCCCAGGGGGTTCTCGGTGGTGATGTCGCGCCAGATGACCAGCTCGTCGGTGAGCTCCTCGACCTCGGCCTGGATGGTCACGGCGTTCGAGCCGTTCCAGACGGTGAACTCCCGGATGTCCGGCATCATGGCGGACTGGGGGGCGATGCCGAAGGCGTGGGGCGGGCGCGGGTCGGGCTGCTCCACCCGGGCGGCGGTGTCGGCCTGGCTGCCGTAGCCGTAGTGGGTGGACAGATCCTCGGCCTGGCTGAACAGGATCACGATGTAGGTGCCGGGCTCCTCGAAGCTCATGGACACGCCGGCGTCGCTGGTGTCCATCTCCACCACCGCGCCCACGGGGAACGCGCTGCTGGTGTCGGCGGTGTCGGCGGTGTCGTCGGCCGCGGGAGGGCAGCCCAACAGGGCGATGCAGAGCAGGGGGAGCAGGCGGGTCATGGGGCTCCTAGCGGGCGGGGGCCTCGATGGGGGCCCACTTCCAGGTGGGCCAGTGGGGCGTGTCGTGGTCGCCGTCGGGGTAGTAGGTGACCACCTGCAGCTTGTAGTACGCATCATCCGCGGTGTGCACCACGTAGACCTTGTCGTAGGGCACCAGGATGTGCTCGGTGCTGTCGTAGTCGTACCACTCGTCGAAGCAGTCGCCCTCGAGCTCCGGATCGCTGACGTAGCCGTCGGCGGGGGCCACGGTGAGCGCGTCGAAGTCCTCGCCCTCGAGCTCGGCCACCTCGGCGGTGCTCGGCCAGGTCCACTTGATCATGGACATGTCCCAGCCGTCCTCCACCAGGCCGGCCTCGCCGAAGGAGAAGCAGACCATCTCGTCCTCGTCCCCGGTGTAGGCCTGGGTCGTGTAGACGCCGTCGGCCTCCGAGGTGGTCAGCCGGGAGCTGTCGCTGGTGCAGAAGGGGCCGTCGGGGGTGGTGTCGGTGTCGCCGGTGTCCTCGATGAACTCGTCGCTGAGGGGCCCCCAGTGCACGTGCACGTAGGCGGGGGTGCCGGCGTCGTCGTAGTAGTTGAGGAACTCGAACTTGAGCAGCCCGCCCTCGACGGTGCGCAGCACGAAGATGGTGTCGGCGGGGGAGACGTGGTGGGTGCTCGAGTCGTAGTCGAACCAGGAGTCCAGCGCGTACTCCATGTCGCCGTCGCCGTCGGCGTCGGGCTCGTCGGTGATCCAACCGTCGGTGGGCTCGTCCAGCGCGGTGTTGTAGTCCACGCCGGGCATGGGCACGGCCTCCATGCCGCCGGTGCCGGTGACGCCGCCGTTGAGGGCCACCTTGTAGCGGCGGAAGGCCAGATCCCACTCGGTGGAGTCTTCGGGGGTGGCCGGGGTGACCATGGTGGAGCTCTCGAGCTCCAGGTACACCCAGTCGCTCTGGCTGGTGGCGTTGACCACCGCCTCGCCAGCGCTGACCTCGGAGCCGGCGTCGGTGTCGTCCTTCTCGCCGGGATCGAGGCTCGCAGCGCAGCCGACGGTGATGAGCAGGGCGGTGAGCAGCAGGGGGGAGCGGGTCATGGCTGGGCCTCCGTGGGGGCTAGTCGCCCCAGGGGGGATGGTAGACGGTGAAGCCGCCGTAGATCAGGCGCGGGTCCAGGTGGATGTAGATGGCGTCGCCGGCGTTCAGGACGTTGTCCACGCCCGCGAACAGGGCGAGGCGCTTGCGCAGGATGCGCTGCTGGAGGCGGGCGTCGATCACGACGTAGGGGTCGGTGTCCACGATGTCTTCGCTGCCGTCGCCGTCGGCGTCGAAGTAGAAGCGGGTGGTGCCGGCCACCGAGCCCCGCAGGTTGCCGGAGAGCCCCCAGCCGGCGTGGGCCAGGCTCAAGGCGGCGTTGGCCCGGTGGGGAGCGCGGCCCTCGAGGGGGCGGTCGCTCTCGCCGTCCCAGGTGTGGGTGAAGGTGTAGCCCAGGTCGAGCTGGGCGCCCTCGGCGAGCTGGGCGGAGCCGGCGATCTCGACGCCCTGGGTCAGGGCCTCGGCCACGTTGACGTAGCTCCAGCGGGCGTAGCTGGTGGAGGTGGCGTCGGCGACCAGGCCGTAGGCGATCATGTCCTCGAGCTGGTTGCGGAACAGGTCCACCCGGAAGCGGAGCGCGTCGATGGGGGCCCACTCGACCCCGGCGGAGAGGTTGAGGCTGGTCTCGGGCTTCAGGTCCGGGTTGCCCTCGACCTGGTAGTTGGCGCTGGGGTTCTCGAAGTAGAGGAACATCTCCTTGAACACCGGCGCCCGGAAGCCCTGGCCGCCAGCGAGGCGGAAGGCCAGGGTCTCGATGGGGTCGTAGCGCAGGGCCAGGCGGGGGGTGGGGTGCACCCCGAACCAGGAGTCCATGTCCACCCGGGCCGAGGGCACGATGGCGAGCTGGTCGTCCCGCAGCAGGCGGAGCTCGTCCTGGGCGAAGGCGGCGAAGCGGTAGCGCTCGCCAGGGCGAGACAGGCGCGGGGAGTCCATCAGCTCGGTGCTGCCTTCGACCCCGGCGGAGAGGAACTGGATCTCGCCGAGCACCCAGTCCAGCTGGCTGTCGAGCTGGATCAGGGACTCCCGGGACTCCTCGTAGACGTCCAGGGCGTCGGAGCCCTGCTGGTCGAGCAGGTATTGGTCCCGCAGCATGCTCCCGGTGAGGTTGCTGCGCAGCTTGGACCGGGCGCCGATGATGTTCTCGCTGCCGAGGCGGGCGCCGGCTTCCTCCACCAGGTTCCGGCGGTCGAAGGTGGCCGGCCCGGTCTGGTCCACGCCCTGGCTGTCCCGCTGCAGGTAGCTGGCGTCGGCCGAGACCCGCCAGTCTTCCGTGATCTTGCCGTGGGCGCCGATGTCGGCGGTGCCTTGGCGCACTCGGTTGCCGTCGGTGCCCGGGTCGCTGGGGTCCCAGTCGTAGCCGTCGGTGCTGTGCCAGCCCAGGTCCGCGCCCACCGACCAGCGATCCCGCTTCACCCCGAGCACCGTGGAGCCGGCGATGGTGTTGCGGCTGCCGTAGCTCATGTGCCCTTCGGCGCTGAAGGGATCCTCGGGCTCGCGGGTGATGATGTTGATGACCCCGGCGATGGCGTCGGAGCCGTACAACGCCGAGGCCGCGCCCTTGACCACCTCGATGCGCTCGATGCGCTCGGCGGGGATGCGGGACAGATCGAGCACGCCGTCGCGGCGGCCGATCATGCGCTGGCCGTCGATGAGCACCAGCACGTACTCGGAGTCCAGGCCCTGCATGCGCACGCCCGCACCCCGGAAGGTGCGCACGATCTCGACCCCGGTCATGCTGTCCAGGATCTGGCTGGCGTCCTCGGCGCCGGCGGCCTCGATCTGCTCGCGGCTGACCACGTCGGTGACCACCACGGACTCGCTGATGGCCTGCTCTGTGCGAGAGCCGGTGACCACGTAGACCTCGCCGGGGTCGTCCGGGTCCTCGGGGGCCTCGCTGGTCTCGTCCTCGGGTGGCTCATCGTCCTGGGCCAAGGCGGGTGCGGTCGCCAGGAGGATCAGCAGGGGGAACGGGAGGTGTCGGGGTCGGAGCATCGTCGTGGGTGGGTCGGAGCGCTCGCTCCGTAACGGTTGCCCAACGCCGCATTGTCACAGCTTGATCACAGCCCCGGCAGGTCCGGCTCCTCCATCCTGAAGTGCACCACGGTCCGCGCTCCCTCGATGCCCGGGAAGGTCCAACCCCTGGCCGCGTTGGTCAGGCAGGCGGCCTGGGCGTCGTCCACGAAGTAGGCCTCGAGCTGGGTCGCGGTCTCGACCTCGCCGCCCACGATGTGCAGCTTGACCACCACGGTGGGCGCGCCGTTGTCGTCGGGCTTGCCGCCGCAGGCCAGGATGGTGTCCGGCTTGAGCTCGCCCACCCGATCCTCGACGTCCGCTTCCTTGGCCAGCAGGCTGGGCAGGCCGAAGTCCAGGGTCTGCTCGATGGTGACCTCGCAGCCACCGACGGGGGCCGGGAAGGTCATGCGCTTCGTAAGCTCGGTGATGCAGGCGTGGGCGCGCTCGTCCTCGAGCTCGGACCGCGTGACGGTGGCGTCGTCCACCACGCCGTTGGGCAGCACGGTGTAGGCCACGACCAGCTCGCCGCGCATGGTGCGGTCCACGAGCAGGCGCTTCTTCTGGCAGCGCTCGAGCTCCTTGGCGGCGGCGGCGAAGACCGCCTCGTGGGCGGCAGGGTCCACCACCTGGGCGTCGCAGCGCAGCGCGACCTTCTCCACGGTGAAGCCCATGTCCAGGTCGGGGTCCTCGACCCGGACGTGCACCTCGTGGGTCATGCCGTCGCTGGGCGCCGGCAGGGGCTCACCCAGCAGCACCTCGTCCAGGCAGGCGCGCCGCTCGCCAGCGTCGAAGCCGTCGTAGGCGGTCTCGCTGATGGCCCCGTCGGGCCCCAGGAAGATGGTGAACAGCTCCAGGGGCTCGAGGGCGCACTCCCCCACGGCGCTCCAGTGGGTGGCCATGCCCTGCTGCAGCTCGGTGCGCCAGGACTCGGACGCGGTGCCGGCCAGCGTCGATGAGGCCATGGCCAGGCCGGCGAGGACGGCGATCAGGGGAGCGTGGCTGCGCATGGAGGGAGCATAGCCGGTTATGCGATGTTCAGAACTCCTGCGGGTTGCGGTCCCTCGGCCGACGGCAGCCCCGTCCGGTGTGCCATGGTCCCCACTGTTCGTCTCCCCTTGCTCGCCCTGATCCTCGCGGCGGGCTGTTTCTCTTCTGGCGACGAGGACGAGATCGATCTCGACCTGGATCCGGCCCCCGCCGCGGGCGTGGATCCCGAGACCGTGGTGCTCTTCGCGGTGCACTCGGCCAACGTGCTGGTGCCGCTGGCGTGCATGAACCCAGCCTGGTCGTCATCCAAGTCGGGGACCCCCTGCCTCGACCTGCTGCCCGAAGGCCACCCCGACATCGACGTGGGCAAGGGCGCCACGGTGAACATGCACGGGCGGACCTCGGTGCAGTGCCTCTCCGGCCGCGCCAAGTCCGGCATCGACGTCTCTCCGATGGTCGAGGCCTGGCCGGTGGTCACCTGGTCCACGGGCCCGGTGCCCTGGTGCGACTTCGCCAAGGCGGGCCCTGGAGAGACCCTCGATCCGGCCCTCGAGGGCGCGCTGCAGCGCACCGCCGCCACCCTCGACCTCGGCCTCGAGCCTCCGCCCTCGGACCAGATCACCATCCAGCCCATCTACCGGGTGGACCTCGACGGTGACGGCGAGCTGGACCACATCGCCAAGGCCATCTGGCCGGAGCCCGAGCCCCCCCCCCACCCCGAAGACGGCGAGGAACCCCCGCCGCCCCCCCCCCCCCCGCCCCACGCCCGGCGCCAGCTGCGC
>CAYZVO010000133.1:0-18832 GCA_964481655.1 uncultured Enterobacterales bacterium | reverse complement strand
GGCGGGGGCCGGCGTGCTGCACCACTGCGCCACGGCCTTGGGCCGGGCGCCGCCGCCCCCCCCCGCGCCCGACGTGGGCACCGAACCGCCGCCGCCCCCGCCGCCCCCTCAGCAGGAGATGCTCGTGCTGCTCGGCGGCTACCAGGCCATGCGCTTCGACATGCCCCTGCCGCAGCTGGTGGAGCTCACCGGCGCCATCGATCTGGACTACGACGGCCGCTGCGAGCTGGTCGTGGCCGCGGAACGTGACGACGGCAGCTCCGTGGCCCTGGCCCGCTGGGCGGGCACCCGGGTGGAGCTGGTCACCGCCCACGAGTGCGGGATCTGAGCGCTCAGCAGTCCCCGTCGAAGGGGTAGCTCACGCGGATGGTGGCCGACTCCGGCGGGATGGCGTCGCCGTGGAAGGTGATGGCGTTGTCGGTGGAGGTGTAGGTCCAGCCGTCGATGGCGCTGTAGCCTACGGTGGTGCCGTTGACGTCCACGCTGGTCAGCGCGATGGAGCTGGGCGCGTGGGTCAGGAAGAACTGCACGCTCAGGCCCTGGGAGACCAGGGAGAGGTGGGTCAGCTCCTCGGTCAGATCGATGGTGCAGATGCTGGCCCAGTGGCCGCCGGTGGCCACCGCGGTGTCGTAGTACTTGGTGCCCGCGAGGGCCTCCATGGGGCCGGCGCTGGTCCACTCGAAGCAGCCGCCGTCGAACATCCCGGTGCCTGGATCACCGCAGATGGCGGAGAACACGGTGAGCTGGTCGTCGGTCTTGATCCCCTCGTACCAGGAAGAGAAGCTGCTGGCCGTCCAGCTCGAGTAGTCGTCTTCGTCGGAGATCGCGATGGTGTGGAGCGCCACCGGGTTGCCATCGGCGTCGGTGTCGCGCAAGAAGCTGGCGTTCGCGCGCGACAGCAGCGGCTCGGTGAGCGCCGCCTCGGTGGCCTCCAGGCCCCGCTCGTCGCCGGAACCTTCGTCGCGGAAGATGTGGTCCATGGTGCGGCCGAAGGCGTCGACCGGGTCTGACTCGCTGCTGTCGAACCAGGGGGGCGTGCCCTGGAGTTGGCCTTCGTCGGTGTTCATCGTCATGTCGGTGGTGATGGCGCCCATGTGGTAGTCCAGGCCCATGTCCACGAAGTCGGCCATGAAGTAGTCGAACTGCTCCTTGACGATCTCGATCTTGCCGGACATCGAGCCCGAGTTGTCGATCACCCACAGGATGTCCACCGGCCGGCCGCCTTCGCCTTGCTCGAACACATCCTCGTAGATGGCGTCCTCGGAGCCCACGCCCTCGAGGGGGACCTCGACCCTGGGGTCGTCCGGGTCGTTCGATGAGACCTCGACCTGGGCGGCGTAGTCGATCCAGGCGGTGGGGGTGAAGGTCACCTCGACGTCCACGGAGCTGTCGGGTTCGAGCTCGAGGGCCTCGCCGTCCTCGCTGAAGCCACCGGCGTTCTCGCCGCCGACCTGGATGCCGTCGACCACCAGCGTGGCGCCCCCGACGTTGGTGATGGTGAGCTCCTGGGTCGTGGAGCAGTCCTTGAGCACGTAGCCGAAGTCGAGGCTTGTGGGCTCCACCCGGATGTCGGGGTTGTCCGGGTCTGGCGGCTCGTAGCCGGTGTCGGCGTCGTTCTTCGGGCCGGCGTCGTCCGGCCGGTACAGGTCGTACTCCGAGCAGGAGAGGGACAGGAGGGCGAGGGTGAGCACGAGGGTGGGGCGCATGGGCTGGTCCTTTAAACTACCGATGGGAAGGTAGGTATAAGCCGAGACAGGGGCGCCGCAAGTCGAACGTCATGAACCACGCGAAAAACGCGCACCCACGGGCTGTGGGCGCGCCCTCTCTCGGTGCCGATCAGTACAGCTCGTGGTACCACAGCGGCTCGTAGGTCGAGCCGTTGCTGGTGGCCACCGCGTCCTCGAAGGCCGACGCGCTGTAGTAGACCGCGTCGCCGGTGCAGGTGCTGCTGTAGCCACCCATGAAGCTCTCGTTCCAGGTGCCGGCGGGATCGTGCACCCAGTAGCCGCCGTCGTCGTAGCCAAGCACCACCACCACGTGCCCTGCGCTGGTGAACCAGCCGTGGGTGATCACGGGCTTGCCGGCGTCGAGCAGGGACTTCATGCCCGAGATGCTCCCGCTGGTGTTCGCCTGCAGGCGGTCGGTGATGCCCGCGCTGGCGGCGGTGGAGTTGAACATGGCCGCGAGACCTGCGGGGGTCTGGGCGTAGCTGGTGCCGTAGCGGGAGGTCAGATCGTCGGCGTCGCCGGTCCAGCCGAGCCACTGCAGGACCATGGCCGCGGAGGTGTTCTGGCAGCTGGAGCCCGGAGACAGGGCGTTGTCGTACTGGCACAGGTAGGGCACGTCTGGCAGACCCTCCGGGGTGGTGCCGCCATCGCTCGAGCTGTCGCCGCTGTCGTCGGTGCCCGAGCCGTCGTCGGTGTCGCTGCCGTCGTCGGTGCCCGAGCCGTCGTCGGTGCCCGAGCCGTCGTCCGAGCCGTCGTCCGAGCCGTCGTCCGAGCTGTCGTCCGAGCCGTCGTCCGAGCCCGAGCCCGCCGAGCCGGTGTCGCCGCTGGGCGTGCAGGAGCTGCCGTCCTCGTTCTGGTAGTAGGTCTCGCTGTACTCGACCGTGATGATCGGGCCGTTCCCGGTCTCGACCTCGGCGAACACAGAGGCGTCCATGCGGTGGTCGAAGCCTCCGTCCTCGGCCTCGATGGAGCGCTCGGCCCACAGCTCGCGGGAGCTGCGGTCCACCGAGTACCCCATGCTGGCGGGGGGCGGCTCTTCGATGGTCTCCTCCCGGTCCGAGCTGGCCCAGGTGACCTCGCACTCGAAGTCGACCCACATGGAGGTGCCGAAGCCCGAGGCGGGGGAGGTCACGGTGCCCTGCACGTCGAAGGTGTCGCTGTGCTGGTACTCGAACTCGTCGGTGGCGTCGGGCATGTGGGAGACGGTGTGGGTCTCCTGCCCGATCCAGCGGATCCCCGTCTCGGCCGCCTCGTTCAGGTTGATCTCAGCGGTCCCGGTGACCTCGACCTGCATCGGGCAGCTGACGCGCTCGCCGCCCTTGTCGGTGCCGAACAGCTCGCAGCCGCTGGCGGCCATGGTGAGCAGGGGGATGAAGAGGGGGTGGATGATGGAGTTGCGGTGCATAAGGTCCTCGAGGGGTTGGGACTCGCGCTGCCCTCACGTGATGCAGGGGGCGTGCCAGCCTGGGTCCCGTCGGGCCAACGCCCGCTTTCGGCCCGTGTCTGCGGCCCCTGGGTGGGCGTCCCCCACCCGATCTGGGCTAGGCGCACCCCAGCCGGCGGTGGTGGGTGGGGCGCACCCCGGTGCGGGGTCCCCGCCGCGGGGTCCGGGCACCCCGGACTCGGTCGTTGGACCGTGGGGGCCATCGCTCGAACGCCGACTTTCGGCGGGTGGCTCCAGGCACGCTTCTTGCGTTTTCATGGGGCGACGACACCGTGGAGAGATCCCGTGATCACCACCCTCATCATCCTGGTCCATCTGTTCTTCGCCACCCCAGGTCAGGCCGCCTCCCATGGCGACGACGCCTACCTCCATCACGGCGAGCCCAGCACCGTGCGGCAGCCCCTGCCCGTGACCCTCGCGCGGCTGGCCGACGATCTGGGCGATCGCGTGCGCGGGATGCGAAACCACATCCTGGCTCGCCCGGCGGTCCCTCGCCCCGGTGCGCAGCTGCACACCCGCGCCACCGTCGGGAGCATGAAGCGCCTGCCCGGCCGGCTCGAGGACCGCCTGCTCGTCTCCAGCAGCTCGCCCAGAGACATCGCCACCCCCGGCTACCTGCTGCGCACCGGCGACGAGCTCGCCGGCAGGGGGGTGGTGCTCATGCCGATCCAGGCGGGCTTCGACCTGCACATGAGCCACCGCAACCGCAGCCGGGACGGCGGCGAGCTGCTGGTGGTGGTGGAGATCTCGAACCCCAACCACGACATGGTGGAGGTCTGGCTGGGCGGGGCGATCCACTCATCCGATCAGCACCGCGGACGCTGGGGGGTGTTCGGCGGCTACGGGGGCCCGGCCGCGGCGACGGCTGAGGGTGTGCTCACCCGCCGGGAGCGCCACGGCTGGAGCGAGCGGGTGCTGTACATGCGCCCGGGCTCGAAGGTCCGGGTGGTGACCCATGCGCTGCCCCACGGCCACGAGCTGGACGGCTACTTCCACATCGACGCGGGGGCTCCCGTGCACCTGGACGTGCGCGCCATCGATCCCAGCGGGCGGCGGCGGGACGACGGCGTCGCCGGAGGGTGGGCCCTGGGCGACGGCTGCCATCCCGCAGGCGTCTACCATGGCGGCGTCTGGGCCACCGAGGGCGACATGCTCGACATCCCCAGGCCCGGCCGCGGCCGCGCCTACGCCCTCGGGGCGCCCGCGCGCTACGGCCAGGCCCCCAGGGGCGTCCAGACCTACGGCGACGCCTGCCGGCAGCTGGAGGGCTCCCGCGGCGTGCTCCACGAGCTGGAGCTGCCGCTGTACAACCCCTCGTCTCGCCCCCGGGTGGTGCAGCTGCTCATCTCGGCCCCGGACGACGGGAGCTGGAGCACCCAGGACTACCGCTGGGTGGGCCCGGTGATGGTCAACGGCTGGTTGCAGCGCGTCCGCCTCGAGCGCACAGGCCACGCCGAGGTGCTCGGCGCGTGGGTGGTGTACCCGGGCGAGGTGGAGATCGTGCAGGTCGGCCTGCTCGTCCCCAGCTCGAGCACCGGCCCCAGCGCCCTGGAGATCCGGACCCTGCATTGAGTCGACGCGCCAGGGGCGGGGTTCGACCCCGCCCCGTCCAGACCATCGCCAGGGAGGCCGCGCTGGGCGCTAGAACCCCAGCCCGTACACGTAGGCCGTGTTGATGGTGTACAGGCCGTCGGCGCCAGCCTCGATCTCGTCGAGGGAGAGCAGCTCACCGAAGCTCGAGGGGTTCACCAGGTTCATGTCCTCGTCCACCGCGTAGGCGTAGCCGTAGGCGGTCTGGAAGCCGTTGGCGAGGCCTCCGTCGACGTACTGGTTCGAGCCGAAGGTGTAGGGGGCCCAGTCGGCCTCCCAGTCGCTGAACCAGCCCTGGATGCCGGCCTCGAGGGTGGCGTCCAGGGGCCCCACGGTGACCTCGAAGTCGTTGGCGATGATCGACAGCGGATCGCTGCCCCAGACCGCGGGGTCCAGGTCGGTGCAGTCGGTGGACAGGGGCGTGAGGCCCAGGGTCCAGTCGTACCAGGCCTCGCTCCAGGCGGAGCCCTGGGTGCTGTCCAGCTCGTAGTAGAGGTAGCAGACGTGACCCGCGGCGCCGTCGTCGAAGTAGGCGTCCTCCACCAGCATGATCTCCATGAGCGGCGCCTGCTCGACGCCGGAGATGGTGACCGGGGCGATGGCGCCGTCCTGGACGCCCACCTGCAGGTTCCAGCCCCAGTAGTCGGTGGCGAAGTACTCGACGTCGGTGTCGGCGTCCGCGTCGGCGTCGGCGTCGGCGTCCGCGTCCGCGTCGGCGTCGGCGTCGGCGTCGGCGTCGGTGTCGCTGTCGGCGTCGGCGTCGGTGTCGGCGTCGACCTCTGCGTCGGTGTCCTCGGGCGGATCGTCCGAGCTCCAGGAGCCGGTGTCCAGCGGCTCGCCATCCCCCACACAGTCAGGGGAGCCCTGGCAGCCGAAGTCCTCGCAGTCGAAGAAGCCGTCGCCGTCGTTGTCGGCGCCGTCGCTGCACTCGTAGGGGCCGCGGCCCTCGGGCAGGGTGCAGGCGGCGAGCAGGATCGTGATGAGGATGCTGGCGTTCATGGAGTGCTCCTGGGTCAGTAGCCGAGGACGAGGAAGATCGAGCCGGAGCCGGAGCCGGCCAGGTCGGCGCCCGGGGCGCCCATCACCAGATCGGTGTGGCCGTCCCGGTCGATGTCACCGGCGGTGCTGACCGAGGTGCCGAGCCGGTCGCCGCTGCTGTCGCCGCGCCAGATCACCGAGGCGTCCGCCAGGGAGTGGCTCCCGGTCCAGGCGCCGCTGGCGCCGAACATCAGGTAGACCGCGCCCTGCTGGGAGGCGCCGTCGCTGTGCGAGGGCGCGCCCACGACCAGGTCGGCGACGCCGTCGCCGTCGAAGTCCTCGAGCAGGTCCACGGAGCCGCCCGCGGCGTCGCCGGAGCCCTGGCCGATGAGCTTGCCGTCGGCCCCCACCACGCCCCCCACCCCGCCCCCCGCCCCCCCCCCCCAAAACCCCGCCCCCCCCCCCCCGCCGCCCGCCCCGCCCACCCCCCCCCGGGCCCGGGAGCCCCCGGGGGGGGGGCGGGAGCCGGGGCGTTTGTGGTGGCGGGGGGCCCCGTGGTGGGGGCCGACGCGGCCCCAGTCGCCCCAGCTGTAGTCGCCGGACCACAGGTACACGGCGCCGGCGCCGCCCTCGGCCCCGGGGGCCGCGACGACCAGATCGTCGTAGCCGTCGCCGTTCATGTCCTCGCCGCCCGCGATGGACGCGCCGGCGTGGTCGCCGCTGCTGGCGCCCACCAGCTGGTGCTCGGTGTCCGACAGCTCCATCTGGCCACCCGGCCAGCTGGTCCGACCCATGACCACCCAGGCGGCGCCGTTGGCGCTCCCGGCCGGATAGCCGGTGCCGGCCACCACGATGTCGTCTCTTCCGTCGGCGTCGAGGTCGCCGGCGGACCCGAGCTGGGAGCCCACGGCGTCGTAGGCGGACTCGCCCAGCCAGTAGGCGCCGACGGTGACGAGGGTGCCCCGGTCGCCCAGGAGCAGCTCGGCGAAGCCCTGCTCCGCCTGGTTCGAGCTGAGCCCGGGGCCGCCGACCAGGATGTCGCTGAGCCCGTCGCTGTCGGCGTCACCGCCCTGGGCCACCGGCCCCATCTCGGCGCCCTGGGCCGAGGTGGAGACGAAGTAGAAGGCGTCCTCGCTCGAGAAATAGAGACAGACGGTGCCGGTGTCGGCGGCGCCATCGTCGCGTCCGGGGGCGCCGACGGCGAAGTCGACGATGCCGTCGCCATCGACGTCGGGGAACAGGGCGAGGTGCGCGCCGAGGCGGTCCTGGCCGGTGGAGGAGGTGAAGGCGATGGAGCCCGACGAGCTGGCGGTGTGCAGCGTCGCGCCGGTGGCCTGGCCCAGGGTGTCGCCGGTCACGAAGTAGAACTGACCGCCGGCGCTGGCCTCGGGGGAGGCGAGCAGCAGGTCGTCGTAGCCATCGCCGGTGTAGTCGAGGCCGCCAGCCACCGCGGAGCCGGCCGCGTCGCCCGCGGCGTCGCCGGTCCACCAGTCGGAGGCGGTGGACAGGTCGAGCTCGCCGTAGCCGGTCGGGGTGTCGCCGGTGCTGCCGGTGCCGCCGCCGCTGGACTCACCGTCGATGACACCGTCGCAGTTGTTGTCCACGCCGTCGTCGGTCTCGCTGGCGTCGGGGTGGATCGACGGGTCGGTGTCGTCGCAGTCCCGGGCGTCCGAGACGCGCCCGCTGGGCTGGCGGCAGGAGAGCTGGTGGTCCAGGGCGTTGCCGAAGCCGTCGCCGTCGTTGTCGGCGTACCAGGCCATGGTGTCCATGGCGTCGTCGTCCACCACGCCGTCGCAGTCGTTGTCGGCGCCGTCGCAGTACTCGGTGGCGCCGGGGTAGCTGTTCGGGTCCTGGTCGTCGCAGTCCGACTCTCCGATCACCCCGTCGCCGTCGAGGTCTTGCCACAGGTCGTCGCCTGCGGTGTCGATCAGCGCGGTGTCGGCGGGGCCGCCGCACGCTGTGAGGAACGACAGCAGGATGAGTGTTGGAGCACGCAGCTGGAGCTCGGTGATGGACATGACGGCCTCCCTGACAGGCCAGTGCCGGGGCCCCTTGGGAGCCCCGGCACGGTGGTTGTGAAGTGCGCGGGGCTACTGGGCGTTTTCGGACTTGACCACCACGGTGGACGCGTTGGTGGCGGTGGTCCGGGCGTAGTAGCCAGTGGGCAGCTCGACGTAGTTGACCTTCTGCTTGAACAGGGTCACGGCGTTGTGGTCGCCCATCTGCTCGGTGACCCAGGTGGGCAGGGTGGGGTTGTCGTTGGCGTCGAACTTGCCCAGCAGGGAGCCGCCGTCCTCGGTCGAGACCATCACGAACAGCTCGTCGTCGATGTCGATGGTGCCGTTGGTGTCCAGCTCGATGGTCAGCTCATCGCCCTCGGAGAAGGTGATGCCGTCGTCGCCGTTGGTGACCACGGAGATCTGCGGGGTGTCGGCCACCTCGATGACGTCCGCCACCTCGAAGCCCGGCAGGCCGTTGACGTCGCCCTCGACCCGGATGTCCAGGGTGGTGTCGTCGGTGAGCAGCTCGCCCACGTTCTCCACCTCGAGCTCGCTGTCGTCCTCGACGATGTAGATGGTGTCGCCGTTGGTGTCTTCCTCGACCACCAGGTCGATGGCGACGTCGTCGTCCTCGAGGCGGATGATGTCGCCAGCCTCGGTGTTCTCGTAGTCCTCGGGGGTGTAGAGGTCGGAGGGGTCTTCGGTGGGCTCGATGGTCATCCAGTCGCCGGGCTCCATCTCCTCACCCAGGGGGTCGGCGCAGGCGCCGAAGTCGTCGGTGGGCTCGTAGAACATGGCCGAGCCCGAGGGGATGCGGGTGACCTCGACGTTGCCGTTCTCGTCCTGCGTGTAGCTGTTGACGACCACCAGGCCGATGTCGCCGCCGACCATGCACACGGGCATGGTGATGGTCTCCTTGATGGGGCAGAGCTCGCCCTGGCCAGCGGCGGTGCCCAGCGCGATGTTCTCGATGACCTCGTTGTAGGGCTTGTCGCCCACCATCAGCGAGGCCTTGAGGTTCGCGACGCCGTTGGGCATCCCGGCGACGACGGCGAGGCCGTTGCCGTCGGTGTTGCTCATGACCGTGGAGACGTAGTCGGTGCCGGTCAGGCCGACCTCGACGCCCTCGATGGGGTTGCCCATCTGGTCCTCGACCCAGACCTCCACGCAGGTGGCGGGGAAGAGGGCGTCGAGGTTCCAGGGGGAGAAGTGGGGCAGCTCGGCGGTGACGGTCTGGTAGCCCTGCTCATCCTCCATCACGGGCAGCTCGTCCATCTGGACCCAGCTGGCGGTCTCTTCGTCGAAGGTCCACAGGGGCATGGTGTCGCCCAGCAGGTGGGCCTGGGCGGAGGGCATCTCGTCGTCGGTGAACAGCTCGTAGTCCAGCTCGACGGTGGAGCCGTCGGCCACGTTGATCTGCTCGCCGTCCTCGAACACCCGGATGTCCCAGAAGCCGAAGCTGACCAGCTGGCGGTCGTCCTCGAGGGTGGTGAAGTTGCCCGGCGCGCCGGCGGTGCCGGTCTCGAGCAGGTCGGGGGCGGTCAGGGCGAGCTGGACGACGCCGTCCCGCGCGCTCTGGCCCGGGGCCGCGAAGGCGAAGGGAGGCGCGTCCACCAGCAGGCGCCCTTCCTGGAAGAGGCCGCCGGAGGCGTTGTCCACGTCGAAGATGACCCCGGTGGGGTAGAGCTCGAAGTTGGCGTTCTGGGTGCGCCAGTCGTCGATGACCACCGTGCGGAATTGCTCGGCGTACTCGACCACCGACACCCGCACCACGTAGCTGTCCAGGTCCACCTTCTCGAAGCGGTAGCGGCCCTGCTCGTCGGTCAGGGTCTCGCTGCCGTCGGAGAGGGTCACGGGGATGTCGGCCAGGGCCGCGCCGTCCACATCGCGCACGATGCCCTGGACCGTGCCGCTCACCGGGCCGTCGTTCAGGGGGAAGTCATCGAGGCCGTGGCTGCCGTTGCCGAGGCAGCCGGAGGCGAGGACGGAGAGCAGGATGACGGAGGTTCGGGAGTTCATGGCGCTTCCTCTGGTGGTGGATGGTCGCTCGGTTGCGTGTCCCGTCGTGATGCAACCACCGTGCCAGCCCTGGTACGCACGGACCAAAGCACACAATCAGAGGGTGTCCCTCCGGGTTGGGTAGGCATGCCCCGGACACTGTGGGCTAGGCGTACCCCACCCCCGGGTGGGTGGTGCATGGGTCACCCGGGGGTGGGGGGGCATGCCCCACCCGCTCCGCTACCAGCAGCTCCCGCCGCCGCAGGTGAAGCTGGCGTCTGCGCCCCAGCTGCTGTAGGCCGTCGCGCTGCTGTACCAGTACACGTCGTTCGGGCTGTTGTCGTCGCCGCCGCTGCCCCAATCGCAGACGTCGGAGACGAGCGTGCAGGTCGTCTCGTTCAGCAGCGCGCCCCCGCCGGCTCCGCTGGCGGAGTTGGCGTAGAAGCCGGCGCTCACCGCGCTCGAGCCGTGGCAGGTGATCGTGCCGTCCTCCCAGCAGAACAGGCCGGCACCGTAGGGATCGGATCCCCCGCTCGAGCTGTTGCCGGTCACCGGGCTGTCGCTGATGTCCAGGTCCGAGAAGCTCACGAAGATGCCGCCGGCGTAGCTGGCTGTCTGGTTGCCCGAGATGGTGGTGGTGTCGATGGTGGCGGTGGTGTCCCGCAGGCGCAGGGCGCCGGCGCTCTCGGCCACATTGTTGGTGAAGCTGCTACCCTGGATGTCGACGCTGCCGTAGTAGACGTACAGCCCGCCGCCCCAGCCGCCGCTGCAGTCGTTGCCTGACAGGTCGCTGTTGATCACGGAGACCGGGGTGTCGTAGGCGAACACGCCCCCACCGTAGGCAGCGGCGTCGTTCCCCGTGATCACGGTGCCCGCCATGGAGAGGGTGGCGCTCTGGGTCAGGACCCCCCCGCCCTGCTGGCTGGCGCTGTTGGCGGCGATGGTGCTGTCGGTGAGGGTCAGGTCGGCGCCGTACACCGCGATGCCTGCGCCGTACTCGGCGGTGTTCGCGCTCACGGTGCAGCCGTCGAGGGTGATCTGCGCGCCGGAGACGGAGCTGAGCAGGCCGCCGCCGTTCTTCGCCGACCCGCCCTGGATGGTGAGGTCGTTCAGCGCGAGGCTGCCCGCGCCGTGGGTGGTGTTGACCACAGAGCCGTCGCCGTCGCCGGACAGGATGACCGCGCTGGCGCCGCCGATACCCGAGATCGTGGCGTCGGCCGCGGCCACGGTGATCTCGGCATACCAGGTCCCAGGGCAGAGGTTCAGGGTGCCCGACGAGCCGATCCGATGCGTGGCGGCCGTCGAGGCGCTCCCCGCGCCGAGCGCACCGGACAGGTCGGCGGGGGGGCCGTGATCGGGGAACCAGCTGGCGAGGCCCGTCGCGTCGATGGTGCCGTCGCAGTCGTTGTCGATCTCGTCGCAGAGCTCCGCGGCGCCAGGGTTGGCGGCGGGGTCTTCGTCGTCGCAGTCCACCTCGGCTGGGTAGCCGTCCCCGTCGGCGTCCCGGCCCGGGCCCGTGTCGGTGTCGGCGTCGGTGTCGGTGTCCGTGTCGGTGTCCGTGTCGCCGTCGCCGTCGCCGTCGCCATCGGCGTCGCTGTCGCCATCGGCGTCGGTGTCGGTGTCGGTGTCGCTGTCGCTGTCGCTGTCGCTGTCGGCGTCGGGCTCTGAGTCGTGGATGCGCCCGTCGCTGTCTCCACCCAGGCGGCTCTTGTGTTCGTCCATCGAGATGAACGCGCAGCCGGTCAGGGTTGCGAGCAGCAGGGTCAGGTGCGACGACGTCATCGAGATCACGGGTGGTATACCGGTTGGTGGTAGGAGTATTATCGCTCTGTCCATAATGTTCACGCCATGTCTGTCCTCCGAATCGCAGCACTGATCTCCGCTTGCCACTGGGCCCTCTGCCTGTCCAGGCCCGCGTCCGCGGCCTGCGAAGGCGCGGTGTCCCCCGCCGATCTCGGCGCGCTGGTGGAGATCGCCGAGGCCAGCGTGGGGCGCGATGGCGATGCGTTCGCGCAGGCCGCCGCGTCCATCGACGAGCAGCTGCCCTGCCTCGACGGCCTGGTGAGCCCGGGGCTCGCGGCGCGGATCCATAGGGTCCAGGGCCTCCGCGCCTTCGTGGCCGGCTCGGGTCAGCGGACCCTCCTCTCCTTCGCCGCCTCCCGGCGGGTGGAGCCCGGCTACGCCTTCCCCCAGGCCGTCTTCCCCAGCGCCCACCCCGTGCCCAAGATCTACACGAAGGCCGCCTCGGTCGAGCTCGGGTTCGAGGCTCTCCCCTCGGCCAGCGACGCCTCGTATTGGGTCGATGGGCTGGTCGCGGCCGAGCGCCCGGTCACGGTCCCGACCCTGGTCCAGCTCCAGCTCGACGGCGCCCTGCACTCGAGCAGCTACCTCTGGCCGGGGATGGCGCTGCCGGAGCTCCAGACCGATGGCCGCTCCAGGGATCGGAACGCCGCCATGGAGCACAGCATCGATGTGCCGTCCCGGCGTCGTGTCCACGTCCCCCTCGCCGTGAGCGCCGGCGTCAGCGCCCTGGCCGCCGCCGGCAGCTATGCCATGGCCCACAACACCGCCGCCGACTACCGCGACAACCCCCACAGCAACGCCCAGCTCGAGGAGCTGCGCGCCCGCGCCAACACCCTGGTCTACGTCTCCGTCGGCCTGGGCACCGTGGCCCTGGGCACCGGCGTGGGGGCGGCCGTGGCGTGGCCCAGGTAGGCCCCGTGAGTACGGCGCCTCTGTTGTCTGCGGGGCAGGTGATCGGCCAGCACCGGGTCGAGCGCCTCATCGGCCGCGGCGGCATCGCCGAGGTCTACCTGGTCACCGAGCTGGCCTTCGAGGTGCAGCAGGCGCTCAAGGTGATGATCGGGGACGACGCCGACTGGGGCCGCCGGCTCATCCGGGAAGGACGGGCTCAGTACCTGGTGCAGCACCCCAACCTGGTGCGGGTCCTCGGCTCCGCCACCGTGCTCGGGCGCCCGGCGCTGGTCATGGAGTACGTCGAGGGTTCCGATCTGCGGCGCTGGCTGCGGGCGCTGCGGCAGCAGGGCAACTGGCCCACCCCCAGCCAGGCCCTCGAGATCTTCCAGGGTGTGCTGGCGGGGGTCGGTGCCGTGCACGCGCGGGGGCTGGTGCACCGGGATCTCAAGCCGGCCAACATCCTGGTGGAGGCGACCGCCAAGGGTGTGGTGCCCAAGGTCACCGACTTCGGCCTGGTCAAGGATCTGCTCGGCGAGCGCAACCCGGGTGAGGTCACGGTCGCGGGCACCATCATGGGGACCCAGGGCTACATCGCCCCGGAGCAGATCTGGGCCCTGCCCGAGATCGACGCCCGCGCCGATATCTTCGCCCTGGGCTGCATCCTCTACTTGCTGATGTGCAAGCAGGCGGCGTTCGGTGACACCGACACCTCGGTCACCTTCTCCAAGGTCCTCAACGAGGAGTACGCCGATCCCCGCGAGCATGTGCCCGACCTGCTCGAGAGCCTCTACCTCGCCATCCGGTACAGCCTGGTGTCCGACCGACGCCACCGCATCCCGAGCTGCGAGGCGCTGTGGGACGTCATCCAGCGGGGGCGCCCCGCGCTGGTGGAGCTCGGCCTGCTGGGCGACAACGAGGCCCTCCCGGTCCCCCCCGCCTTCGAGACCGAGCCGCTGCCCCTGTCGGGGATGCGGGACGTCACCACCACCGGCCGCCCGCTGGCGCAGGTGGAGACCGTCGCGATCTCCAAGGACTTGCTCCAGCACCTCACCCACGAGACCCCCTCCAAGCCCAGCATGCCCTCCGGGGTCACCGACGGGCTGCTCGAGCTCGACAGCGTCATGGAGTTGGCCCCCGAGGTCCACCCGTCGCCGGCGCCGCCAGAGCCGGGGCCGAGCTCTCTGCCGCCGTCACTGCCCGCCGGTGAACGGCCCACCGTGGCCGAGCCGGCGCCCGAGCCCCCGCCGCCGCCAGCGCGATCGCCCGAGCCCTCGCCCGAAGCTCCGCCGCCCCCGCCCCGCGCCCGACGGCGTGCGCCTCGTCGGGGCCGAGGTGTCGGGCTGCGCGCGCTGCTCGTCGCCCTGATCGCGCTGCTCGGGGGCACCGCGGTCCTGGCGGTCGGCTTCGTGGTCCTGGCCGTGGTCGGCCCCGATCCCGAGCCGGCAGCCACACTGGATCTGGCCACCTCCCGTCCGGACCCGGATGAGCCTCCAGCGGTCACCCCCGAGTCGAGCCTCGGCGACATGCTGGGTGAGCGCCCGGCCGCACCGCCTGCCCCGGCGGAGGCGCCCGCGGAACGGGAGCGACCTGCCCCCACCGCGGTGATCGAGCGAGATCCTGTCGCGCCCGAGCCGGCGCGGACCCCGCCTGCCCCCGAACCTGCACCCGTCGCCGAGCCACCACCGGAGCGCGAGCCCGAGGAGCCGAGGCTGGCGGAGGTCGTGCCAGCGCCGGAGCCCGAGCCCGAACCCGAGCCGGAGCCCGAACCCGAGCCCGAACCGGAGCCCGAGCCTGAACCCGTCACGGGTCGGGTGGTCATCGAGGGCACCGCCCAGCGGGTCTGTCTCCGGAGCCAGGGCAGCGGCGAGGTGTTCTGCGCCGCCAAGGTCCCGGTGGGGCGCTACGACGTGCTCATCCACGTGGGTGATGGGACGGTCACGGCCGGGACCACCGAGGTGCGCGAGGACGCCATCACCTCGCTGCGCTGCGATGCCGCCTTCCTGACCTGCTACTGACTGTGGTGCCGCGGCACAGGAGTCAACACCCCATCCGGGGTGTCGATACCCCAGGCCAGCGGCCCAAAACGGAGGAAGGTCCGTCGCTGGAGGGTTGGCACGCTTCGTGCGTTTCCGTCCGGGCGATCCCTCTCGCCCCCGACGGCCCCCCATGCTGATCCTCCCCGCCCTGCTCGCCCTCGCACCCTCCCTCGCCCAGGACTGCGGCTCCCACAACGTCGCGCTCATCCACGACGTGTCCGAGGCGGCCCAGACCGAGTGGAGCGCCACGGTGCGGGACGCCCTGGCGGCGCTCACCAGCGCCGCGGACACCGCCAAGGCCAAGAGCGAGGCCGAGGCCGTGTCGGAGCGCGTCCGCAGCGCGCAGGAGGAGGGCAGCATCACGCCGGAGGACGCAGCCAAGCTCCTGGACGCGATGAGCTACCTGTGGAACCGCGCCGACGAGCTCGAGCAGGGCTGGCAGGCGCTCATCGAGGGCGACTTCGACACCGCCCGCGACCAGGCCAAGCGGGTGGCCGATCGGGTCCGGCAGGCCCACGAGCAGGGCTTCCTGTGCGAGGATCAGCAGAATCACCTGTTGGCCCAGGCCTGGCGCCTGTGGAACCTCGCCGACGGCCTGGCCAAGGCCGAGGCCGCCCA
This sequence comes from uncultured Enterobacterales bacterium, assembly GCA_964481655.1. GTDB lineage: Bacteria > Myxococcota_A > UBA796 > UBA796 > JAFGLY01 > CALDOK01. The sequence goes on along the minus strand of CAYZVO010000133.1, from coordinate 3,744 downwards.
CGGTGACGAGGCCAAGACCCTGGCCCACGACGTGGCCGAGCTCGCGCGGGAGTACGGAACCTACGACCAGATCGGCGCCGATCAGCAGAAGGCGGTGGTGGACCACGCGGGCCGCATCTACGAGGTCGGGACCAACGCCACCGATCCGGAGGGGTCGAAGGACATCGTCGAGCGGGTGCCCTACTTCAACCAGTACGACAACGGCATCAACCCCGGCGGCAGCTGTCAGAACACCTCTGTGGCGATGACCTTGAAGTTCTACGGGGTGAACATCCACCCCGACGAGATCACCCGGGACTTCGGCACGGGCACCGCCAAGACCCCGACCGGCGCGGCCCGGGTGTTCAACCACTACGCCGCCCAGGCGGGCATCTCCCAGCGCATGACCGGCCACTTCGACGGCAGCTTCGCCGACCTGAAGGCCGAGCTGGACCGCGGCCACCCGGTGGTGGTCAACGGCTACTTCACCGCGGGCCACGTGGTGGTGGTGACGGGCTACGACGACAGCGGCTACTTCGTCAACGACCCCGCGGGCGAGTGGAACGAGCGCTGGAAGGGCGGCTACGCCGGCCAGCCCTACAACGGCCGCGGTGTGCACTACGGCAAGGCCGCCTTCGAGCAGGCGGTGGGCACCTGGGACGGTGTCACGGCGGCGCCGCTCTACTACACGACCATCGACTAGCTGCCGATCCCTCAGCGTGAGAGCGTGCTCACCGCGCCGGGGGAGCCGAGTGGGCGCTGCGTGCTCCAGCGTGGACTGCTGAGGGGGGCCCCCTCCGGGGCCGCCGAGGTTCACCATGCGCGCTGCTGTCTCCGTCGCCCTGCTCGCTGGCCTGGGGCTGGCCTGTCGTACGTCCCTCGACCCGGACACATCGGTCCTCCCTGAGGACAGCGGGGCGCCCCCGGAGGACAGCGCGCCTCCCCCCGAGGACACCGCGGGGGCCGAGCAGCTGCCCGGGGCCTCGGTGTCCATGGACGATCCGGTCCCGCCCATGGGGCTGGCCCGCATCGACTGCTCGGGCGAGGTGCTGGACGAGCCGAAGATGCCCTGCACGATCGTGGTCGAGGACCACGAGGGCGCGGTGGTCTACGAGGGCTGGAGCGGGGTCGAGCGCCGCGGTCGGTCGTCCCAGTCCTTCCCCAAGGGGAACTTCGGCCTCGAGCTGTGGCACGACGGCGCCGAGCTGGTGCCCGCGGGCTCGAGCTGGCGCTACCTCCACGGCGCCAGCGCGGCCCCGGTGGACTGGGCACAGCCCGGCTTCGACGACAGCGGCTGGGACCTGGGCGCGGCCCCCCTCGGCTACGGCGACGAGGGGCTCGCCACCGAGCTCGAAGGGACCCGGGGAGAGGGCTCGCTGACCAGCTGGTTCCGCGTCTCCTTCACCGTGGACGACCCCCTCGCCTGGCAGGGCTTCGCCCTGGCCCTGCAGCGGGACGACGGCGCCGCGGTCTACCTCAACGGGGTGGAGGTCCTGCGGGACAACCTCCCCTCGGGGACCCTGAGCGCGGACACCGCGGCCATCACCCCGTTGGATGCCGCCAACGAGCGCCTCTGGGTGCCCCTCGAGCTCGAGCCCGAGCAGCTGGCGGCCGGGGAGAACGTGCTGGCCATCGAGATCCACCAGGCGGGGCCCGACAGCAGCGATCAGTGGCTCGATCTGCGGCTGGCCGCCCAGGGCTTCGACCGGGGGGCCGATCTGTTCGGGATGGGGGTCGAGGAGGACTGGGTCCTCAACGGCAACTGGGCGGACCGCGCGCTGTACCGCAACAAGCTGGCCTACGACCTGTTCCGCTCCTTCGGCGGCGAGGATCGCTACGCCGCCGAGTCCGTGTTCGTGGAGCTGGTGCTCGATGGGGACCCGGTGGGGATCTACACCCTCGGCGAGCGCGTCGAGGTGGACCGCGCCCGGCTGCCCCTGGAGGGCGACGCCTTCGTGGTCAAGAGCGACGACCGGGACGAGCCCATCGTGGCCAACCGGGTGGGCTACGGCGACTGGGTGGTGGTGGACCCCCACGAGGACGAGCTCGACGACGCCCGGGTCTACGACATCACCCACACCCTCGAGGGCTGGCAGGACGCGGTGGTGGGCTGGGACTACGATCCCGACGACGGCATCTTCGCCTGGCTGGACATGGACGCGGCCATCGACTTCGTCCTCATCCAGGAGCTGGCCAAGAACACCGACGCCTACACCCTGAGCGTGCACCTGTGGCGGGACGACACGGGGCTGTTGCACCTCACACCCTGGGACCTGGATCTGGCCTTCGGCTACCCGGTGGACGACTGCGGAGCCGAGGGCTGGGCCCGGCGGCAGGAGTGGGTCTACGCCATGGCGGATCACCCCGCCTTCGTGCCGGCCCTGGCGGATCGCTGGGATCAGCTGCGGGCCGGCCCGCTGGACGACGCGGTGGTCGCGGACTGGCTCGACCGCTACGGCGCGGTGCTCGAGCCCGCCGTGGACGCCAACTTCGAGCGCTGGCCCATGGACGAGATCGCCTTCTGGGACGACCAGGGTGAGGATCGGCTCTGCCCGGTGGGCAGCTGGGAGGACGAGCACGCCCGCATGGGCGCCTGGCTGCTCGAGCGCATGGCCTGGATGGACGACAACGTCCAGGCCTTCGAGGTCTACTGAGTCAGAACGCCCACCGGGAGCCGAGGGTCAGCTGCACCTCGTCCCGGGCCTCGGTGGCGGTCTGCTCGTGGCGCTGCAGGCCGTCGAGGGTGACGCTGTGGTACGGGCTGAGGTCGATGCTCACGCCGCCGCCGACCACCCAGGATGCCTGGACGCCCAGCTCCCTTGGCTGCAGGTAGTCCGCCCGGTTGCCCAGCCCGCCCAGGGCGTGCAGGTGCAGGCGCGCCACCGGGCTCACCCCCACCCGGCCCAGGGCGGACAGGCCGGGCTCGTCGCGGTCGTCGAGGGTGTAGTAGCCCCGGGCGTACAGGGAGAACGGCCCGAGCTCGAGCAGCGCTGCGGGGCTGAGCACGGTCGCCCGGCTCTCGGAGAACCACAGCTGCCAGGCCCGGGCCTTGAGCTCGAGCCCCAGCGGGCGGATGGACCAGCCCGGCTCGACCCAGGCGCCGGCCACCGGCGCGAAGTCGGGCAGGGGGGTCGCGCCGGCAGAGCCCGCGATCAGCAGCCCGCTGGCGTGGGCCCAGGAGCCGTGGCCCTCGAGCCAGGTGTCCGCGGCGGGCACGCCGTCGAACCAGCGCTGGCGCTGCTCGACGCGGCCCCCGAGCCACAGCTCCCGTCCCTCGAGCCGGTGGTCCAGCGAGCCGCTCAGCTGCCAGCCGCCCTCGCCTGCGACCCCGGTCACCACGCTGGGCTCGAGGGATGCCCGCCAGCGGCTGTGGCGGCGCAGCAGCGCCAGCCCCTCGGGATCGCCCCGGCCCGCCATGCCGGCGAAGTTGTAGCGGGCGGTGTCCTCGTCACCCATGGCCAGGCTGGACAGGGCGTGGTTGCGGCGGATCTTCGCCTCGGTGCCCCCGGCCCCCCAGACCAGCTGGTAGCCGTACTGCGCCTGGTCCCAGTCTCCGCGGGCGAAGGCGAGATCGGCCCGCAGGCGTGCGGTCTCCTCGTTCTCGGCCCCGGTGTAGGGGAGCAGCCGCACCAGCGCCCAGGCCTCGTCCAGCTCCCCGGACCAGTACAGCACCCGGGCCTTCCACAGCCGCAGGTCGCGGTCCTCGGGGTAGCTCGCCAGGGCCCTGTCGAGGGTGGCCAGCGCGCGGCCGCTGCGACCGCGCAC
>CAYZVO010000132.1:0-25323 GCA_964481655.1 uncultured Enterobacterales bacterium | reverse complement strand
CGACGGGATCGACGTCCGGGTCGGTGGAGGAGACGGCGATCTTGGCGCGGTGCCCCGGCTCGCGGGCGCAGGCTTCGATGCGCACGATGCCCTCGTAGATCTCCGGGACCTCGAGCTCGAAGAGCTTCATGAGCAGGCCCGGGTGGGTGCGGGAGAGCACGACCTGGGGGCTCTTGGAGGAGCGGGTGATGTCCAGCACGTAGGCCTGGAGCCGGTCGCCCTGGCGGTAGGTCTCGGTGTGGACCTGCTCGCGCTTGGGGAGGATGGCTTCGGCGCGGCCGAGGTCGACGATGATGTTGCCCTTCTCGAAGCGCCGCACGATGCCCGTGATGAGCTCGCCCTTGCGGTCGCGGAACTCGTTGAAGGTCATCTCGCGCTCGGCGTCGCGGATCTTCTGGATGATGACCTGCTTGGCGGTCTGCGCGGCGATGCGGCCGAGCACTTCCACATCCATCTTGATGCCCAGGGAGTCGCCGAATTCGCACTCGGGGTCCAGGTCGCGGGCTTCCTCGAAGAGGATGTCGGTCTCTTCGTCCTCGATCTCCTCGACGACGGTACGGAACTCGAACAGCTCGACCTCGCCCAGCTCCTCGTTGTAGTGGGCTTCGAGGTCGCGGGTCATGCCAAAGCGGCGCCGAGCGGCGGCCTCGAGGGCGCCCTCGAGCACCTCGACGAGCACGTCGCGGGGGATGTTCTTCTCGCGGTGGACCGCATCGATCAGCCGTGCAAGATCACTGATCATCGTGGTTCTCCTGTTCGTTCTGGTCGTCGAGCCCGGAGAGGGCCCGGTATTCGTCGAGGTCCAGCACCAGGTGGGCTCGCTCGATGGCGGCGAGGGGGACCCGGCGGACGTGTTCGGTGCGCTCGATGAGCACCTGATCGTCCTCCACGCCCCGCAGCACGCCCTTGAGCTGGCGCGGGCCGGCTCCCTGCTCGAGGCGCAGCTTGGCGCGATAGCCCTCGAAGCGAGCGAAGTCCTGGAGCCGCTGCAGCGGCCGGTCCATGCCGGGGCTGGAGACCTCGAGGCGGTAGGCGCCGACGATGGGGTCATGGACGTCGAGCAGCGGTGAGACCAGCCGGGTGACCCGGGTGCAATCGCCCACCGAGACGCCGCCAGGCCGATCGATGTGCACCCGCAGGGTCCGGCCGCCAGCGGCGGTGGTGTGGACCACGGCGACGAGCTCGTAGCCTTCGTCCTCGATGGTCTCCTCGAGGAGGGCTCGGACGCTGACTTCGATGTCGCGGCTTGGGGAGGACATGGGCGCTGGCGCCAGGCTGGCGAATTGGACGTAAAAAAAAGGAGCCGCCCTGAGGGACCGCTCCAAGAGCTTCCGGTTGGTCGCCCCCCTATACTGGCCGGGGGGCGCTGCTGTCAAGCCACTGATTGCCTTGTCGCGAGCGGGGCCTCCGCCTCACGCAGGCGAGGGCTTGGTGGCCAGCTCACCGCCCGTGTTCGCACCACCCACGAGCTCGCCGAAGTCATCCTGGTTCAGGGTCTCTCGGTCGAGCAGGGCGTCCGCGATGCGGTGCAGCACGTCGAGGTTCTCGAGCAGGGTGGTGCGGGCCTGGTCGTAGCCCTTCTGCACCATCGCCCGCACCTCGTCGTCGATGAGCTCGGCGGTGTGCTGGCTCAGGGTCGAGGGGCGGGAGATGTTCTTGCCGAGGAAGACCTCGTCCTGCTTCTCGGACCAGTTCACCGGGCCGAGCTTGTCGGACATGCCGTACTCGCAGACCAGGGAGCGGGCGATGCTGGTGGCCTGCTTGATGTCGTTGCGGGCCCCCGTGGTCACCTGATCGAAGACGATCTCCTCGGCCGCGCGTCCACCCATGAGGACGTCGATGCGGGTCAGGAGGAAGGTCCGGGTCTCGTTGTAGCGGTCGCGCTCGGGCAGCTGCCAGGTGAGGCCCAGGGCACGGCCGCGGGGCACGATCGTGACCTTGTGGACCGGATCGGCGCCGGGGGAGAGCCAGGCCACCAGGGCGTGGCCGGCCTCGTGGTAGGCGGTGGTCCGGCGCTCGTCCTCGGTCTGGACCATGGAGCGGCGCTCCGAACCCAGCAGGACCTTCTCCTTGGCGGACTCGAAGTCCTCCATCTCGACCTTGGACTTGTCCTTGCGGGCCGCGAGCAGCGCGGCCTCGTTGACGAGGTTCTCGAGGTCGGCGCCGGAGAAGCCGGGGGTGCCCTTGGCGATGGTGCCCAGCTCGACGTCCTCGCCCAGGGGCGTGCGGCGGGCGTGGACCTCGAGGATGCCCTCGCGGCCGCGGACGTCGGGGAGCGGGACCACCACGTGGCGGTCGAAGCGGCCCGGGCGGAGCAGGGCGGGATCGAGCACGTCGGGGCGGTTGGTAGCGGCGACGAGGATGACGCCTTCGGTGGACTCGAAGCCGTCCATCTCGACGAGCAGCTGGTTGAGGGTCTGCTCGCGCTCGTCGTGGCCGCCGCCGAGGCCAGCGCCGCGGTGGCGACCGACCGCGTCGATCTCGTCGATGAAGATGATGCAGGGGGCGTTGCGCTTGCCCTGCTTGAAGAGGTCGCGCACGCGGCTGGCGCCCACGCCCACGAACATCTCGACGAAGTCGGAGCCGGAGATCAGGTAGAAGGGCACGCCCGCTTCACCGGCGATGGCCCGGGCCAGCAGGGTCTTGCCGGTGCCCGGGGGGCCCATGAGCAGCACGCCCTTGGGGATGCGGCCACCCAGGCGGGTGAAGCGCTTGGGGTCCCGCAGGAACTCGATGATCTCCTCGAGGTCTTCCTTGGCCTCTTCGATGCCGGCCACGTCCTCGAAGGTCACCCGCTTGCCCGAGTCCGACAGCAGCCGCGCCCGCGACTTGCCGAAGCTCATGGCCTTGCCGCCCCCCGACTGGATCTGGCGCATGAAGAAGAAGAACAGCACCACGATGACCAGGATGGGCAGCCCGTTGATGAGCAGCGAGGTCAGCACGCCCTGGCTGGCTTCCTTCTCGTAGTCGGGGACGAGGTCGTTCTCCTCGAGGAAGGTGATGAGCGCTTCCGAGTCCGTGGGACCGAGGGTGTGGAACTTGCGGCCGTCGTTGTAGGCGCCGGTGATCTCGTTGCCGCGGAAGGTCAGGTTCTGGATCTGACCCTGGGCGACGGCCTGGCGGAAGGCCGGGAAGTCGATCTGCTCGGGCCGTCCTCGCTCCTGCTGGCCGACCAGCACGAAGGCCAGCAGGAACAGCAGGGCAACGAAGATCACGAGCGCGAGGTGCTTGCGGTTCATCCATGCTCCGGAGGGGCTCGGCAGCCCGCCCTATAGCGTTGCGGTCCAGGGGCGCCCAGGGGCGTAGGCCGTAGGGATAGACGCGGTGACGGTGATCGCCAAGCCCCGAGCGCCGACGAATCCTTCCAAAGGTTCGCCACACGGGACCCAGGCGACCCGATCCTCGACCGCGAAGACGGGGTGGTAGGGACGGAGGGCTGCGGGTACGCCACGGCGCCGCAGCCATTCCTCGAGGGCTTGTCCGCCGAAGCGCTCCCCCTCCCGGGGCGGCCGCAGGACGACGGGCGAGCGGACCCCCAGGTCGCGATCGACCGTGACATCGTGCACGCCCCAGCGGCGCCGCCCCGGAAGCCGCAGCGACACCGCCGCGGGGGCAGGAGGCAGGCAGAACAGGCGCTCGGTGCCCAGCGCCGCCCGCCAGCCGGAGCCGAGGGGGACCCAGGCGCCAGGCCGCGGGGTGTCCACGAGGGTCAGCATGCGCGCCAGCGCCGCGCCGTCGGGGATCAAGCCGCCGCAGCGGGCCTCGACATGGGCCCGGAGCAGCGCGGTGCGCCGGGCGGCGGGGAGCTCGCGCAGTCCCGCGATGGCGAGGGCGTCGCCGGCGGGCTCCGCCCCCACGGACGGCAGCGCCTCGAGCAGCTGCCGCTGCTGGGCAGCCATGGCGGCCAGGCGCTGGGCCACGCCTCCGTGCAGGGAGTCCAGGGACGGCATCACGCGGTGTCGCAGCCGGTTGCGCGCGTGACGCTGGTCGTCGTTGCTGGCGTCCTCTCGCCATCGCAGCCCCTGCGCCACAGCCCAGGTCCGGAGCTCATCGCGGCCGAACCCCAGCAGCGGGCGGAGCCAGCGCCCCCGCGCCGGCGCCATGCCCCCCAGGCCCCAGGGGCTCGCCGAGCGCAACAGGCGCAGCAGCACGGTCTCGGCCTGATCGTCCCGGTGGTGGGCCAGGGCCACGCACCGCGCCGGCACACCCCGGAGGAAGTCCAGGCGCGCCCTCCGGGCGGCGTCCTCGATGCCGTCGCCCTGCAGGCCGATGGCCCGTCCGCCGTAGCAGGGCAGGCCGTGGTCGCGGGCCAGCGCGCGCACGAACGCGGCGTCGGAGGCCGAGGCTGTGCCCCGCATCCCGTGGTCGAGGTGGGCCACCACCAGCTCCACCCCCAGGGCCCGCCGGATGCGCACCAGCAGCTCGAGCAGCACCACCGAGTCAAGCCCGCCGGAGACGGCCACCGCGACGCGGGAGCCCTCGAGATCGGGGAGCTGCGCCCTCCAGGACTGCAGCAGGCGCTTGGACAGGCTCACGTCGGGTCCTCCACTGGACCCGGTGGGAGGTCCTCCTCCCAACGATCCCCCAGGGCGGCCAGGCGCCGCAGCAGCGCCGGGTCGTCAGGGGGCTCCACGTCGATGGCGGCGCGGTTGCGCTGCTCGTGGCCGCAGCGGCGACAGCGGTACCGGATCACGACCTCGGCCCGGCCCCCGAGATCGACGCCCACAGGGTCCATCAGCCCGCCGCAGCCGGCGGCGCGATCCCCGGGCACCACGTCCACGTGCAGGGAGCGCAGGCAGTGGGGGCAGTGGTCCCGGACCCGGCTGATCCCCGGCGGCACGTCGCGCCCACAGTGGCCGCAGCGAAACGCCTCGTCGATCTTGATGGGGTTGCGCCGCTCGCGGGCGCCGGCCTCGGCGGCCCGGGCCCGACGGATGAGCCGCTTGCCGGGCCAGCCGATGGCCTCGTCCGGCAGCTCGGCCCCCCGCCGACGGGCCTCGACCAGCAGCGGCTCGCGCAGCGGGCGCCCCGGGCCGTCGAGCCAGGCTCCCAGCCGCTTCCAGTCACCGCGGGTGCGGGCGGCGTCCAGCAGCGCGGCGACGCGCTTGGGGATCGGGGAGAGGCGGTCGCGGTAGGGCATCGGCAGGGCTTATCGGGGCGCCGGCATGCATCCCAGCGAGCCCATGGGATACGGCGGCTGCGGAGGTGTCCGTGCGCCGAAGCCTGCTCCCGCTCCTGTTCCTGGCCGCCGCGTCCATCGCGGGGGCCGCCTCGAGGGCCAGCGCCAGTGAACTGCCCCCCGCCCTCGAGCTGCGGGGCCTCGAGCTCACCCGCGCTCCCGCGAGCGCCTTCACGCCCTGGCTCGACGGCGACGACATCGAGCTGGAGCGGCAGGCCGTCAGGGCGCTGGGCCGCGTGCGGGACCCGGCGGCGGCGCCGCTGCTGGACGCGACCCTCGAGGACCAGGACCCTGGGGTCCGCGCCGAGGCCGCCCTGGCCCGCAGCCGCTACCCGGACGCCGCTCCGCCGTTGTTGGCGGCCCTCGAGGGCGAGGACGAGCCCGCGGTGAGGGCCGCGCTGCTGGACGCCCTGGGTCGCTCCGGCGACGAGGCTGCCATCGGCGCCCTGCTGGCGGCACTGGACAGCGCCGAGCCCACCGACGCCGTCGCGGCCGGGCACGCCCTCGGCCGCCTGGGGGTGCTCCGGGTGCTCACCGCCCCCCCCGATGATGTGGTCACCGCGCTGCTGGACCAGCTCTCCCGCTTCGACCTCGAGCGCCGGCGGGCCGCGGCCTTCGCCCTGGCGCGCACGAAGCCCTCCGAGCTGTCCGACGAGCTCAGCGAACGGCTGGCGGACGCCACCCGCGCCCAGCCGGACACGGTGGCCCGCGCGTGGCTCGTCCGCGCCGCCGCCTCGGGTCTCCCGGACGCGCGCTGGGAGCCACTGGCCGCGGAGCTATGCGACGACAGCGCCATGAACGTCCGCGTCGCGCTGGCCCGCGGGCTCGCCGGCCGCGGCGACGTCGCGGCCTCCGCCGCCCTGACCCCCCTGCTGGCCGATGGAGACCGCGCGGTGCGCGTCGCGGCCCTCGAGTCCGCGGCCCGGCTGCCCTGGGATCCGGCCTGGGACAATCCCATGCAGGCCATGCTCGGCATCCGGGACATCGAGCTGCAGGCCCGGGCGCTGCCCGTGATGGCGGCAGCCGGGGCCCTCGCCGAGCCCGAGGGCTGGCTCAACCCCACCGTCGACAGCACCATCCGCGCGGCCATGCTCAGCGCCGTGGACGATCTCGAGCTGCTGGCCAGGGGGGGGGTGGACGCCCGCGCCCTGGCCGGGCGCCCGGCCGCCGCGGAGCAGCTGGTCATCCGGGAGCCGGCCGTGGACCGGGCGCTGCTGTGGCCGCTGCTCGAGAGCCCGGACCCGGTGGTCGCGGGCCTGGTGGCCCAGTCCCTGGCCGAGGCCCCGGACGACGAGCTCATCGAGCGCCTCCAGCAGCAGCTGGTGGAGCGCATCGACTACGACGGGCTCATCGGGATGATCACGGCCCTGTCCGCGGCCCTCGAGGCCTCGGGGGTCGAACCTGGCCCCAAGCCCGTGGCCTTGCCCGGGAGCCTGAAGGCCCAGGCCGCCACGCGCCTGGCGGAGCTGCAGGCCCAGGACGACCCCGCCATGCGCGCCGAGGCCCACGCGCTGGGGGCCCTGATGGGGCTGCCACCGGCCGGCCCCGCGGGCTTCCCCAGGCTGCTCGATGAGACCGAGCTCGACGCGCTGCTCGGGGCACGGGTGCAGACCTCGGCCGGTGAGCTGATCCTGGCCTTCCACACCGACGACGCGCCCTACGCGGTGCAGCGCTGGGTGGAGCTGGCCGAGGCCGGAGCCTACGAAGGCCGACGCTTCCACCGGGTCATGCCCGACTTCGTCGTCCAGGGTGGCTGCCCCCGCGGCGACGGCTACGGAGGACCCGGCTATGCCCTGCCCGACGAGCTCTCTCCCCTGCCCTACGGCGCCGGGAGCGTCGGCATGGCCAGCGCGGGCCCCGACACCGCCGGCAGCCAGTGGTTCGTCACCCTCTCACCCCAGCCCCACCTCGACGGCGACTACACGCTGTTCGCGGAGCTGGTCGGCGGGGAGGACGTGCTGCGGCGCATCAACCAGGACGACCGCATCGACGCGGTGATCATCGAGCGGCGGGCGCCGTCGGAGACCAGCGACCGCCCCTGATCTCGTCGATGGGGCGTCCCGCGCGACGGGCCTCGAGGCATGCGAGCACGGCGTCCCGGATGGCGCTGGGCTCGAGCGCCGCGTTGCAGGCCGGATCGCGGGTGCAGCCCGCCTGCCAGCAGGGGGCGCAGTCCACCGGGGCCAGCAGCTTGATGCCCCGATCGAACAGATCGATCTCCTGGGGGCAGGTGGGGCCGAACCAGGCCACCACGTGGCAGCCGGTGGCGATGGCCATGTGCATCCCCAGGCTGTCGCCGCTGAACACCACCTCGCAGCGGGCCACATGGGCGGCCCCCACCCGCAGCCCCGCGTCGGTGGGGCTGAGCAGCGCATCGGAGCCCACCATCGCGGCGAGCTGCTCGTTGCGGGCGCGGTCCTCGGGCCCTCCGAGCAGCAGCACGGGCTGCCCTGTGGCGTCCTGCACCAGCTCGATGGCGCGGGCCAGCAGGGACAGCTCCAGGCGCTTGCGCGGCCAGCCTGGGCTCGAGCCGGTGTTGAAGCCCACCGGGACCAGGGGGCCGGCGCGCTCGTGCTCGGCGAGCACCAGCCGGTAGGGCTCCCGAGCCCAGGGCAGCTGCAGGGCCTGGGCCAGCATGGCGGGCTCGGAGAGGGTGTTCTCGTGGAACTTGAGCTGGTCGTCCAGCCCGGTGTCCCACAGGTAGTGGGCCTGGGGGTTGAAGGGCACGATGGCGCCGTGCTCGTTCAGCCCGAACCCCCGCTTGGCGTGGGCGGAGATGGTGGTGGCCAGACCGCAGGCCGCGCGGCCCTTGTCCACGCACAGCAGCAGATCGAACTGGCGGGCCTGCAGCTCGCAGACGGCCTCGAGGTCCAGGGGGATGACGCGATCCAGCAGGGGGTGTCCCCGGAGCAGGGGCACCGCCCGGGGCCGGGTGAGCCAGCTGATGCGGGCCTTGGGCCAGGCCTCGCGCAGCGCGGGCAGCTGTGCGGTGCTGCGGAGCACGTCCCCCAGGGCGTCGAGGTTGATGATGAGCAGCTCGCCCTGGACGGGGTCGTAGTGGGTGCAGCCGGGGCAGGTCCGGCCCGGGTGGCAGGGCTTGTAGCCGTCGAACCAGCGGCAGTCGGTGCGCCAGGTGCGCTCGTCGCTCATGCCTCGCTCCCGCCGGCTCGGGGTTGGCCGGCCACCGCCTCGAGGTACGCCTGCAGGGTGCCCTCGACCATGGCGTCCACGGAGAATAGCGCGGCGGCCCGCTGCCGGGCAGCCTCGAGCTCGCCGGGCTGCTCGAGGCGAGCCGCCACGGCCGCGGCCAGGGCCTCGGGATCCCCCGCGGGGGCCGTGCTGGCGCCGGGGCCGACCACCTCGGGCAGGCCTCCGGCGTCGGTGACGAGCACAGGCACCCCCGCGGCCATGGCCTCCACCACGACCTGGCCCATGCCCTCTTCGACCGAGGGGTGCACGAACAGGTCCGCGGCGGCGAAGACGGCGGGGATGTCGTCCCGCTGCCCCAGCAGGCGCACGCGCCCCTCGAGGCCGAGCCGGGCGATGCGCTCCTCGAGCGCCGACCGCAGGGGCCCCTCGCCCGCGATCACACAGCGCGCTCCGGGCAGCCTGGCCATGGCCTCCACCAGGACCCAGTGGGCCTTGTGGTCCACCAGCGCGCCCACGGACGCCACCAGGGGACCGTCACCGTCCAGATCCCCGGCGGGCGCGGCCGTCGGGAGCGGGCGCACGCCGTCGTGCACCACGCGGATGCGCTCCGGCTCGACGCCGCCAGCCTCGAGCACCCGGGCGACGCCGCGGCTCACCGCGACGTACAGCCCCGCGCGCCGGTACTTCCAGCGTCCCCAGGGGCTGCCCCCCACGGCGAAGTCCACCCGCCGATGCACCACGGGACGCAGCCCCGCCAGCACACACAGGCTGTGGGCGTGGGAGGTCTGCGCCGCCACGACATCGGGCTGCAGCCGGCGCACGATCCGGCGCAAGGCCAGCGCCCCCTGCGGGGAGGCACCGGGTGGCACCGCCTGCACGGGGCGGCCCAGCCGCCGGGCCAGCTCCCCGGAGGGGGTGGCCGCGAGGTGGAGCTCGTGGCCGCGCTGCTCGAGGCCATCGATCAGCAGCTGCAGCTGCACCTGTCCGCCCCTCCACTCGGTGGCGGAGTCGACCTGGAGCACCCTCAGTCGCCGTGGGTGTATGGCCTGGCCTCCTCGGCGATGAGCTGGGGGATGTCGTCGACGACGGGGTACAGCAGCGAACAGCCCGGGCATCCCAGCCCGGCGGGCTGATCGTCGAGCTCGCCGCGGCATGCGGGACAGACCAGCAACGACCGCAGCTCGGCGTCGATGGACCAGGGGATCTCGGTGGTGGCGTCGGGGGTCATCACTCGCCCGGGGGCTGGTAGCTGATGATGTCGGCGCGGATGGCGCCGACGTTGGTGTGCATGATGGCACGAACGGGGATGCGGCGCGAGTCGTCGCTGATGTACAGCACGATGCGGCCGCGCTGCTCGAGGTCGCCCTGGTGGCGGGTGAAGACCTGCACCGGGATCACCGGCAGCTCTCCGATGGCGGTCTCGAGACGCTCCCGTGGCTCGACCTGGACCCGCAGCTCCCAGGTCTCCCGGCCGGAGAACACGGGGAAGCGGTAGCTCTCGCCGCTGACCAGGGGCAGCAAGCGGACCCGGAAAAAGGCCGTGGTCGGGTCCTCCACCGGCCCGCCGGGGCCCGGGTAGGCGTCCTCCCAGGATCGCCAGCCTTCGTCGAAGCGCTGGCTGCGGGCGACGGTGATCCCGTCGGCCCCGATCCGCATCTCCTGATCCTGGTGGAAGCCCCCCTCGCGGAAGCGGGTGGTGTAGTGGACCGAGCCAGGGCCGTCGGGGTCCCACACGCTCTGGACGAGATCGTCGATGGTGTAGAAGCGGGCGTACCAGTCGGCGTTGCGCGCGCCACCGCTGATGGCGAGGGTGCTCCCCTCCCCGGCGTCCACGCTGGCCCAGGCGGTCCCGGCCTTGACCTTCACGTAGCTGACGGACCACCGGATGCGCTCACCGGGCCCGAAGGGGGCCTCGGCGGCGGCCACGGCGGGCGCGGCGGCCAGGGCCGCGGTGCAGGACAGCTGCAGCAGGCGGGTGCTCATGGGCTGGAGGGTAGCACCGGCGCCGCCGGGTGGCGCCGCCGCAGCTCCACGTAGAGGCGCTCGAGCTCCTCCGCGCGCTGCTCCCAGCCCCAGTCGCCGCGGACCGCGGCCCGCCCCAGCTCCCCGAGGCCCACCCGCTGCTCGGGGTGCCGCAGGAGGTAGCCCAGGGCCGCCGCCATGCCGCCGGGATCCGCGTCGTGCACCGCGACGACGCCCTCGATGGGAGCCGCCGATCCCGCCGAGGCGACCACGGGCAGGCCCAGGCCGAGGTAGTTCAGCAGCTTCACGGCGAAGCCGGCACAGGCGGTGCGGGGCAGCACGGCCACGTCTGCAGCCGCGATGAGGTCCCGGCTCTCGCGCCAGCTGCCCGCCCGCACCAGGCGCCTGCGCGCCTGCCCGATGCCGAAGCGGTCGCAGCGGCGATCCAGGCCGTCGAGGGGGTTCGCCGAGACGATGAGCAGCCCGGCCTGAGGCAGCCGCGCCAGGGCCGCCAGGGCCAGATCGAGATCCTGGTAGTGGTCGAGGTTGCCGGCGTAGACCACCCAGGCCCGCCCTTCGAGGCCCTGACGGACCCGCGCCCGGGCGGGCTCCGCCCCCTCGAGCTGGTTCAGCTCCACAGCGGGACGCAGCAGGCGCACGTCGGGGCAGCCCAGCGCCCGGAGGGCCCGGCAGCCGCCCTCGGAGATCCCGAGGGCCAGCTCGGCGCGCTGGGGGATGCTGCGGTCCAGGCCCCGACCCAACAACCGGGCGGCGCCCCTGAGGGGGCGCGGACCGAAGTAGCTGGGGAGCTCCTCCTCCATGAGGTTGTGCCCGTGGTAGACCACCGGGACCGGGCGCACGCGCCGGGCGATGTAGGCCGCGATGGGGGCCTCGTAGTTGTGGGCGTGCACGATGTCGGCGTCGCCCACGAGGCGGCAGGCCCTCGCGGCCAGGGCGACGTCCAGCCAGGGCTTGACGGGGTCGGGGCCCGCCCGCAGGCGCGCGTAGCCGGGCACCTGCCGGACCCGCTCGATGCGCACGCCCTCCTCCCGGACGGCGGCGGGACCGTCCGCGTGGCCGTAGCACAGCAGCGTGACCTCGTGGCCCCGCCTGGCGAGCCCGCGCACCATGCCCCCGATGAGCACCTGGCTGCCCTGCAGCGTGGGGTACGGCGCCGCCATCAGGTGCAGGATCCTCAGGGGACGCCGGCCGCTCACAGCGCAGCCCCCGGGCCGATGTAGCCGAGGCGCGCCAGCCGGGCTCGCAGGCGCCGCCAGTCGGCCCGGGGGAGCGCCGCGCCCGAGACCATCGGCGGCTCGCGGACATCGGCGTCCCCGGTGGCGGGCACCAGGCCGCGGCCCTCCATCCAGGCAGGAGGGCTGTGCCCGAGCAGGCCCAGCAAGGTGGGGGTCACGTCCTCGACCCTGGCGCCAGCCAGGGGTGCGCCCCGGGGCACGCCAGCGCCGGCCAGGAAGAGCACGCCGTCGGGTCGGTGGGTGCCGTTCATGCCCCGCGCCCGGCCCCCGCTCAGCTCCTCGCCCCGGAGCCAGCGCCAGCAGGTGCCCGGGGGGACCTCAGCGCTGGGCAAGGGGGTGGTGCTGTAGCCATCGCGGTCCGCGAGCTCGAGCACCAGGTCCGGGGCTCCCGGGCGCCGGGAGTGGCCGTAGAGCCGATCCGCGCGGTGGACCCGATGGACCACCGCCCGCCCCTCGACCTGCCAGGCCAGCAGTTCGGCCTCGAGGGCGGCGCAGGCCTGTTCGGCGTCCTCGACCGTCCCGTGGGGATCCCGGCCTCGGAGGTTGAGGTGGATGGTGGCGGCGTAGCTCAGCTCGTCGGAGAAGGCGCGGGTGCGCCGGAAGTCGATGTCGCCGTAGCGGGCCCGGGTCTCGAGCCCGTCCACCGCCCGCCGGGGCAGGCCCCGCACCAGCTCCTGCTGCAGCCCGGCCGGGATCGTCCCCAGCGCCACCTCGCGCAGCCCCTCGGCCAGCCGCCCCGCGAGGCGCCCAGGGCCAGGGCGGCGGAACGCGAGCCAGCCGCGATCCTCGAGGAAACGGTTGAGGAAGACCGCCAGACGTCCCGCGCCCCCCATGCCGTGATCGCTCACGACGCAGGCCAGGTCGGGCTTCGCCCAGGCCAGCAGCCGATCGACGGTCCGATCGAGGCGCTCGTAGATCCGGACCAGCCCCCCCGCCAGCTCCGGATCGCATCCGGCGGGATGCCGGGGGGAGGCGCGGTCGTGGAACATCCACAGGTGGTGCCCCGCGGTGTCGCTCTCCCCCAGCACCACGGAGAACAGGTCCCAGCGCTCGCGACCCAGCAGCCAACGGCAGACCTGCTCCTTGCGCCCGATCTCCCGCCCCATGGCGGCCAGCGCGCCGCGGTGCCAGCCCGGACCGGGCGCCAGCTCGGAGAAGCCCGCGTAGGCCAGGCCACCGAAGCGAGCCTGGATCTCCCGGTACAGGCCGCGGGGATGGCAGGCCTCCGGGCTGGCGGCGATGGCGACGGGGCTGTCGAAGCCCGAGACCACCACACCGTCGAAGGGCTCGGGAGGCCAGGTGCTCGGCACCAACAGCTGGGCCACCCGGGCACCGCTGGCCGACAGCAGCGCCGGCAGCGTCGGCACCGCCCGCATCCCTCCGTGGGTGAAGCCGAGGCGATAGCGCCCCGGCGCGCGCTGGATGAAGTCGTAGAGGCCGTGCGCGCCGGGCCCCACCCCCGTGAGGATGCTCGACCATGCGGGCATGGTGCTCGCCGGGAGCGTCGAGCGCAGCGCTCCCCCGCAGCCCGATCGCGCGAGCCCGGCCAGGGCCGGCAGCCGGCCCCGGGCCATCAACTCGGCCACCAGCCGGTGATCGGCCCCGTCGAGGCCGATCAGCAGCAGCCTCGCACCTCGGCTCGCGTGTCGCTCCATCGCCGCCCTGTCTATCCGACAGGCCGTGCTCGTGCGCGCCTGTGTGCACCGCGAACGGGACTGCGCACATCGCCGGCGCAGGTGCGAAGCCAGCTTCGCACCCCGAGGGGGACTCCCGAGGGCTGCTCGAGCCGACGATCCCCACCTCGACGGCATCCCCGTGATTCGCCAGCACCCCAGCGAGACCTTGGCACGCCTCGTGCAACCGGGGACGGCCAACCCGCAAGGGTCCCCTCCCCTCCCTTCAACGGAGAGAACCATGGACTGGATGCAGTTCGATCAGCAGCTCCCTCAGAGTCAGACCCTCGACACCCCCCGGGTCACCCCCAGCTCCCCCAGCAGCAGCGCCACCGAAGGCCCAGGCTTCTCCCTGCGCCGCTTCCGCAACGGCCGCAGCTCCCTGCAGGCCACCAGCGCCTTGCCGCTGTTGCCCCCGGCCCTCCGCTTCCCGGAGCCGGCCACCCTGTGGACCGCCTGATCCGCACGCTACGACGCTCTTGACACGCCTCCGGGCTCGGGCGACGCTATCGCTCGTCCCGCCTGGAGTGCCCATGAGCATCACCACCCGCATCGCGGCCACCATCTCGGCGCTGGCCTGCCTCGGCTGCAAGCCGCCTCCGCCCGCCCCGGAGGGGCTGCAGAGCTCCCTGACCTACCTGTTCCGGGAGTTCTACAACGAGGACGAGTACATCGGCGCGGGCCTGACCGGCTTCATGGACTGGTTCGAGGCCGACGGTGACGAGCTGCTCGGCGAGAAGGCCGACATGGAGAACGTCGGTGAGTTCACCCTGGACTACCTCACCGAGGAAGACGTCGCGGCCTTGCCCATCGAGGCCGAGGTCGAGCTGACCTACGCACCGGGCGTGGTGGCGCTGTCCGAGCTCGAGTGCAACTGGAAGGAGGTCGAGTCCTACCTGGTGCGCACGGATCAGGACCTGGTCTTCGGCGAGTTCGACACCTACGACCGCACCTTCGTCACCTCCCGCGAAGCCTTCGAGGCCGCCACCCCGGAGCTGGCCTTCGAGCCCGTGGTCGAGCCCCTGGCCGAGCCCTATAGCGAGCCGGCGCTGGAGGACCTGGAGTCCTCCTTCCTGCTGACGGACAACGCGGTCAGCTCCACCGAGCTCGGGATCACCATGGACTTCCCGATGCTCATCAACATGCGCCACGGCGTGTACGACGTGCAGGGTGAGCCCATGGAGGCCCTGCTGATCCTCAGCTGGATGCCCGAGCGTGCCGTGGCCGACAACGACCGCGACAGCATCGAGCAGAGCTACAGCATCGAGCTGGACCTGCAGCGCCCCGGCGACAAGACCCTGCGCCTGATGGCCAGCTGGCTGCAGATCGAGGGCACCTTCGGCCACGACTCCGACGTGGTCAAGGTGATGGGCGTGAACAAGAACCTCGACGGGTCCCAGCGCCTCGTGGAGATCTGCGACGGGTCCTACGAGCTGGACCCGGAGTAGCGCCGCCTAGAAGATCTCGATGGGCTTCTGCTGGATGCCCATGTAGTCCTGCGGATTGGTCCGGGTCTCGTCCATCCAGCCACGCAGGGACTGCTCCAGCTCGTAGGTCACCCGCGGGTTCTGGGAGGAGATGTCCGTGGTCTCCCCCGGGTCGGCGCCGAGGTCGTACAGCTCCTTCTCGCCGTCGGCCAGGTCCAGGATGAGCTTGTGGTCGCCCCGCCGGGTCATGCGGTGGTGCACGAAGAGGCGGTAGTCGGTCTCGGAGTAGATGGGCAGGTCCAGCGACTCACCCCGCAGGATGGGCAGCACCGAGCTGCCGTCCACGCCACGGGGGCCCTCGAGGCCCAGGGCGTCGAAGATGGTGGGGAAGACGTCGAGCAGCCGGACAGGCTCCTGGATGTCCTGGCGCCGGGCGTAGCCGGGGAAGCGCACCATCCAGACCACGTGGAGCTGCTCCTCGTACAGGGTGAAGCCGTGGTCCAGGGCGCCGTGCTCCATCAGCTCGTCGCCGTGGTCGGACATCACGATGACCACGGTGTCGTCCAGCAAGCCCATGGTCCGGAAGCGGTTGAGGAAGGTGCCCAGGCGCTCGTCGGCGTCCTTGACCTTCTGATCGTAGACGTCCGCCAGGAACGCCGCGTCCTGCTCACCCACCACGGCGGTCAGATCGGCGCGATCGCCGGGGTTCTCGATGGAGGCCAGCCCCTGCTCCCGCAGCTCGGCCTGCTCGTCGATGCCGCCGTCCAGGCTGCCGCCGTAGTCGGCCTGCAGGGCCTCGAGCTTGGAGTCCGGCAGAGGGTACTGACCGTGGCTGTCGTAGCCATGCAGGAACAGGAACCAGCGCTCCCCCCGGTGGGCCTGCAGCCACTCGAGGGCCGGCTCCACGCCGTAGTCCATGCCCGCGAAGGGCCGATCGTCCTGGTAGGTCTCGAAGTCCCGCCCGAAGCCGTAGCTGGCCTGCACGCCGGCGCCGCCGGTGAAGGCCGCGGCGGTGTAGCCCTGGCGGATGAGGTAGTCGGGGTAGGTCTCGATGCCCGGAGACAGGGAGGTGGGCACCATCTTGTCCTGGGACAGCAGCTCGAGCTTGTTGGTGACGCCGTGCACCGACGGCCAGCGCGAGGTCCACACGGACATGTGGGAGGGCAGGGTCCAGGAGGCCGACGCGACGGTGTTGTGGAAGACCACCGCTTCTTCGGCGAAGGCGTCGAGGTTGGGGGTCAGGCCGCCGTCGTGGCCCCCCAGGCCGGTGCGGTCCCAGCGCAGGGCGTCCATGCTGATGAGCAGGACGTTCAGCTCGCCGGCGCGGTCGCTCAGGTCGTAGCGGCTCTGGGCCATGGTGTTGTCGCTGAGGGCCTGCTCGACGGTGCCCTCGATGCCGCCCTCGAGCTCGGCTGTGGGCTGGCGGACCAGCAGCCACGCGATGACGACGACGTTGACGAGGACCAGGACCGCGACGAGGGACTTGACGTTCTTCAAGGCTGGGCTCCTGCCAAGGGCAGCGTGATCTCGGCACCGGACGGCGCGGTGACCACCTCGAGGTGCGGTGCGACGGCCTCGAGGGCCTGGGCGTGCAGCTCGACGCGCAGCGCGGCGCGGTCGGTGCGCCAGGCGTCGTGCAGCTGCTCGAAGCGGGCCACCTCGGCCTTGGCCTGGGCGATGCGCTGGGCCGCACCGGAGCGGGCCTGCTCGCTGGCCTCGGCCCCGTCACCGCGCACGTCGGGCAGCAGCTTGGAGGCGTAGGCTTCGGCGGACAGGGCGAGGGTCTCGCGATCGCCGCGGGCGCTGGAGACGTCGTTGAAGGCGTCCACCACCGGCCCCGGCGGCACCAGCTCCCGCACGTCCACGGCCACGAGGCGAACCCCGAGCTGTTCATCGTCGATGAGCTGCTGGCAGGCCTGGATGACCTGCCGCTCGAGGTCCGCGCGGCCGGTGGTGAGCAGGGTGTCCACGGTCATGCCGGCGGCGCCGACCATGGCCTCGGACTGCACGAGGCCGGCGATGACCTCCTGGGGTTCGGCGCTGGCCAGGACCCAGGCGGAGGGGTCGCTGACGGTGTACTGCACGACCAGAGACAGCTGCACGAGGTTGGTGTCCGCGGTGAGCAGCCGGCTGGCGGGCAGCTCGACCCGGCGCACCTCGGTGACGTTGAGGCGCTCGTCGGACTCGATGGGCCAGGGAAGGCGCAGGTGCAGCCCCGCCCCGTCGACCCGGGTGATGGCGCCGAAGCGGTAGATCAGCGCCTTCTCGCCGGTGTCGACCATGGTGACCCCGGACGCCAGCCAGCCGACCAGCAGCAGGACGGCAGCGACCGGGGCGGCGCGACGGATCACCGGGGGCTCCTGGTGAGGGGCTCGAAGATCTCGGCGTCGCTGTCGAGCACCAGCACGGTGTCGGCGGCGTCGCCCGAGGCGGGCACCAGGATGTCCTGCATGGCGTCGAGGCTGCGCAGGTAGCGGTAGAACTCGGGGTCCTGCCGGAAGGTCTCGGCGTACAGCCGCGCGGCGGCCGCCTCGGCCTCGGCGGTGATGGTGGCGGCGTTGCGGTCGGCCTCGGCCAGGATCTCGGCGGCCTCGCGGTCGGCCTTGGCCCGGATGGTGGTGGCCTGTTCCTCGCCCTCGGATCGGTACTGGTTGGCGATGCGCTTGCGCTCTGCGCGCATCCGCTCGTAGATGCTCTGCTCGTTCTGCAGGGGCAGGCCCAGGTGCCGCAGGCGCACGTCGAGCACCCCGATGCCGAAGCGCTCGGCGGCGTCGGCGGTGATGGCCTGAGGCACCTCGTCGGGCAGCAGTTCGACCGAACCGGCCTCGACGGCGAGCAGCTCGGTGAACTCCTTCTTGCCCAGCGCGCCGGCGATGCGGGAGCTGACGAGGTCTCCCAGCCGCAGCTCGGCGGCCTCGACCAGGTCCTCCCAGCGGATGACGTCGACGCCCACGGGCCGGAAGGCCTCGAGGAAGCGCTGGGGGTCCTCGACCCGCCACAGGGTGTAGGCCTCGACCACCAGGTTCTTCTTGTCCTGGGTCAGCAGCTCGGAGGGGGGCGCCACGAGCACCCTGGCCCGGCGGTCGAAGCGCACCACGTCGTGCAGCGGCCAGGGGGCCTTGACGTACAGGCCGGGCTCGGTGACCGTCCGGACCGGGGCGCCGAAGGACAGCACCACCGCGACCTCGCGGGCGTCCACCGTGTACACGGAGGCGCCGCCCAGCAGCAGCAGGGCAGCGCCGGCGGCCGCGGCGATGGTGGGGGTTCCGAGAGTGAGCTTGCTCATGGGGCACCTCGGGTCGGGTCCGGCAGGCCGTGCCCGGTGGCGGGGCCGGTGGCGCTGTCGCCGAGCCACACGCGGCGATCGGGGGGGAGCAGCACGAGCCGCTGCCCGGAGAGGGAGCGCTCGATCGCCTCGGCGTAGAGCCGGTAGCGGGTGGTGGCGGCGGAGATGTCGACGCCCTGGTGCAGGGCTTTCATGCGCTCGATGCGCCCGGCGGTGCGCGCGGCCGAACGAAGGGCCTCGCCTTCGGCTGCCAGCACGCGGGCCGCGGCCTCTCCGAAGGCCATGGGCAGCACCTGGGCGGCGTAGGCTTCGGCCTCGTTGACGATGGTGCGCTTCTCCTCGTCCGCCGAGATGACGTCCAGGTAGGAGGCGGCGACCGCGGCGGGGGCCTGCACCGAGGCCAGGTGGACCTCGAGCACCTCGACCCCCAGCTCGGCGAGCTCGGCCACCCGCTGGGTGGAGACGCGGACCCGATCCTCGAGCTCCGAGCGCTCCGACGCCAGCACGGCGTCCTGGGACTGGTGGCCCACATCGCGCACCAGCTCGGCGCGGCCCACCTGGACCAGCGCGGCCTGGGGGTCTTCGGTGTGGAAGGCGAAGAGCAGGGGGTCGGAGACCCGGTAGTGGAGCACCGCGTCCACCGCGACCATGGAGTGATCGCCGCAGAGCAGCGGGGTGTCCGATCCCACCAGCTCGACCCGGCGGATCGCGGCCACATCGACCGTGGTGATGCGCTCGAGGGGCGGCGGCAGGCGCAGCAGCAGGCCCGGAGATGCGAGGGTGTCGAGGGGGGCACCCAGGCGCTCGACGATGGCGAGGCTGCCCGGGGGCACGGTGTGCACGCCTCCGAGGACGAAGATCACGGCCAGCAGGGCGCCGGCGCGGCGGGGGCGCTGCAGCAGCTGGACGATGGTGTCCATGCGGCGGGTGCTGCTGCGCTCGGCTGCGGGGGCTCCGGGCAGGCGGCCGGCGAAGGCGTCCAGGGCCAGGCCCCAGGCCCCGATGGCGACGGCGGCGGCGGCCAGGATCAGCAGCAGGCGGGCGCCGCCGTGGTCCAGCATGGCCAGCAGCTGCCCCGCGAACACCAACAGCACCGCTCCGCGCAGGGCGGGGGCCGCGTCGCGCTCGGCGTCGGGCTCACGGCTGGCCAGGGCCACATCGAGCAGCCACGCCAGGCCGGTGAGGATCAGGGCGACCCAGCTGGCGTGGGTCGCGTCCCAGCCACCCCGGAGGGCCAGCGCAGCCAGCAGCCCCAGGGCGACGACCAGGGTGCCCCAGCGACCGGCGCTGACGGCCAGGCCCCCGGCGATGCCGGGGATGAGGGGCTGAGCGCAGCGCAGCATGCCCAGCAGGGCGATCCAGGCCAGCAGCACGCCCACCTGGCTGCCGAAGACCAGGGCCAGGATGGCGCCGGCGTTGAGCAGGCCCAGCCAGACCAGCAGGCGGAAGGTGCGCACGCCGCGAGTGGCCTCGGAGAGGGGCTCGGGGAGCTCGGGCTCTGCGTCTCCGGGGGCGGCGTCCCGGGCGAGCAGCGCGTAGAGCACGCCGATGACCGCCAGCAGGCCGCCCAGCCAGCCGATGGGCGACAGCAGCTCGCCGAAGAACAGCCAGCCCAGGACAGTGGCGAAGACCACCTCGGAGACCGAGATCACGGCGGCCATGCCAGCCCCGACCTCGCGCATGCCCAGGTTGAGCAGCCAGAACGGCAGGTTGGTGCAGAGCACCGCCAGGCCCAGGATCCAGAGCAGGCCGCTGCCGCTGATGGCCATGGTGCCCGTGAGCAGCGCCAGCACCACCAGCACCACCGCGGCCACCGCCCAGGCGACCCACAGGGTGGCCAGGATGGGGGTGCCCTCGCGGCGGGTGGCCCGGGTGACCACCAGCACGCCGGCGTAGCCGCCGGCCGAGACCAGGGCCAGGGCATCGCCGGCCAGGAAGCGGGGGTGGGAGAAGTGGCTGAAGTGGAACAGCGACACGCCGCTCAGCAGGGCCACGCCCCCGATGGCCACCGCGGCGCCGGTCAGGGACGAGGCGCTCGGCCGCTCCTGGAACAACCACCAGGCCAAGGGGAAGGCGGCCAGGGGGGCCAGGTTGTGCAGGAAGATGGTGTTGGCCACCGTGGTGAACGCGTAGCCCCCCACAAAGGTGGACGAGGCCAGGGCCAGCAGCAGGCCGTAGATGATGCCCCACTTGAGGATCGGGCGGTCCGGCTTGAGCGCCGCGAAGCGCGCGGGGGCCTTGGCCACCGTCCAGCCGCCGAACACCAGGGCCACCAGCACCGCTCGCCACGCCGCGACCGTCAGGAACGGCGCATCCGCCCGGCGCGTGAACAGCGCCATGAGCGAGAAGAGGAACATGGCCCCCAGGACGAGGGCGTGGTGGCGGGAGATGCGCATGGAGACCGCCTATCCTACTCCAGCTTGGTCCCCGTGGCTTCAGGGGGGGTGAAGGGGCCGTCCGCCAGGGCGCGCTCGAGCAGCGCGATGATCGCGGGCGCGTGCTGCTGGATCTCACGCTCGGGCAGATCGAGGATCTCCCCGATGTGGGAGGCCACATAGGAGTTGGTGGCGACCGTGTAGCTGCGCTCGGGCTCGAGGGGCTCGCCGCCCACGGTGACCGAGACGATCTCCTGGTCACCATCCGCCGGGCGCCAGGACCAGGCCAACCCCGCGCACTGCAGCGAGGAGGTCTCCCGGGTGGCCTCGGAGAAGGCGTTGCGCTCGACGATCCTCATCAGCTCGGCGCCGGTCATGGAGAGGGTGACCGGGGCGTTGCCGAAGGGCAGCACCTGGTACAGGTCGGCGTAGGCCAGCTCACCCTCGGGCAGATCGGCCCGCAGGCCCCCCGAGTTGTAGAAGGCCACGTCGGCGCCGGTGGCCTCGAGCATCAGCGCGGAGACCCACAGGCCCAGGGAGCCCTGGCGGTAGGAGTCCCGCAGCACGGGGGCGGTGGTGCTGCCCACCACCCGGCCGAAGGCCTCGTCCACGGCGGCGGTGACCCGCTCGAGGCGCGCGAGCACCGCGGGGGAGGCCGGGGCCCAGGACTCATCGGGCTGCAGGTTCACCAGGGAGCCGTCGATGCTGGCGATGGCGTCGTCGGCCACCTCGATCTCGAGCCGCCCGATGGAGCGGGCGTAGCTGCCGGCCTGCACCACGTAGGTGTCGCCCACCAGCTCGGGCTCCCGCAGGGCCGAGTGGGAGTGGCCGCCTACGATGAGGTCGAGGCCCGTGAGCGAGGACGCCAGGACCCGGTCGGTCTCGACGCCGGAGTGCGACAGCAGCACCAGCAGATCGGTCTCGGGGTCGAGGCGATGGATCTCGGCCTGGGCCGCGGCCAGCTCGTCCTTCAGCTGAACCCGACTCCAGGTCTCGGGGCTCACCAGGCGCTTCAGATCCGGGGTGGTGATGCCGATGACGCCCACCCGCACACCGCCGCGCTCGAAGACCCGGGAGGGCTCGAGGCCGTCCATGGCGGGCCCGCCGTCCGGGGACTGCAGGTTGGCGCCCAGGGCGGGCACCGGGGAGCCGGCCACCAGGGCGGCGATGGTGTCGTAGCCCTGGTCGAACTCGTGGTTGCCCACCACCCAGGCGTCGTAGCCCAGATCACCCAGGAAGCCGGTCATCTCGGCGCCGCGGACCCCATCCAGCTCCAGCTCCCCCAGGGGGGTGCCCGAGAGGATGTCGCCGGCGTCGAGCAGCAGCAGCTCCGTCTCGGCCGCGCGGGCGGTCTCGAGGTAGGCGCTCAGGGCGTCGAAGCCACCGATGGCGGGGCTGCCCTCGAGCCAGCGCGCGGGCGTGGGCTCGTAGTGGCAGTGCATGTCGTTGGTGTGGAGCAGGACGAAGCTGCCCGCACCCGCTGGCTCGGCCGCGGGGGCGTCCTCGATGGGTGCCTCACGGGGGCAGCCCAGCAGAGGGATCAGCAGCAGCGGGAGGAGGCGCGCCTCACCCACCACAGCAGCAACCTCCCGGCTCGCAGCCGTCGGGAAGGGGGGGCTCGGGGGTCGCGGACCGAGGCGGAGTGGGCTTGGTGATCGGGGCGCGCTCACCGGGCTTCTCGAACAGATCGTGCCGGCGCACCACGCGGGCCACCACGCGGGCCACGAGCCGGGCGCTGGAGCGGACAGGACAGAACACGACGCCTCCAGGGCTGGGACTCATTCGTCCTATCCCGGCGCAGGCTTCCCGCCCCCCGGGGACGCCTCCCCCCAGACCACCCAGCTCTCGCCGTTCCAGGTGTAGACCTTGGGGGTGATGGGATCCTCGACGCTCTCCCACAGCCGGCGGATGCCGACGGCGACGATGGTCTCGAGCTCGCGATCCCCCAGCGGGAAGGCGATGAGCACGCCGTGGGCCGGGATGCCCACCGCCAGCTCGGCGCCACCCAGGCGGGCCTTCAACGCCGCGGGATCGAACAAGCCCGCGATGTCGAGGCCGTCGCCCTCGGCGGAGAGCAGGTAGGTGCGGGAGTCGCCCTCGACCTGGACCACGCCGGGGCGTTCATCGCTCATTCCAGCGGCGACCGCAGCGATGGCGGCGGCCTCGACAGCGGGCAGCTCCACCTGCCAGGCCTCGAGATCGGCCAGGGTGACCATGCGCCTCCCCTCGCCCTCGGCTGCAGGCGCAGAGAAGCACAGGGCGAGCCCTTCGGCGAAGGAGCGGCAGGCCAACGCCGCGGCCAGGCCCTCGGCGCCGCTCTCGCGGGCCTGCTCCGACCAGGAGATCTGGACGCCGGGCTGCTCGACGATGGGCAGCACGCCGGAGGGGACCTCGGCGGCGCAGAGGGAGACGAGCAGCAGCGGCAGCATGGGCTACTCGCTGAGCTTGTGCTCGTCGACCAGCGGGCCGATCTCCTTGCGGATCTTCTTGGACGCCGCGTCGCGCTGCATGAGCAGCTCGGAGACCCGGGCGGTCATCTTGCGCTGGCGCTGGCAGAGCACCTTGGCCATCTCGTGGACCAGCCGGTAGGCGGCCAGGTTGTCCTCGGCCAGCAGACCCTCGAACTCGTAGCGCGGGAAGCGGAAGACCGTCGCCTCGCCGCGGGAGACCACCGAGGCGGAGCGGGGCGAACCGTCGATCACCGCCATCTCTCCGACGCAGGCGCGGGGGCCGAGGCGCGCGATCTCGCGCACGGGGCCGACCTCGTCGGAGCGGATCACCGCGACCTCGCCCTCGAAGACCACGTACCAGCCATCGCCTTCGTCGCCTTCGCCGAACAGCGACTGGCCGTCGCGCAGGCGGCGGATCTGCATGATGTGCACGATCTCCGAGAGCTCTCCTGCGCTCAGGACCTCGAACATCGGGGTCTCGAGCAGGAAGAGGATGATCTGTTCCAGGGTGATGGTCTTGCGGCTCATGGCTCACCTGCGGGGTTCACTGCTGACCGGACCCCGGTTCTACCACGAAGCCCGTGCCCGACGGAACCACCCTGGGCCCCGAACGGGATAGGATCGACGGGTCCCTGTCCCGCGGCAGGGCGCGGAGGTCTTCGATGGCTCGACGCAGAGGCGATCGCATCGGTGTGCGCTGGGAGCTCGGAGACGAGCTCCCGGGGACCAGCGAGCTGCGACGCTACCGGCTGCGGGACCTCGAGACCGGCGAGTCCATGGAGCTGTGGGAGCCGCGGGCGTCGGTGCGCCTGCGCCCCGGGGTGAGCGAATCCATCGCCGCCGCAACGGTCTCGAGCCCCACCGCGGACGCGGCCCTGTCGCGCATCCCCCTGCCCACAGACCAGGGCGAGGTCCTCATCACCCGCCCCACCCAGGGCAGCCTCGCGGACCGCGACCTGCGCCTGGCCCCCACCCAGGCCGTCGAGCTGGCCCGCTGGCTGGCTCCCGCGGTGCTGGACCCCCGCAGCACCATCGGTGGCCGGCTGCGCCCCGACGACATCGTGATCGACGATCAGGGTGTCCCCAAGGTCCACAGCCTGGGCCTGCCGCCGGCCGAGGCGGTGCTCGAGGTCCCCCACCACACCGCCCCCGAGGTGTTGCGGGGCCAGAAGCCGGACGCCGCCAGCGGGTTGTACGGCCTGGGCGTGCTGCTCTTCCGGGGCCTGACCGGCGCCTGGCCCGTGCCCGCCAAGAACCTGCAGGACCTGCTGGCCCGCACGCCCCACGCCATCCGGCCCTCCACCCTGCGACCGGATCTGCCGCCTTCGGTGGACGTCCTGGTCGAAGGCCTGCTCAGCGTCGAGCCGGCCCAGCGCGTCGACGCCGTCCGGGATCTCGGCGCCTGGAGCGGGCCCGCACCGCAGCTCGACCTGGCCCCCAAGGCCGCGCCGGAGCGTCCCAGGCTCACCCCGCCCACCACCGCGATCACCACCACCGCCACCACCGACCCGGCCGAGCGGCCGGGGGGCAACCTGGTGGTGGCCCAGGTCCACGACCTGCCCCCTTCGGCTCGCTACTTGGTCGCCGCGGTGGCCGGGCTCGACGAGGCCACCATCATGAAGGCCGCCGGGCGCAAGCAGGGCGTCGTGGTCAAGGGCCTCGCCGGCCGCGACGCCGCCGAGGCGCTCGCCCGCAGGCTCGGCTCCCACGGGGTGCAAGCCCAGGTGCGCAACTCCACCAGCACCGGGCGGGGCGCCCTGTTCCTGTTGGCCATCGCGGCCTTCGCCTCGGCGGCGCCCGCGCTGCTGCTGTCCCCCATCGCGGCGCTGGGTGTCGCGGCCCTCGGCTTCGTGCTGGCGCTGATCGCCTGGGCGCGTCCTCCTCGTTCCTTGCAGCGCGGCCCCGCGCCGGTGCGGGCGAACCTGCCCGAGGTCGCCGGCCTGCAGCAGCGCATCGATCGCCAGGCGGTGCGGCTGGTGGGTCTCGAGCTGCCCGAGCCTGTGGCCCGCGACATCCGCGACGACCTGTTCCACCTGCACCAGCGGGTGGACGAGCTGGCCCGGTCCCGCGCCGAGCTCACCCGCTCCCTGCACACCATCGACGACGCCGAAGCCGGCGAGCCCCTGCGTCGATCGGTGGCCGCCATCGACCTCGAGTTCGACGAGATGTCCGACGTGCTCAACGAGCTCGAGGCCATGATCGCCGCCCGGGCCGAGGAAGCCGGCCAGCCCGCGGGCGAAGCCCTGGACCGCCTCACCCAGCGGATGCGCGACCTGCGGGCCGCCCGCAGTGAGCTGGACGCCCGCTCGGACGTGGACCACGCCCTGGACAAGCGCCGCAAGGCGGCCGCGCGGCAGCGCAGCACGCAGTAGTCCTCCGTCCGGCAGCGCCGCACGCGGTCGTCCTCCGCCCCCCCGAGCGGTCAGTGGCGGTGGCGACGGGTCTACTAGACGTCGGTGTCCGTGTCGGTGTCGGCGTCGGTGTCGGTGTCCGAGTCGGCGTCCGAGTCGGCGTCCGAGTCGGTGTCGGTGTCCGCGTCGGCGTAGGAGAAGGAGAACGGGACGG
>CAYZVO010000131.1:24505-25499 GCA_964481655.1 uncultured Enterobacterales bacterium | reverse complement strand
ACAGCTCTCCGCGCGCGCGCCACCACGGCGCGCGTGTCGTGCTTCAGGGGCCGCGCGCCGCCAGGCCCCCGCGCAGGTCCCGCCACCATCCCCGCTGCAACGCCCGCTTTCGCGGCGCGACATCCCTTGGCATACGGCTTGCAATCAGGGCGGGCAACCCTTCACCGGAGACCCGCCATGACCCGCATCGCGTCCGCCACCCTCTGCGCCCTCGCCCTGTCCCTCGCCCTCACCACCGGCTGCGACGAAGGGGGAGAGAACCCGAACTTCGGCGCCGTCGCCGTGGACGCCGGAG
This sequence comes from uncultured Enterobacterales bacterium, assembly GCA_964481655.1. GTDB lineage: Bacteria > Myxococcota_A > UBA796 > UBA796 > JAFGLY01 > CALDOK01. The sequence goes on along the minus strand of CAYZVO010000131.1, from coordinate 25,204 downwards.
ACTGCGAGGGCAGCTCCTTCGACAAGGACATGGACACCGGCTCCACCGATCCCGTCTCCATCTCCGCCGAGGCCAGCGGCCGGGACGTGCTGCTGTACCTGAACAACCTCGACGCCAACTGCTGCCCGAGCCCCGACGCCGTGGTCACCCTCGACGGCTTCGACATGCTCGTCGAGTTCGATGACGAGACCAACGTCGACGAGTCCTGCGACTGCATGTGCGTCATGGACTTCACGGTCACCATCGAGGACCTCGACCCGGGCACCTACACCATCGAGGTCGACCACGACGGCGCCATCATCGGCGACACCGAGGTCGAGGTCGAGGCCTAGTCGAAGCCTTGACCGTCCCGGGAAGTCCGCCTTCGCCCGGAGGATGGCGAGGATCGCGACCAGCACGGGGAGAACGCCGGGTGTAGCGAGGCCGCCGCGCGACCGATGGGCACAGTGTGACCCGGGCCAGCGCCCGGGCGCCCCGCCCACCCCCGGGACCCGCGGGTCCCCGTGCCGCGAGCCGCCGTTGTCCAAGCCCCCTCCCCTGCTCCAGCAGCCGTTCCCCGTCGGTGAAGACCACCAGACCGAGTGCGCGCTGCAGGATCTGATCAAGCTGGGTGCCGTGGGCGCCGCCCACCCCCCCCGCCCCCCCCCCCCGCCGGGGCGCGGCCGGGGCCGGGGGCGGGGGCTGGGCCCCCCCCCCCCC
>CAYZVO010000131.1:4774-24495 GCA_964481655.1 uncultured Enterobacterales bacterium | reverse complement strand
TCCTACCTCGCCCGCGGCACACCACCGCGGCGGGTCCTCGGCCTGGCCATGGGCATGCTGCTGGACCTGACCGGCGGCAGCGCCGCGGTCCTGCTGGTGGACGAGCGGGTCATCGAGGCCCTGGGCACCTCCCTCGAGCGCAGCCTGGGGCAGCTCGAGCTGGGGGAGCGCAAGCTGCTGGTGTCCCGCGGTGGCACGGCCGACCAGATCCGGGACTGGGAGGGCTCGAGCTCCCCGGTGGTGTCCCTCGAGGGCGCGGACATGGTGTTCCCCGGCGCCCGCGGCGGGGTGAAGGTGCTGGAGCCCGACTGCGGCGTGCTGACCGAGCCCCACCGCGTCGCGATGCTGCACGCCCTGACCGACCTCTGCACCGGCCTGGCCTGCCTGGCCGCGGAGCAGGTGGAGGCCGAGCAGCGCTCCAGGGCGCTGGAGGAGACCCGGGCACGCTTCCGGGAGCAGAACCTCCTGCTGCGGGAGCTGGCCGTCGTGGACGAGCTGACCGGGCTGCACAACCGCCGCTTCTTCGACGGCCGGCTGCAGTACGAGCTGGACCGCTTCCTGCGCTACGGCTCTCCCATCTCCCTGCTCGTGATGGACATCGACCACTTCAAGGCGGTCAACGACCAGTACGGGCACCCCGACGGGGATCGCGTACTGCAGCAGCTCTCCGCCCTCTGCGCGTCGATGATCCGCCGGGTCGACCTGCTGGCCCGCATCGGAGGAGAGGAGTTCGCGCTGCTGATGCCGAACACCGAAGAACAGGGCGCCCGCGCGGTGGCCGACCGGCTGCGGAGGCGCGTCGCGGAGACCCCGTTCGAGCTCGCGGAGACGAGCCTGGACCTGTCGGTCTCCATCGGCCTGGTCACCATCAAGGCCGGCTGGCAGGGTGATCCAGCGCAGCTGTTCCGAGCCGCCGATCAGGCCCTGTACAAGGCGAAACTCGACGGGCGAAATCGGGTCGTGGTAGCTATGAAGACACCATGAGCACCAGCGACGACTTCAGCACGAAGATGGTCGGCGCGCGCCTGGCACGCGCTGACGACCTGGGAGTGTTCCCACCAGCCGCGGTTCGCATCCTGCGGGTGGTCGACGACCCGCGCACCAACCTGGTCGACCTCGAGAAGGCCGTGTCCCTGGATCCGGTGCTGACCGCCCAGGTGCTCAAGGTCGCCAACTCGGCCTACTTCGGCCTCGCCCGCACGGTGGGCTCCCTGCGCCAGGCGCTGTTCGTGCTGGGCTTCCGCACCGTGCGCAGCATGGCGCTGTCCCTGGCGGCCATGACCATGGGCGCATCCGAGGGTCCATGGCGACGCCGGGTCTGGCGCCGCAGCATCCGCACCTGCCATGCGATGCGCCACCTGGGCATCCACGTGGACTGGGACGACTACTCCGAGCCCTTCGCGGTGGGCCTGCTGCACAAGATCGGCATGCTCCTGCTGCTGGTGCTCGAGGACAAGACCTACATCGACATGCTCGAGCGCATGCGCTGGGGCTCGCCCGAGCTGCTCGAGAAGGAAGCCCACTTCTTCGGCTTCGACCACATCCAGCTGGGCGCGGCCTGCCTCGAGCGCTGGAACCTTCCGGAAGAGGTCTGCATCGCGGTGCGTCACCAGGAAGACCCCGACGCCCTGGCGGGCCAGGAAGACACTCAGCTGCTCGCCCAGATGCTCTGGATCGCCACCCGCCTCGAGCGCCGCCTGGCCACCCAGGAAGGCGCCGACAGCATCGGCGCAGCCCTGGCCAACACCCCGGTGGCCCGCCAGCTGCGCCTGACCGAGCCGATCCTGATCAACTTGGCCACGGCGGTCCGGCGCGAGGACGACGACCTCTTCTCGCTCTAGCCGCTAGCCGAACACCCCGTGCAGCCGCGCGCCGCAGTGGATGCAGTCCGCGCCGCGCAGCTGCAGGGTGCCCAGCCTGTAGCCAGCCCGGGGGATCACCCGCTTCGAGCATCCAGCGCAGTAGGTGCTCGAGGCCTTGGGGTCGTACACATTGCCCAGGTAGACGTGCTGCAGCCCGTGCCCACGGGCGATGCGCCGGGCGCGCTTCTGGGTGGCGTGGGGGGTGCGGGGGCGATCGGTGAGCTTGTGGGCCGGGTGGAAGGCCGAGAAGTGCAGGGGGACATGGGCGCCAAGCTCTTCGGCCACGAAGGAGCACAGGGCGTCGAGCTCGGCGTCGCTGTCGTTCTCCTCGGGGATCAGCAGGGTGGTGATCTCCAGCAGGACCGCGGTCTCCTTGGCCAGGTAGCGAAGGGTGTCCAGCACCGGCCCGATGCGGGCACCGCACAGGCGACGGTAGAAGCCGTCGGAGAAGGACTTGAGGTCGATGTTGGCGGCGTCCATCACCCCGAAGAACGCCTCGCGGGGCCCATCGTCGATGTACCCGGCGCTCACCGCCACGGTGCGAACCCCCGCGGCGTGACAGGCCTGCGCGGTGTCGATGGCGTACTCCGCGAAGATGATGGGCTCGTTGTAGGTGAAGGCCACCGACGCGCAGCCCTGACGCCGAGCCAGCGCCGCGATCCGGGCCGGCCCGGCCTTGGACTGGGCCCGATCGGCGCTGCGGGCGCGGGACAGGTCCCAGTTCTGGCAGAAGCGGCAGCCCAGGTTGCAGCCTGCGGTGCCGAAGCTCAGCACCCGGGTACCCGGCAGGAAGTGGTACAGCGGCTTCTTCTCGATGGGGTCCACCGCGAAGCCGCTGGAGCGTCCGTAGGTGTCGAGCACCACGCCGTCATCCGTGGCCAGGCGCACGTAGCAGAAGCCGCGCTGGCCCGGCTTCAGCTCACAACCCCGGGGACAGAGCTCGCAGCGGAACGCGGGCTCGTCGCCCTCGAGTCGGCGCCACCACCGGGCCGAATGATGGGAGGAACCCATCGCACACCTCGCGGGTCGAACAGGGGACCAGGGTAGCGCATCACAGCTTCACCACCGAGCCGTCTCGGCCCGGATGGCCCGTGATACGACCCTCGGGCTGCCACATCTTCCGGAGCTGCCATGCTGACCATCGCCCTCACGGCCCTGCTGCTGCCCGCGCAGGCCCAGGACACCTCGGCCCTCGAGGACGCGCTCACCGCCGAGCTCGGCCGCGCCATGGCCGTGTTCGAGGAACGGGGCGAGCCCCCCTACTACGTGGCCCTGGCCGTCGAGGAGAAGGAGACCACCCGCATCGCCGCCACCGCCGGCGCGATCATGTCCAGCGACAGCGACCAGGTCGCAACCATGGACGTCGAGCTGCGGGTCGGGACCCCCGAGCTGGACTCGACCCACCCCCTGCGGGGCATGAGCTCCCTGCGGGAGGACGCCCGGCGCGCCATCACGCTGCCCCTGGACACCAGCGACGCCTACCCCCTGCGTCACGCCGTCTGGAAGGAGCTCGATGCCCGCTGGCGCGACGCCGTCGAGCGCATCGTGGTGGTCCGCTCGAACCAGACGGTGAAGGTCGAAGAGGAGATCGTGGCTCCGGACTTCGAGCTCCGTGAGCCCACGGTGGACCGGCAGGAGGTCCAGTTCCAGGAGGTGGACGCCGACGCCTGGGAGGCCACCCTGAAGAAGGTCTCCGCCCAGCTGGACGCCTCCGATCGGGTCCACCACAGCCGCGCCGTGCTGCAGGTGGAGAACCTCAGGGAGACCTTCGTGGACACCGAGGGGACCCGCCTGGTCCACGGCGGCAGCTGGGTCAAGGTCGGGGTCTCGGTGGGCGCCACCGCGGCCGACGGTGACGAGCTGTCCATCGACAGAATCCTCTCCTACCGTTCGGTCGATTCCCTCCCGGACGAGGCCGCCCTGCTGGCCCTGGCCGAAGAAGCGCGGGACCTGCTGGTGGCCCAGCTCGACGCCCCCCGGGGTGAGCCTTACAGCGGCCCGGTGCTGCTGGACGGCCGCGCCGCCGCCGTGTTCTTCCACGAGGTGCTCGGCCACCGGGTCGAAGGCCACCGCATGAAGCTCGACCACGAGGGCAAGACCTTCCTCGAGTACGTGGGCCGGCCCATCCTGCCCGACTTCATCGACATCTACGACGACCCGACCTTGGCCGAGCTGGCCGGCGAGGACCTCAACGGCTTCTACGCCTACGACGACGAAGGCGTGCCCGCCGAGCGGGCCGTGATCGTCGAGGACGGCGTGTTCCAGGGCTTCCTGATGGCCCGCTCCCCCTTGCCGGACTTCCCGCACACCAACGGCCACGGCCGCCGCTCGACGGGCAAGGCCCCCACCTCGCGCATGGGCAACACCATCATCGAGGCCAGCGAGACCGTGCCCCGCGCCAAGCTCCGCGCGGAGCTGATCCGCGAGGTGAAGGCCCAGGGCCTCGAGTACGGCCTGTACATCGAGGAGATCGCCGGCGGCTTCACCATGACCGGCCGGGTGCTGCCCAACGCCTTCAACGTCCGGGCCATCACCTCGTGGAAGGTCTTCGCCGACGGCCGCCCCGACGAGCTCATCCGGGGCGTGGACCTGGTGGGCACCCCCCTGGTCGCCTTCGGCAACATCGTGGCCGCCGGTGACGATCAGGGCGTGTTCAACGGCACCTGCGGCGCCAGCTCCGGCTGGGTGCCCGTCTCCGCCGTCAGCCCCACCCTGCTGCTGCGCGAGGTGGAGCTGCAGCTCAAGGAGAAGGGCGAGGATCGCCCGCCGCTGCTTCCCAAGCCCGACGGTCCGCCCGCGGGCGGCCAGGCCGCGGGAGGTGCGCGATGACCGCCCTGCTGCCCCTCGCCCTGCTCGTCAGCTTCGCCGCCGCGGCCGATGAGCCCCTCGACCACGCGATGCAACGCCGGGTGCTGGCCCAGGAGATCGAGCGCCACCAGGCCGAGATCACCCTGCCTGACGCCCCTCCGCTATACCACCTGCGCTACCACCTGCTCGAGGTGCACCAGGCCCAGGCCAAGGCCAGCTTCGGCAGCCTGATCGCCAGCGAAGCCGCGCCGTTCACCGCGCTGGGCATCGAGGTGCGGGTGGGCGAGCCGAGCTTCGACAACACCGGCTACGGCGGCTGGGAGTCGGGCTTCGGCCGCATCGCCCTGCCCGAGCAGCTCACCGAGCGCGCCCTGCGCATGGGCTGCTGGCAGCTGACCGACGACACCTACAAGGACGCGGTGGAGCAGTACGCCCGCAAGGCCGCGGTCTTCACCCCGCCTCCGGACCATCCAGGGGACTACCAGACCAGCACCGAGCAGCCCCTGGTGACCCTCGCCTCCCGGGGCCACTACGCGCACATGGACCCCGCCGAGCCCGGCTGGGCCGAGCGCCTGGCCCAGGTCACGTCGGCGGGCTTCCCCACCGACGGCAGCCTCGAGCTGGGCTCCACCATCGTCGCCGTGGAAAGGGGCTCCCACACCATCGTCGACAGCGAGGGCACCGACCTGCAGCTCCCCCACAGCGAGGTCGTGCTGCGGGCCATGGCCCACGCCCGGGCAGACGACGGCATGCTGCTGTCGGACCACCGGTCCTGGATCCTCTTTGGCGCGGGCCTGCCCACCGAGGACGAGCTCAGCGCCGCGGCCTCCGAGCTGGCCGCCGAACTCATCGCCTGGACCGAGGCGCCCACGCTCGAGGACGAGTACGTCGGCCCCGTGATCTTCGAGGACCAAGCCGCCGTGGACCTCTTCCGCACCCTCTTGGTCACCCAGCTCGAGGGCACCCCGCCCCCGATCCCCTTCGAGGCCCGCTTCGGGGCCATGGGCGAAGGGTTCAGCTTCGCCGACGACAGCGCCGGGGGCGGCGCGAGGCTCAACCGCCGGGTGCTGCCAGCGGGCTGGGCCGTGCGGGACGCCGTCTTCCCGAACCCTGAGGATGGCGCTCCTGGGGTCTTCCAGCCCATCGACGTCGAGGGCACCAAGAGCACCGCGCCGGTGCAGCTGGTCGAGGACGGCATCGTCCGCACCCTGCTGATGTCCCGCGTGCCCCGCAAGGACATCCCCAGCGGCACCAACGGCCGCGCCCGAGGCAGCATCGGCAGCCGCCCCGCCGGCCGGGTCACCAACCTCGAGGTCACCCCGGGCAAGCGGGCGAGCGAGCGCAAGCTGCGCAAGCAGGCCCTGGCCCTGGCCGCCGCCTATGGGCATGACCACGTCATCCTGGTGCGCCGCTTCCAGGACGACACCGTCCGCGCCCAGGATCGTTCGGGCAACGCCGCCTACAGCTACCTCTCCGAGGACGGCCCGCGCCTGCCCCTGCCCCTGCAGCTGTACCGGGTCTACGCCGACGGCCGCGAGGAGCCCATCCGGGGCGCCGCCTTCACCAAGGTGGACCGCTGGGTCCTGCGGGACATCGTGGCCGCCGGCGAACAGGTCGAGGGCCGCTACCTGGCCCCCTTCGAGCCCGGCGGTGCCAGCTTCTCACCCCTGGTGGGCATGCCCACGAGCATCAGCGTCCCCGCCGTGCTGGTCGAGGAGCTCGAGCTGGTGCCCGTGAGCGCCGATCCCCGCAGCAAGCCGGCCGTGCCGGCGCCGGTGGAGTAGCGCCGCTAGGCCGCCAGCGGCCGCTCGTACCAGCCCGAGGCCAGCCGATCCCGGTGCTCCTCGAGCAGCAGGGCGTAGGCCGACAGGTAGCCCTGCTCGAGCAGGATGCGCAGGGCCAGCAGATCCGCCTGCAGCTCGTCCGGCGAGAAGCGCAGGATGTGTGCCAGCTCGTGGGCCATCAGCACCAGCAGGTGGTCTTCGGTGAACCAGGGCTGACGGGTGACGCTGGCGTCGATGACGATGAAGGGGCCGGGGATGCTGTTGCCGTAGACCGAGAACGCGTGGCTGCTATGAAATCGCTCGTCGAGGCCCGCTTCGGGCTCGACCAGGAACACCAGCACTTGCGAATCGAGGGGACAGAGCATCATCGAACCACCTCCTGAGATCGGGGCCAGCACGAGTCTGACGGGGGACGGCACCTCCATTGTCGCCGCCGTGACATTTGGTGACTATTCGGAATCTTGCGCGCGGCCGATACCCGGGTTAGCACCCCGGCCAATTTGATCTGCCGCCCTGGTTGACTCGTCAAGAGATGGTGGCGCACAGACCGTCTACCACGGCATTATCGGCGTTCGACCGTTCCCGAACAGCTCAACAGCCGCCCCCTGACGGAGACGGCTGACGAGAGCTCACGGGCAACCCGGGATTTCACCCGGGCGCCCTCGCTGTGGGGGCGGCTAGATGGACACCACCCCCGTGGCCGCCAGGGCGGTCAGGCCGCCCGCCGCCAGGACCAACACGTCCTCGACGATGCTGACCACCGGGTTGGCGAGGCCGCCGGTCGTGCCGGTGGAGCCCGCGCGCACGCTGGCCTTGGTGACGTGGGCCGCGCCGGCCACCGCACCACCGGCCGCCATGCCGGCGACGGTCGCGACGAGGGGGTCGGCCCCCACGATCAGGGTGGTGCCCACCAGCGCACCCGCCATGGGCCGCACGAAGGTGCCGATGACGTCGGTCGCGTGGTCGACGACGGGGACCTTGTCCGCCAGGATCTCGACGAACACCGCCACCGCGAGGGTGAGCGTGGCCGCGGGCGCCCCGAGCCAGGCCATGGTCTCGCCCAGATCGATCACGCCGGTCCAGCCCAGCACCGAGACGGTGAACAGGGGCACGAAGGCGCGCAGGCCAGCGGAGGCTGCGAGGGCGAGGCCGAGGCCGAGGGGAAGGATGAGATCGAGACCAGGCATGAGACGCTCCGGGAAGCGGTGCGAGCACCGTGTTCATGAGGGGTACGCGAGAGCTGCGCGTTCTCATGCACTCGACCCCTCGCGGGCGCCCGCTCGGTGATAGGATTCACAGGTCGAGCGGAGGTGTCGAATGGCCACGACGGACCCCACCCGGTTCAGCGCGCACGAGCGCGAGACCCGACTCATCATCTTCGATAATCCCCAGTACGACGAGCATGATCCCGGCTGGGGCCACCCCGAATGCCCCGCCCGCCTGCCGTCGATCCGGCAGGCCATCGCCCACCACCACTGGCCGGTGCGCCACGGCCGCCCCGCCTCTTTCGAGGAACTTTCACGGGTCCACAGCGAGGCCCACATCGATCACGTGATGTCCGCCGCCGGCCAGACCACGCGCCTGGACCCCGACACCGCCACCTCACCCGGCTCGGTGGACGCCGCCCTGCTGGCCGCCGGCTCGGCCATCGAGGCCGCCGAGGTCACCCTGGCCGGTCGCAACTGCTTCGTGATCTGCCGCCCGCCCGGCCACCACGCCACGCCGGACCGCGCCATGGGCTTCTGCCTGTTCAACAACGCCGCGGCCGCCGCCGCCCACATGGTCCACCTGGGCTACCGGGTCGCCGTGCTCGATCCGGACGCCCACCACGGCAACGGCACCCAGGACATCTTCTACAGCAGCCCCGAGGTCCTCTACGTCTCCTGGCACCGGGCCCCCTTCTACCCGGGCACCGGCGACGCCCAGGAGTGGGGCGCGGGCGCGGGCGCGGGCTTCACCCTGAACATCCCCCTGCCCATGGGCGCGGACGATGGCCTGTACCTCACCGCCCTGCACCGCTTGGTGCTCCCGGCCCTCGACCGCTTCCGGCCCGACGCCGTGATCTTCTCCGCCGGCTTCGACCAGATGGAGGGCGATCTGTTGGGCGGCATGGACCTGACCCGCGAAGGGCTCGCGGTGCTCTATGGCGCGGTGGCCCAGCGCTGGCGCTGCATGGCCGTGCTCGAGGGTGGCTACAACACCCACCGACTCGGCGGCGACCTCGAGATGGCCGCGCGCATGATGGCGGGTGGGGCCTACCCGGACGTGGCCCTGCGGGTCGGCGATGAGTGGCGGGAGATCTTCGACACCTGGCAGCACCCGCTGCTCATGGGCTGATCGTGCGCCTCGCGCTGCTGGGCCTCGCCGCCCTGGCCTGCGGCAAGCGCCCACCCCTGAGCTGGACCGCACCGGCCTCGAGCGGCGTCCCCGCCGCCGCCTGCCGCCCCGCCCATGCGGAGCTCGGCGCGGCCTTCGCAGAGGGGATCCACCTCCCGGCCCAGGAGGTCGCGGCCCTGTTCCCCGACCTCGCGCTGCACGCCAGCTGGGTGGCCCGGGTCGAGATCACGAGCCACCGGGTCGAACAGTGCGGCATCTTCGTGGTCCTCGAGGACCCCAACCTGCGCTTCCTCGACCGCCGCGACGATCCCTTGGAGGCCGCGCTGGTCACCGAGGTCCTGGTGCACCCCCGCATGATCCTCTCCCTGCAGCGCGAGGCCCTGCAGCCCCCGCCACCCACCGGCGCATGGCTCGCGCCGGACCGCACCACATTGAGGCACGTCGGCCCCGTGATCGTGGGCACCGTCGAGTAGACTGGGCGCCCCTGCTGCGGAGCCCCCATGTCCCCTCGCCTCGCCCTGCTCCTCCCGCTGCTCGCCACCGCCTGCTTCGGAGACGCCGACACCACGCCAGCCCCCGCGGCCCCCGCCGAGGCCTCGCCGGCCGCGGCCGCACCGGCCGCCCCCGCGGCCCAGGCCGAGCTGCCCCTGATCCCGGCGAGCGACTGCGAGGCCATCTGCGCCCGCCTGAACACCACCTGCCAGCTGGACACCTGGACCAACCCCGAGTCGCCCATGTTCTGCTGGGTCTCCTGCGAGACCGGCAAGGACGGCGCCGCCGAGCAAGCGGACATGAACGCCTGCGTCGCCAACGCCAACGACTGCGAGGCGGTGGCCGCATGCGTAGCCGACCGCCCCCTCGAGGACGCCTGGATGGTCATCGCCGCCGGCTCCAAGGATCAAGACGAGGGCCAGCGCCTGTTCGACGCCTACCGCGCCGCCGCCGGCCCCTCCCACGGCGACTACCCCCGCCTGCTGTCCTCGGACACGGTCGAGGGCCTCAACCCCGGCTTCTGGATCGTGGTGGCAGCGGCCCCGGCGAGCGAGGACGCCGCCGGCGGCCTGCGGGACCACCTCCGTGGCCTGAAGCTCGCCGGCCTGGACACCTCCGGCGCCTACATCAAGGCCGTGAAGGTCCGCGACGCGGAGGAGCTCGAGCGCAGCGAGCTGGTCCCGGCGGGCTGGCGCGCCATCATCATCTGGCAGACCACCTACGAGACCAGCGAGGACTGGGGCTTCTTCACCGACGACGTCTCCCGCGCCGGCCAGGCCGTGGACATCCCGACCATCTGGAGCGGCGACAGCCCCAAGGTGCCCATCACCGTCGGCGACGCCGTGGTGACCACCGTGGACCTGACCGGCAAGACCCCCGCCCCCATCGGCTACGTCTTCGCCCAGCAGGGCCAGGAGCCGCTCTTCATCGAGCACCAGCCCAGCTTCACCGTGATCGAGCAGGCCGCGGACTACTTCGGGGTCGAGATGTCGATGCCCTGAGGGGCTAGTCGCGAGGCGCGCAGGGCTCGCCGATGCCATCGGCGGGCTCGTCCTGGGGAGGCTCCGGCGCGGGCTCTTCATCGTCGAGGTAGCCCAGGGCACGCAGGGCGTCGGCGCTCTCCGCGTCGAAGCCACCGAGCTCGCGGCCATCCGCGGGGGGCTTGGGGGCCACGGCATAGCTGACCGCCAGGCGGGTGCCCGAGCCCTTGGTGCTCAGCAGCCGGCGGCTGCGGCCGTCGGCCGCGGGGGGTTCCCGCTCGGGCTCCCAGCTGTCGGAGGCGCAGGCCTCGCCCCGGCGGGCCTCCACGAGCAGGCCGGTGACCGCATCTGGGGCCGGCACGGTGGGCACCACGAAGACCTCGCGGGTCCCGGACTGGCCACCCTCCCAGGTCGCCGAGACCGTCTCGCCGCTCACGCGCACGCTGGCGGCGGACTTCTCGGTGGGATCCGCCCCGACCCAGGCGGCCTTCACGCCGCCGGGCACGGTGAGGGTCACCTCGAGGTCGCGCTTGGCGGAGCCGCGCTCGGGACGGATGCGGAAGCCCAGCTCGGCCTCGCGCTCGAGGGATCGCCCCAGCGCGGCCCGGCGCTCGGGCAGCAGGGGCTCATCGCCGCTCCGGGCCAGATCGTCCTGCTCGCCGGGATCGGACGCGAGGTCGAAGACCTGCTCCTTGCCGCCGTCGGCGATGTACTTGAGCTCGCCGTCGAGCACGCCCCACTGCTCGTCGCCGTACAGGGGCCGACCGAAGCCGTGCAGGCGCTGCTCGAAGGCCTGGGCCGTGGGGATGTCGCCGGCGGCCAGGGGCAGCAGAGACAGGCCGGTCACGCCGTCGTCCCCGGGCACCCCGAGCTGCTCGAGCAGCGTGGGCGTCACGTCGAGGAGGCTCACCGGCTGGCTCACTCGACCGGGCTCGAGGCCCGGCGCCTTGATGACCAGCGGCACCGCCAGCAGCTCCTCGTAGAGGGTGTGGCCGTGCTCGAAGCCCTTGTGGTCCCAGAACTCCTCGCCGTGGTCCGAGAACACCACGGCCACATCCTGGGGCCCCAGCTGCTCGAGCACCCTCGCGATCTGGTCGTCGGTGTAGCGGATGGCGCCGTCGTAGCGGTCGATGACGTACTGCCGCGCGGCCTTCTTGTCCTTGCCCTTGGCGGCCGTGAGCACGTCGTTGCGCAGGAAGGAGCCGCCCAAGCCGCTGGGGGCCTTGCCCGCCCAGAGCTTCTTGTACTTGCGGGGCTCGGTGTAGGGCAGGTGGGCGTCCATCAGGTGGAGCATCACCACCGCGGGCTGATCGTGCCGCTCGTCGAGCCAGGCCTCGAGGCGGTCCACCTGATCGACGGCCCGGGGCCAGTTCTCCACGAAGTGGTGGCTCCAGCCGTGGGCCATCTCGAAGTTGGCGCTCAGGTAGACGTTGCCCACGAAGGCGGCGCTGGCCCAGCCGGCCTCACCCAGGCGTTCGGGCAGGGAGGGCCGCCGGCCCCAGAACTCGGGCTCGGCGCCCAGCAGCAGGGCTCGGGCCGAGGGCAGGGTCCAGGGGGCGGGGGTGCGCGCGGCCTCGAAGACCACCGCGTCGTCGGCCCAGGCCGTGAGCCGGGGCATGGTGTCCCGCTCGTAGCCGTACAGCTCGAGGTGATCCTGGCGCAGGGTGTCGATGAAGACCAACACCACCCGCGGCGGATCCGCCTGGGGCGTGTAGAGGGTGGGCTCTCCGGCGAAGACGTAGTCGTAGGTGGCCGTGGCACCGGGCTCGGAGACCAGGCTCAGCTCGACCTGCTGCCCCTCGAAGGCGGACAGGTCGGCCCGCACGATCTCGAAGGCGCCGGGCTCGAGCTCGAAGCGCTCCACCAGCTGCGGCTCGCCCCCCACCGGCGCGGCCCAGACCGCCAGCTGCGCGCCGTCGCTGGCGGGCAGCTCGGCCACCTCTGGCTCGAGCATGCCCAGCTCGATGGAGAGCATCCCCCGCGGCGGCACCGTCACGGACCAGGTGGCCGTGGCCGGAGCGGGGAGCAGGGCGCCGTGGCGATCGATGTGGTCCTGCCAGGCCGAGCGCAGGGCGAAGTCGGCGTCGTCTTCGTGGTCCGACCAGGCGCGGTTGAGCTGGCGCTCACGCTCCGAGCCCCGCTCGTAGATCATCTCGAAGGCGCCGTCTTCCGGCGGGGCGTCGGCCTCGAGGTGCACCTGCAGGGTGCGCGCGGCGAAGGACCAGGTCGCGTCGCGGGGCTCCTGCCGGGAGCCGCGGCGGAAGGTGAAGACAGCGTCATCGCCTTGCTCGTGCAGGGTCATGCCCGCCGGCGGTCGGATGAAGAACAGCGAGCGCAGCCGGATGGGGAGCTCGGCCTCGAAGCTGTGGACGCCGTCGGTGGTGCGGCGCAGCCGGAACGGCCCCCGCAGGGGGATGCGGTCGGGGACCTCGACGCCGTCGCGGCTGTCGGCCGGCAGATCGAGCCGCACCAGCAGCTCCGGATGCCGCGCGAGCAACACCGGAGCCGGCCCGGCAGCGGCGTCCAAGGGTGCCGGATCGATGGCTGGCTCGCAGCCGGCGATCAGGACCCCGATCAGGGGCGTGAGGCGACGCATGGCGTTCGGAACCCGCCTGGGAGAGGGACTAGTCCTCGCGGCGACGGGTCACGGCGATGCCGAGGCTGGCGAGCAGGCCCATCAGGCCCAGCCCGACCGGCGCGACGTTGCAGCCGCCCGCCTTGTAGTCGGCGGTGTCGATGGTCAGCTCGGCGGCGGACATGCCACCGGGGCCACCCACGTTGAGCAGCACGCGGTACTCACCCTCTTCCGGCAGCTCGATCTTGGGCGACCAGGCGGAGATCTCGTCGATGACGGTGTCGCCCTGGTAGACCTGCCACAGGATGGTGTCGAGGCAGCCATAGGTGGAGGTGTCGGTGCGGTTGACCAGCTGGTACTGCAGGCCCTCGACATGCTCGAAGGTGAACAGACCACCGTACAGCTCGCCGGTCTCGGGGTTGAGGCCCGGGCCGGGGAGCTCGCAGGCCACGATGTAGGCCCGCTGGTTGTAGTCGAAGGACCAGTCACCGCAGGACTCGGCGGTGCCGTTGATGGTGACCACGACGGTGAACTGACCCTGGTCGTTGTAGGTGTGGCAGGGGTCGGTCTCGGTCGAGGTGTTGCCGTCGCCGAACTGCCACTCGACGCTGGTCACGTTGGCGTTCTCGGAGGCCTCGAGATCGAAGCAGATCTCCAGCGGGACGCCACCGAAGCGCTCGTCGTCGGTGCTGAAGGTCGCGTAGGGACCGTACAGGGCGTTGATGCCCTGGACGTCGTCGGAGTTGATCTCGTTCTTCTCGAGCTCGCAGGCCGAGGCGTTCCAGTACATGGTCGCGTAGCGCAGGGACTCGTCGGCGCAGGCCTCGTCTTCTTCGCAGGAGTGGGCCATGCCGAAGACGTGGCCGATTTCATGCGTGGTGACGTGCTCGATGCCGAAGGCTTCGCCGGTGCAGGCCTCCTCGAGCTCCTCGGTGATGCCCCAGTTGACGTCGTCGTTGTAGGTGACGTCGGTGTCGCCGAAGCGGTACAGGTAGATGCCGTCCTGCTCGCGCAGGTACTCGGCGGTCACGCGGGGCAGCACGGCGGCCAGCACGCCGGCGCCCAGGGTGCCGGTGGGGTCGTCGAAGTAGAACTTGTTGATGCCGTCGTTGGTGTAGCCCTCGTTGCCGGGGTCGATGCCCGCGAACTCATCGGAGATCTCGGCGCACTCGGCGGCGTACCAGTTGCCGAAGGCCGAGGAGATCATGGCCTCCTGGTACTCCTGCGCCGAGGCGTAGCCGTAGGTGGTGGCGTTCTCGAGGGAGTCTTCCTCGTAGTCGGTCATGTACCACTGGAGCGGGAAGTCCGCGGCAGACCAGGCGTAGCCCATCAGCTCGTAGGCCTGGGCGCCGGAGGAGAGCAGGACGGCGGCGAGCAGGGCGGCGGTCATCGGGTCACCTCCACACCGGGATGCATGTCCTGGAGACGCTCGATGGGCTTGCCGGGGATGGGCGCTCCATCCCAGCCGTGGCCGACCCGGGCCTTCACCTGCTCGACATAGTCGGAGAGGTAGACGCGCTCACCCGGTGCGGGATGCGGGATGAAGCGGTGGTCGTAGGCCTGGTGGAGCATGGGGGCGTAGCTCACCAGCATCTCGCGCCCGGAGTCGGGGTCGATGCGCACGGTGAACTTGCCCTGGCGCAGGCCGGTGGGGACCAGCACGCCGGACTCGAGCTGCTCGGCGAAGATGAGGACCTCTTCGCCCGCGTCGAAGCGCGGCACGTTCATGGCGATGGTGCCTTCGCCGCGGAGGAAGCCACCCATGACGTCGAGCCGCAGGGCGTCGGTGTCTTCGGGGCCCTTGTAGACCGCATCGACCTCGAGCTCGACGCGGGTCCAGTGGTAGCCGCGGTCGTCGGTCTCCACCCACATCTGCCCGACGGTACCGCGGACCACGTAGTCCGAGGCGTCGGTGAGCTGGTCGAGGCTCAGGGTGTGAAGGGTCGAGCCTACGGCCACGGGGGCCAAGCCCAGGCCGGCGAAGACGAGCAGCGCCGGGATGGTTCCTCGATGTGCGAGTCCGAGCATGTTTCTCACCTGGTGAGGGGACGCAGCGCCGGCAGAGGCGCACCCGTCCCAGTGGAGGATACGGATCAACGGGTAACCTACGAGTGCCTCGCATGCGTGTCAAGGTTGACACCGCTCCGACAGTGGCGCGATCCAAGGACTCCCCCGCGCCCCATTCCTCGCGCACGCGCGCGTACAGGGTTGACTTTCGGGGCCGCGGCGCCTTATGCGTCTGAAGTTCCGGTATCGGCTACGAGTGCGTCTCCTTCCGGGAGACAACACGACCCGCCCTGCTTTCCTTCCCGCTCCAAGGTCCGCGATGATGCGCTCCATCGGATTCATGTCCAGGCTCCTGCTGCTGCTGATGGTCCTGGCCCTCGTTCTTCCCTCCGCTGCCCTCGCCGGCATCACCACCGGCGCCATCAAGGGCACCACGGTCGACGAAGGGGGGCTGCCCATCCCGGGCGTCCTCCTGACGGTCAGCTCCGAGTCGCTCATCGGTGGCGCCCAGCAGCGCTACTCCGACGACAACGGCCGCTTCGCCTTCTTCGAGCTGCCCCCCGGGCTCTACGAGCTCACCGCAGAGAAGGCCGGCTTCGCCAAGATCATCAAGCCGAACCTGCAGGCCAACATCGGCCGCACGATGAACCTCACCATCGAGATGCCGCTGATGCAGGCCGGTGAAGAGATCATCGTCGAGGAGTCGCGCCCCACCATCGACACGGAGCAGACCTCCAAGGGCGAGGTCCTCTCCCGTGAGTTCCTGCAGCGCATGCCCACCGGCCGCTCCTACCAGAGCGCCGTGCAGGCGGCGCCGGGCGTCACCGGCGGTGGCAACCCGAACGTGGCGGGCGCGGGCTCCGACGAGAACACCTACATGCTGGACGGCGTCAACATCACCGACCCGGTCACCGGCACGTTCTCGATGAACTTCAACTTCGACGCCATCGAGCAGCTCGAGGTCCTGACCAACGCGCTGGACCCCGAGTACGGCGAAGGCCTGGGCGGCGTCATCAACATCGTCACCCAGTCCGGCTCCAACCGGCTCGAGTTCGACACCCGCATCTGGGTCGAGAACGCCAACTGGTCCCCCAAGCAGGACGCCCGCTACGCCTCCGACGGCCTCGAGCTCGCCCCCACGGGCTTCGACTCCCAGTTCGAGTGGTACCAGATCAGCACCAAGATCTCCGGCCCCATCATCCGCGACAAGGCCTGGTTCATCATCTCCTACGAGTGGGACCGCACCCTCATCGCCAACGTCGGCATCGACCTGCCCCGCGACTACGACGCCCACTACCTGCTCGGCAAGATCACCTTCCAGCCCAACGCGGCCCACCGCTTCACCCTCCTGGGCCACACCGACCCCACCACCATCGACAACATCCAGCAGTCCGACCGCTACGTGAAGCCGGAAGCCCAGGGCCGCCAGATGCAGGGTGGCTACATCGGGTCCGCGCAGTGGGACTGGTTCATCTCCCCCGAGACCTTCCTCGAGACCAAGCTGACCGCGCAGAAGTCCTTCCTCGAGGTCTACGGCGTGCCCTGCACCCACGACAAGAACCTCGGCTACCACCCCTGCGAGGCCGACGAGCTCGAGAACTCGCTGGACTTCGAGACCCCGGGTCGCATCGGCTCCTACAACGCCTTCGACTCGAAGAACTTCCCCTACTACCAGTTCGACGACCGCTATCGGTACAACCTCACCACCAAGTTCTCCCTGCTCCAGATCGAAGCCGCCGGCCTGCATGACATCAAGACCGGCCTCGAGATGGACCGCACCCAGTGGAACTGGATCGTCGGCTACACCGGCAACATGTACTTCGTGGACCTCAACGAGGTCTCGTACGCCCCCTCCACCTACAAGAACTTCTACTGGTGGGAGATCTCCGGCCCCTTCGACACCCGCACCGGCGGCGACCACATCGGCTGGTTCATCCAGGACGCCTGGAAGCCCATCGACAACCTCACCTTCCGCTACGGCGTCCGCTGGGACCGCACCGTCCAGCGCAACGACCAGGGCGACCCCGTCGTCGATGCCGCCCTCTGGGGCCCCCGCATCTTCACCGCCTGGGACCCCTGGGGCGACGGCAAGACCGTCATCCGCGGTGGCTACGGTCGCGTGAACGACACCGGCCGCCTGGCGGTGGCCTCCTTCACCTCCCAGGCCCAGACCTTCGCGTCCAAGGCCTACTGGGGTGAGTACCTGTCCTCCTACAGCAACTACAGCTCCGACCAGGTCGCCTTCGATGACGGCGTGGTCCGGGACTACGTCTGGGACAACACCATCGCCCCCCACGCCGACGAGTTCGTCGTCGGCTTCCAGCGCGAGATCGTCCAGGACATGGCCATCGGCGCCAGCTTCACGGCCCGCTTCACCCGCAACATCTACGACTACGACGAGGTCAACCTCATCTGGTCGGAAGACGGCTACGCCATCATCGGCACCGAAGACGGCCAGTACCGCGGCATCTACCGCCTGCGCACCGCCGACATCGCCCGCCGCGACTACTACCAGACCGACGTGCAGTTCAAGAAGAACTACGCCGACCGCTGGCAGCTGCTGGCCACCTACTCCTACATCATCTCCCGCGGCACCCTGCAGTCCTCGGTCTCCGGATCGCTGACCAACCCGGACCAGCTGGACTACCGCTACGGCAACCTCTGGACCGACATGCGGCATCAGGTCAAGGCCTTCGGCTCCTACGACCTGCCCTGGGACCCCTGGACCACCAAGGTCGGCATGGGCATCCAGTACTACTCGGGCCACCCCTACACCCGGTACTACTACTCCGAGGCCTCCGGTGGCTACGGCCTGCTCAAGGACAACGTCGGCTACTACACCCGCACCGAAGGCTGGTGGACCTGGGACATCCAGGTCAGCCAGGCCATCCCGGTTCGCAAGGGTGAGCTCGAGGGCACCCTCATGGTGGACAACCTCACCAACAACCTGCAGGCCGACGGCCGCTATTCTTCCTACGTCAGCGCCCAGAACCGCTGGGTCATCGCGTCCCGCCAGAGCCCGCTCGGCCTCAGCCTGGGCCTCCGGTACCACTTCTAATGGGAGCCCCGATGCGTACCCTTCCGCTCCTGCTCATCGCGTTCGGCGCCGTCGCCTGCGGCTTCGAAGAGGACCTCCCCGAGGTCGACTTCTCCGGCCGCGTGATCGTCCCCAAGGAAGCCGCGACCAAGGTCATCGAGATCGACGGAGTCGAGACCGAGCTGACCGACATCCGCTTCCTGGGCCCGGTCTTCCTGGGCGCCTACCCCTCCATCGGCACCTCGGACTTCCCCTACCCCCACCCGGAGATGGGCCCGATCATCGACCCGGCCTACCCCGGTGACACCTACCCCTACGGTGGCACCAGCATCGGCCGCTTCGACTTCGCCTGCTTCGAGGAAGTGGCCTGCAAGGTCACCACGGGGCGCTTCGAGAGCTTCGAGAAGATCATCGAGTACTTCTCGTGGTCCGATGATCCGGTGGTGGACCCCTTCGGCAACCTGGTCGAGTCTCCCGACTACTACGAGCAGTACTGCCTGGACTACTACTACAACACCGAGCTGACCGAGTTCGGCTTCCTGGCCATCGAGGAAGACGACAGCGGCGACCTGATCCCCGCGCTGGACTTCGTGCAGATCACGGCCGACCACGAGCTGGCCGCGGACTACGAAGGCGACTTCCTCGCCGAGTTCACCATGCGGCACGTGGTGTGGACCGAAGGGATGCAGATCTGGGGCTACCTGGACAACCCGTCCCGGGACTTCACCTTCTCGACCTGCAACGACGACATCTACGGCAACGCCCGCAACGACTACAACCTGTACTTCAACGCCGGCGGCCACCACCGCGACATCCTGAACTACCCCAGCCTCTACATCAACGAGGGTGACTGGGTGGTCCGGGACGCATGGACCATGACCGCCAAGGACGACGAGCCCCTGCTGGTGCTCGACTGCCCCGCCTCCGGTTGCTGAGGGAACACATCATGCGCAGCTCCATCATTCTGCTCTCCCTGCTCTCCCTCACGGCCTGCGACCGGACCGGCGCCTACCTGGTGCCCCAGCCCACCGAAGGCGTGGAGCCCGTCCTCGAGCTCGGTGAGCTCCCGGTGCTGACCGACGCCGAGTGGGACGACGCCACCAGCCGCCACGAGTTCATCACCTACGCCGACATCGGCGCCCCCGAGCCGGGCTCCCAGTCCGGTGCGACCTTCACCTTCACCGGCACCGGTGACAAGGTCTGCATCGTGGTCGATCCCGAGTCGGTGTTCTGGAACAGCTCCGTGGCCACCAACGGCGCCTCGGAGACCTACTCCTACAACGACAACTACCTGGACGACGGCGATCTCGACATGAAGGCCGGCTTCTCGGCCACCTACAACGGCTCTCCGGGCATCGAGCTGGGCGACTTCTACGGCCAGTACACCGACTCCCTCGGGAACACCGTGGAGATCGAGTACAACCTGTGCGAGAACGTCGACTACTACGGTGACAGCCCTGCCTACGCCGGCAAGGCCAACTCCGAGTACTGCGAGATCGACACGGAAGGCCGCGAAGGCATCGAGTACACCGTGCTGCTCAAGACCTTCTCGCTGCCCATCGACGACAGCATCCTGTCCTTCGCCACCGCAGTCTACGACGGCGGCTGCCGCAACATCGACGAGTGCACCCTGCGCTACGAGTCCCGCGACGTGTGGGTCGAGGGCGACGAAGTCATGGCGTCGGTGCGCGACGGCTTCCCGGAGCTGGAGCAGGCCTACTGCGACAACGACATGTTCAACTTCTGCACGGAGAACCCGGACCTCTGCGGCGACCCGCCGGAGTAGACCGAACTCCACGCGCCCGCGGCCGCGGGCGCGCGGGGCCCGCTCGGGGAGGG
>CAYZVO010000131.1:0-4764 GCA_964481655.1 uncultured Enterobacterales bacterium | reverse complement strand
ACCCCCACCCCCCCGCGCCGGGGGCCGCCGTCGGGGGGGCCGCGCTGCTTCAGGGGGGCGAGATCAGCCGTCGTCGGAGGGGAGCTCCACCGGCTCGATGAGCACACCGCGGCCGTCCTCGAGGCGCACGGTCCACAGCTGCCCGTCCTCGTCGAAGCGCACGCCGCCGTGGGTGCCCAGATCCCCGAGCTGCAGGGGCGCGGGCCACGCCGCCGAGCTCGCCCAGGCCACGCCGCGGCGATCGGCGGTGATCAGGACATAGGGGTCGTAGCCCCGGGGCACCAGCTCGATGATCCGGTGCCCCGCTGGGGGCAGCACACCGGGCACCGCCGTGATGACCCGCCCGCTCATGCTCATCCACAGGCCCACCAGGGGCATCCCCGTGGCCTCGGGGTCTCCGATCCAGGCGAAGATGGCGGTTCCACCGGCCTGCTCGCCGCGCTCGGGCAGGTCGCCGAAACGAACACCGAGCACCGGCGGAGGGGTGATGGCCGCGAGGCGCTGATCCACGAAGCCCGCGATGCTGCCGGAGACCACCGCGCCGGGCTGGGGCGAGCGCTCCGGGGGGGCGGGACGCGCCAGCAGATGGACCTCGCCGTCGCGCACGGTCTGGGGCAGCAGGCGCCGACCTTCGGCCGGCAGCTGCGCGTCGCTCTGACCATCGACGGTGTAGAGGTCGAGCTTGTCGCCGTGATGCACCAGCAGGCGGAGGCGGCCGGCCGCGTCGACCCAGCTGGCGGCCTCGGGGCGAGCGTCCAGGGTCGCCACCCGACGGAAGGCCGGCTGCCCGCGGCTGTCGATGCTCACCACCCGCACCTCTCCGGCCTCGCCTGATGGGGCGGGGATCCAGACCGGCACGTGGAGGCCCTCGACGGGGTCGCCACCGGCCCGGGCCAGCAGCTCCCAGCTCGGGTAGGGCAGGCTGACCTTGCGCGGTTGGTGCCGCAGCTTGCGCTCCTCGAGCCGCGCATAGCCGAGGTCGCGCTCCCCGCTGCGCCAGTAGACGTAGCGGTTGGCGCCGGAGCTGTTGCGGGCGTGGGCGAGCAAGGGCTCGACGGGCTCGTCGAGGGTGGCCAGGAACCAGGCCACCCCGCGGGCGTCGGGGCGCTCGTCGGACACGGTGTGCAGGTAGAGGTCCAGCCCGTCGCGGCCCGCGTGGACCCAGGGCACCTGCCAGCCCAACAAGGAGCCGCCGGCCGAGGTCACGTCCGCCGCCTGGGGCCTGGGCGCCTCGAGCAGGAAACGCTGAGGGCCGAGCACGATGGGCTGATCTTCACCCCCCACCGAGATGGTCAGGCTGTAGCCGTCGGTCTTCATGGTGGAGCTCAGGGGCAGCTCCAGGCTGACCTGCCGGGAGCCGCGGGGCTGGATGAACCAGCGCAGATCCTCGTCCTCATCCGGCGGCGTGTTGTAGCGGGTCTGCTTCTTGCCGCGGTCGGCCACCAGCTCGAAGGAGACCAGGTGGGGGCGCTCGTCGAGCTTGGGGAACTCGAGCGCCTGCTCCTGCCGGTTGTCCACCCGCAGGGTGATCACGATGGGGCGGCCGGCCAGGTAGGACCCGCGCAGGTCGGCGCTGAGCTCCAGGCCTTCCGCGCTGCGAGGCGCGGCGGCGTCGGCCACCGCGACCGCGGGGGCCGCGGGCTGCTGCCCGTGGGCGGGCAGGACGGCGAGCATGGCGACGATGGCGACGAGGCGTGGAGCAGCTCGGAGCATGGGGGTCCCGGGGCCGTGCGAGACCCTGCTCATACCATCGCGGACGGCCACCGGTCCACGTTCAGGGCTGCAGGCCGTCCAGCAGCGGACCACGTCGCTCGATGCCTTCGCGCAGCTGACGCTCGTACAGGCTCTCGAGCAGGGCCCCCATGGCGGGCCCCGGGGCCACGCCCAGGGCCTGGAGGTCGCGCCCCCGCACCAGGGGCTCAGGGGCTCGGCTGCCCACGCCCAGCTGGTCGGCGCGCGCGAGGGCGTCCTGGGCGGGGTGCCCCAGGGCGCACAGCAGCGCCAGCCACAGCCGCAGGCCGCCGACGTCCTGTGCCGCACGGGACAACAGGCGCAGCTCGCCATCGCCGAAGGGCGGACGCAGCGGGCGGCCCCGCTCGAGGGCCCCGAGCACCGCCACCCTCGTGGGGAAGCGGGCGACGCGGTGCACGTCCAGGCGGTCGAGCACGGGCAGCAGGGCGTCCGCGGGTACCCGATGCAGCAGGGCGCAGAGCATCAGCGCTTCGGCCCGCCCGCGCTGGCGAGGCAGCATCCCGTCGCGCAGGGGGACCGCGCGATCCAGCGCCTCGTAGACCGGGCCCCAGCCGCCCAGGGCCAGGCTCGGGTGCACCCGCCGCCACAGCTGGGCCTCGACCCCCACCCGCACCCCCCAGGAGGGCGCAGGGGCCAGCAAGAGCAGCTTGGCCAGCTCACCGTGGATGCGCTCGGCCGGCAGCTCGTGGACCGGCATGGCGGCGCACAAGGCGCGCAGGGCCGGATCCACGCGGAAGCCGAAGCGGGCGGCGAATTGGGGCACCCGCAGGGCCCGCAGGGGGTCCTCGCCGAAGGTGTCCCGGTCCACCGCGCGCAGCACACCGGCCTCGAGATCGCGCTGCCCACCGAAGGGGTCCACCACCTCGCCGGTCAGGGGGTCGATGGCGATGGCGTTGATGGTCAGATCCCGCCGCCGGGCCGCCTCGACCAGGCCCAGGTGGGGGTCTCCCACCGCGACGATGCCCCTGTGGCCCGGCCGCGCCCGGGAGTCCCGCCGGGGGAGACTGACGTCCACGTCCGCACCCCCGTGGGAGGTCCGCCAGACCGAGAAGGCCTTGCCCACCAGGTTGACCGTGCCGAGCTCGGCGAGGACCCCCTCGAGCTGGTCGGCCTCCAGGCCGTGGACCTCCACGTCGAGATCGATGGGCCCGGCCACCGGGACGCCGGCGCCGCCGCGGACCTGCGCCAGCAGCCAGTCCCGCACAGCGCCCCCCACCACCAACGCGCGGCCCCCCGCCTCACGGCAGCGCTGGGCCAGGGGAAGGACCGGGGCGAACGGGGAAGGTGAGGACATCGTCAGCGTGTTGCTCTGAGCGTGGTGGACGGGTACAGTCGGGCAAGTCCGGCGGCCCGCCCGCCGCTCCCGTCTAGAGTATAGGCGCAGGAGGACCCAGAATGCTGGCTGCCATTCCGTTGTTGCTGGCCCTTACGACGGGCATCGCCCAGGGACAAGAGCCCATCACCGTGGGGGCCCCGGCCCGCGCCTTCTCCCTGGACGCCATGAACGAGGACGCCGCGGTCGCCATCGTGCGCCAGCGCACGGTCACCCTGGGCGAGATGGTGGGCATCCAGCCCGCCCACCCGGCCAAGGGCGTGGTGCTCTACTTCTTCGACCGGCCCGGCGGCGGCGAAGGCCTGCGCCCGCTGAACGCCCTGGCCAAGCGCTACCGCGCCCAGGACATCCGCTTCGTGGCCATCTCCATCGACGCCGAGCCCGAGGTCGCCGACTGGGTGGACACCCTGCGCCTGGACTACCCGGTGCTGCGGGACAACCACCGCATCGTGGCGGACCGCTACGGCGTGCGCGAGACCCCGCTGATCGTGCTCGTGGACGACGACGGCATGGTGTTCTCCGCTGGCGCCCCGGCCATGATGGAGCTCGAGGCCGTGCTGGACGCCGAGCTCAAGGCCCTCGTCGGCGACGAATAGCGCGGCCACCCGGCGGGGCCGGGGGAGCACAGGACCAGGACCGCTACGCCGCTAGACGTAGAGCGACGGGTCGTTGTCCACCAGGATCAGGGTGATGTTGTCCTTGCCACCGCCGTGGTGGGCGGCGCGGATCAGCTCGCGGCTGATGACCCGCTGGTCCTGGTAGTGGTTGAGGATGGCCTCGATGTCTTCGTCGTCGACTTCGCCCCACAGACCATCGGAGCACAGCAGCACGCGATCGCCCTGCTCCACCTCGACCGAGAAGATGTCGATCTCGACGTTGCGCTCGGTGCCCACGGTGCGCAGCAGGATGTTGCTGTGCGGGTGGTTGCGCGCTTCTTCCGGGGTGATGCGGTTCTGCTCCACCATGCGGGCCACGAGGGAGTGGTCCCGGGTGACCTGGTGGAGGGTCTTGTCGCGCAGCAGGTAGCCGCGGGAGTCGCCGACATTGGCCAGCAGCGCCAGGCGCCCTTCGATGAGCAGCAGGGCCACCAGGGTGGTGCCCATGTCGTTGCCACGGCGCTCGGCGATCTCCTTGACGGTGTTGTTGGCCGCCTGGAAGGCCTCGTCGAGGATGTTCTCGAGGACTTCGACCGTGAGCTCGGGGCTGGTGACGATGCGATCCTTGGCCACCCGGCAGATGGTGCGGCTGGCCAGCTCGGAGGCGACCTCGCCGCTGGCGTGCCCGCCCATGCCGTCGGCCACCACGAACAGGTGGATGCCCTCGGCCAGCTCGGCCCAGTTCCAGTTGTCCTCGTTCAGATCACGGCAGAGGCCGACATCCGTGAGGGCGGCGCCGGGGAAGGGCTTGCGGTCGGAGACCAGCTTGGGGAAGAGGGCCTGCAGGGCCTCGCCGAAGCTGGGCACGTCCGGGTAGGCGCCGGACTCGGCCTGCTCGATGAAGTCCCAGAAGGGCACGCAGTCCACCGCCACGAAGCGACGGAGCAGGGTGACGATCTGCTGGACCATCTCGCCCTGCTCGCTGGCAGGGACGGGCTCGTCGTCGGCCGCCGACGCGGCCCCGGCGTAGAAGCGGAGCGCGTTGTGGGCGGGGAGCCGGCAGGTGCTGGGGCCCACGTGCTC
>CAYZVO010000130.1:8663-25679 GCA_964481655.1 uncultured Enterobacterales bacterium | reverse complement strand
TCTTTCCCTGGTGGGGGGGCCCCGGGGGGGGGGGGGGGGGGGGGGGGGGGGGGGGGGGGGCTGTCGGTCAGAATCCCTGTGGAAGGGAACTAGGGCTGGCCCGCTCTACACGCCAGGGCTCGCGGGGCCCGCGATGAGGGCAACGGGAGTCGTGGCGCTCGCGAACGGCGGGAGTGTCGGACACTCGAGGTGTTGGTGAGCGCGGGAGGGGCCGAAACGCTCACGAACCGTGGGAGTGACGCTCACTCTCCAGGTTGGTGAGCGCGCGGGGGGTGGTTGGCGCTCACCAACCGCGGGGGTGTCTGGCACTCTGGGAGTTGATGAGCGGGTCAGCGCTCGCCGCCGAAGACGATGAAGGCAGCCGTCCCCGAGGCCGGCGTCGCGTCGGAGGTCTAGATCTCGGCACGGAACGGCCCGAGGAACACCCACAGCGCCCCTGCGCAGGCGCCGTAGCCGCACCCCATCGCCGATGGCGACGTCGTCATAGCCGTCCCCATCCAGGTCCCCCTGAGAGAGGTCGTCCGACTCGACCATCGGGCTGCCAGAGAGCACGGCGTCCCCATCGCCCAGGCTGACGGTGCCCTCGGGGGGAGGACCGTGGAAGACGTACAGGCTGCCCGTGCGGGAGCACGTCGCCCACGCCATCAGCGTCGTAGTCGCCGCCCGCGGTGAGGTAGCGCCCCGCCCCCTCGGTCTCCGGCTCGCCGAGGAAGGTGGCCGTTTTCGCTACTACACCAAGGGTCGGGACTCTACCCCGAATGTCACCGTTCGCTGACCCGACGGCGGACCGAAGGGGGGCAGTTCAGCTGCTCCCGCCCCGAGATCACCCCTCCAACCAAGGCATCCACTCACCCACATACAGCAGGTACAACCCCAACACTACAGCCCCATACGGCAAGAACAGCAGCGCCGGCATCCAGCGTGGGAAGTGCGAAGGCCCCTCATCGCCCGGCGGCGGCGTCCACGGCTTGACCACCACCCACCAGGTCCCCGCGGCCAGCACCGCCGCCACCACCACATCCGCCAGGTAGTGCTGCTTGACCATCAGGGTCGAGATGGCCACCAGGGTCGCCAGCACCCCGCCCGCCAGGCCCACCACCCGGTCAGCCTTCCAGGTGCACAGGGCCGCCAGCACCCCCAGGGTCACGTGGATGCTCGGCAGGCAGGCCGCCTGGGTGTCCAGGTAGTAGGCCAGCCGCTGGCCCCACGATGGGAAGTCCACCACGGCCATGTCCAGCGGCCGGTGCTCCATGTGCACCGGGATGAGCAGGAAGCAGGCGAAGGCCACACACTGCACGATGGCGTAGGCCACCGCCAGCCGCCGGAACAGGCTGCGGGAGCGCACCACCAGCACGGGCAGGAAGCCGCCGATGAACACCGCGGCGTAGACGTACATCCAGCCCGGGGTCGAGGGGATCGCCCGGTCCACCCAGGTCTCGGGGTGGTAGGGCTCGAGCCGGGTGCTCCAGCGGTTGATGGGGATGTAGAGCAGGTAGAAGCTGGTCACAGCGCCCAACAACAGCAGGCGCTCCACCCAGAACGGCAGCCGGTCCAGCCGCGCTTCCACGGCCGCGATCCGCCCGCCGGGCCGGCTAGTCACCGGCCCCGTCCTCGGAGCCGGGCGGGGCCTCGGTGTCCGCAGCCTCGGGAGCCTCGGGGACCTCGCCCTCTGCGCCCTCGTCCTCCGGGATCGGCGCCGCCGACTGGCCCACCTTGGGCACCAGGGTCAGCTCGATGCGCTGGTTGCGCTTGCGGCCTTCCGGGGTGTCGTTGCTGGAGACGGGCTGCTGGCCGGCGAAGCTGGCTGCGCTCATGCTGGCGGGCACGCCGGCGGCCTCGAGGGCCCGCACCACCACCAGGGCCTGGTCGAAGCACAGCTCCCAGGACGAGTTGTGCTCGGCGGTGTGCACCGGCATGTTGTCGGTGTGGGCGGACACCTGGATGTGCAGGCCGTCGCTGCCGGCCAGGGCGGTCGCCATGGCCTGGAGCAGCAGCTCGCCGCGGGGCGAGATGGTCACGCGGCCTTCGTTGAACAGCTGCACCGTGGGCACCCGCACCATGGTCTGGCCCTCGCTCAAGGTCAGGGTCAGTCTGCCCTCGGCCAGCATGGGTGCGAAGGCCAAGGTCCACGCTCTGTGAGCCTGCTGGTCCTGCTCGCGCTCGTAGAGCTGACGGGAGCGCAGGGCCAGGGCCTCGTTGACCTCGTCGATGGTGGCCTGCACCAGCGGATCGAGGGGCTCCGGTTCCGGAGGATCGTTCCGATACCGGCGCTTGGGCTTCTCGGGCTCCGGCGGCGGGGTGCAGGTGGTGATCAGCTCGGCCAGGGCCGCGCGGGTGCTCTCCACCTCGCCCAGCAGCTGCTGGTGGCGTTCATCGAGGGTCTCGAAGCGCACCCGGGTGGCGTCCAGCTCGCGCTCGAGGGCGTCGATCTGGGCGTCGGCCCGCTCCATGTCCTCGTAGCAGGAGGCGTTCTTGGCGGAGAGCGCCGTCCGGGTGGCGTCGAGCTGCACCTGGATGAGCTCGTGGTCGCCCTTGGAGATGCAACCGGCGAGCAGCAGCAGGGGGATCATCATGGCGCCTCCCATCAGAACAACGCCCAGGAGGTCCGCAGCAGCAGGCTCTGTTCGAACTGCGGCTTGTCGATGACCTGGGGCTCGGAGACGATGTTCAGGTAGTAGTTCAGGGCCAGGTTGCGCGTGAGCCGGATGCTCAGGGTGTTGCGCCAGCTCAGGGCCCAGGGCGGGTAGGGCAGGCCGCGGTCGGTCTTGTTCCACTGCTGGGTGAAGCTGCCGAAGTCGGCGAACAGCTCGATGTCGGTGGAGTAGACCACCCAGCCGGGCAGCCGCACCGAGGCGACGATGGTGGCCTCGATGCCTTCCTCGAAGAAGGTGTCCACCGCCGTGTACTCGATGGCGTCGGTGCCGGACTGGTCATCGAGCGCCAGGGTCCCCTCGTAGAAGTTCTGGCGCATGCCGTAGCCAAGCCGCAGGTTGAAGTTGGTGCTGCGGTTCTTCTCGAGGAAGCTGGTGTTGATGCCGATGCCCTCGCGCAGCAGCGTGGGGAAGCCAGCGTCGGCGGTCTGCAGCGTGTCGTTGGGGGACAGCTGCAGGGTGGACTCGCTGCCGTCGAGCTCGGTGACGATCACCGTGGTGTCGGTGGTGGCCAGCTCGTGGGTGGCGAAGGCCTGGGACTCGACGTTGGCGCGCACATACGGGCCGGTGCGGCCCTCGAGGTTGTAGGTGTACAGGGTGTTGGCCAGCAGCCGGTCGGTGGCCTTGAGCAGGGGCTGGGCCGAGCCCTCCTGGGGGATGACCTGGCTGACGCCCTCCTCGACCTGGGCCAGGGAGCTGACCCGGTGGGGTCCGGCCGCGAAGGCGACCTGGGCGTCCAGGAAGCCGGAGAGGGAGTACTGGGTCTGGTTCACCGCGCCGACCACGTTCTGGCTGTTCACCAGGGAGCCGTCGAAGCCCATCACCACCGACTTGAACCAGCGCTGGTCCTCACGCATGGTGGTGGCGTACTCGTCGGGGAGCAGCACGCCCGCGCCCAGGAACTCGCCGGTGTCCTCGTCCAGGACCAGGCGGTAGCGCACGAAGCCCGCCTCGGGGACCTCGACGGTGGCGTAGTCCTTGAGCGCGCGGAAGTCGCGGCCCACCCGCACCAGCCGATACAGCCCGGGCTTCAGCAGCCAGGTCTGCAGGATCTCGCCCTGCAAGGTGTCCACGCCAAAGCCGGTGCCGACAGGCTCGCGGGTCTCGGCGCTGATGATCTCGTAGGAGCCCCGGTGGGGGATGCGGTGATCATCGGTGACCTCGATGCGCAGCGCCCCCCAGCCCACGGGGACCAGGGTGGTCTCGCCCTCGACCACGTCGATGGCCAGGCTCACCCCCTGGGCCGGGCTGCCGGCGCTGACCACGACCACGTACTGGCCGGGGGCGACGATGACCCGCTGCCCCAGGGGCACGTTGGTGACCTCCTCGTCGGAGACCAGCATGGCGGGGGGCTCGTGCTCGGGGCCGGTGATGGAGGGGACGAAGACCGCCCCCATGCCCACCGGGATCACCGTGGAGTCCGCCGCGAGCTGTTGCTCGGCCGGGGGCTCCAGCCAGGCGTAGGTGTCGGCGCCCAGCGCAGGGCCCGCCGCCACCAGCAGCGTCATCAGGAGTGGGATCAGTAGACGGGGCATACGGGGTTGCCCTCCTTCGCAAATCGCTCCATCGCGGAGATGGTGTCGCGGACACCCTTGGCAGCCAGCCTCGAGGCCAGGCTGGCGGGGATGCCCTCACCGGGGTCCGTGATGGAGTGGTACTCGACGTAGGTGGTGTACGCGTCGATGGCGACCAGGAACCAGCCGCCGCGGGTGGAGCCGATGGGCGCGGCGTCCACCATCAGCTTGCGGGCGGCCGGCGAGGTCACCAAGGCAGGGTCGGTGTGGCCGCGGAAGTACAGCTCGCGCACGGATCCGCCGCTGTCGCGGATCACGGCGCCGTTGTGGCTCAGGGTGCTCACCCACCAGCGGTCGTCGACCATGGGGACCGGCAGGAACTGGAAGACCTTGCGGCCAGAGGCGCAGGCGCGCCCATCGACGATGACCGAGAAGCCTGTGGCGGTGTAGCCGGGGTGGCGGGTCTCGTCGTTCAGGCCCGCCCACAGCTGCCCGATGGGCACGTTGAGCACGGCCACACCCCAGCCGGTGTTGCCGGTCAGGCCCGAGACGACAGTGCCCTGGGCGGCACGACGGATGTCGGCCTCGGACGGTCGCGGGGCCCGCTTCTGGACCCGCATCTGGCGGTAGGGCTCCACGGCGGCGACCCGGGCCACCACCTCGTCGGGGGAGGCGGCCCAGGACAGCGACGCCAGCAGGAGCAGCAGCCACACCATGTCCCGAGGATACACGGAAAGCGGTCCGATCTCCGGGGCCACCGTCTGGGAGGACCGGAACAGTCGCCCCGGCCACGATACGTTGGCCTGGACACGAGAAGCGGGAGCGAGTCCATGAGCACCGTACGGACCTTCGGCGGAGGGGCCGACTTCGACACCTGGTTCGAGGTCTGCGGCGACGGCCTGTTCTTCATGATGCTCGACCAACCCCTGGGCTGGGACGACGACACCGACAAGGACGCCGCGATCGAGCTCGCCTTCTCCACCCACCGCATCACCCGGGTCAACCCCGCGATGCTGGACCAATACGGCGCAAAGCCGAAGGACTTCCTGGGGCTCACCCCGGCGGACTTCTTCGCCCACGACCTGCCCCACGGCCGCACCCTGTGGCGCGAGCTGTTCGAGACCGGCCACCTCCGCGACCTCAGCCGCGAGCGGCGCATGGACGGCACCCGGATGTGGGTCGAGGGAGACTACACCTGCCTGTACGACGAGCAAGGCCGCATCGTGGGGCACTTCGGAATCCAGCGGGACGTCACCCGGCGCAAGCACGACGAGGACCTGCTCGCCCTGCAGCAGCGCCTGGGCCGCGAGCTGTCTGAGGTCAGCGAGCTGGACAGCCTGCTGCAGCGCATCCTCGAGACCATCCTGGCCCTCGAGGACCTGCAGGGCGCAGGCATCTACCTGGCCGAGCCCGACGGCGCCCTGGCCCTGGCCGCCCACGTCGGCCTCCCCGACGAGTTCATCGCCCAGGCCTCCCGCTACGGGGCCGACAGCGGACACGCGCGGCTCGTCAACCGCGGCGAGCCCCAGTTCCAGTCCCACGCCGAGCTGCGCCAGGCCGTGGGCAGCCCCATCGGCGGGTCCACGCTCCGGGCCGTGGGCGTGCTGCCCTTCCGCAGCCACGATCGGGTGGTCGGCGCCATCAACGTCGCCTCGACCACCACTGACAGCTTCGACACCCCGGAGCGCGAGAGCCTGCAGGCCATCGCGGCGATGATCGGCGGCGCGGTCTCCCGGGCCCGCACCGAGGCCCAGCTGCGGCGCCAGCGCGAGGAACACTTCGCCCTGTTCGACAGCATGGACGACTTCCTGTTCATCCTCGACGCCGCGGGCGACATCCTCCACTGCAACGCCACCGCCCTGGATCGCCTCGGCTACACCCGCGATGAGCTCACGGGCAAGAACGTGCTCGAGATCCACCCCGAGCCACGCCGGGACGAGGCCATGGCCATCGTCCAGGCCATGATCCGCGGCGACGAGCAGTCCTGCCCCATCCCCCTGGTCGCCAAAGACGGCGAGCACATCCCGGTGGAGACCCGGATCAACCTCGGGCGCCTGGACGGCGAGCCGGTGATCATGGGCATCAGCCGCGACATCTCGGCCCGGGTCGAGGCCCAGCAGGAGCGCGAGCGCCTCGAGGGCCACCTGCGCCAGTCCCGCAAGATGGAGGCCCTGGGGGTGCTGGCGGGCGGCATCGCCCACGACTTCAACAACCTGCTGGCGGTGATCCAGGGCAACGCCGAGCTGGCCCTGGACGTGGCTCGCGGCGAGCGCAGCCAGGCCGTCGAGGACATGACCGAGATCCTGGCGGCCGCCCAGCGGGGCACCGATCTGGTCACCCAGATCCTGGCCTTCAGCCGCCGCAGCGATCCCCGCCTCGAGGTCCTGGACGTCAACCGGGAGCTGCAGCGCCTGCAGCAACTGCTGAGGCGGACCATGCCGCGCATGATCGACATCCAGCTGCGCACCGAGCCCAACCTCTGGTACGCCCGCGGCGACGCGAGCCAGCTGACCCTGGCCCTGATGAACCTCACCGCCAACGCCCGCGACGCCATGCCCGGCGGCGGGGTGCTGTCCATCTCCACCCACAACCTGCCCGTGCCCTCCGGTGGCGTGCCGGGGCGTCCCCTGGCGGCTGGTCGCTACGTGGAGATCGCGGTGCAGGACACCGGCTGCGGCATGGACCCCGAGGTCCTGGCCCAGGCCTTCGACCCCTTCTTCACCACCAAGGGACCGGGCAAGGGTACCGGCCTGGGGCTGGCGTCGACCTACGGCATCGTGCAATCCCACGGCGGCTGGGTGGGCATCGACAGCTCCCCGGGCCAGGGCACCACGGTCACCCTGATCCTGCCGGCCCAGGTGGAACGGTCCGATCCCGAGGACCCCTCGAAGCCCATCGAGCTGCCCGTGCTGCTGGTGGTCGACGACGACGCGGCCCTGCGCCGAGCCATGAAGCGCCAGCTCGAGCGCGCTGGCTACCGGGTGCTGGTCGCAGCCAGCGGCGAAGAGGCCGTCGATCTGTACGGTGCGGAAGGCGGGGAGATCGACATGGTCCTGCTGGACCTGGGCATGCCCGGCATGGGCGGGGCCCGCTGCCTGGCCAAGCTCAAGCAGATCGATCCGGACGTGCGCACCATCGTGCTGTCCGGCTACCCACCGGCCGAGGCCACCAGGGCGGTCGAGGGCCTGGGTGCGGACTTCGTGGTGGCCAAGCCCACCCCCCGCGGCACCCTGCTGGAGCTGATCCGCCGCACCCTCGAGGGCGGCGAGGAGTAGGCACCGCGGCGGGTCGCGCCACCCCCCGCTCCCAGCGTGATAGCAGGCGCGCGTCCCCTCCCCCGACCCTGGAGGACGCCATGGGTTTCCTGCCTCGCGAAGGTTCCTTCCCCGCCCTGCGCATCCGCGCCAACGCCCTCGAGCCCCGCGGCGCCTACGCCCGCACCCAGGCCGAGTACCTGCTGCCCGACGAGCTGGCGGTCCGCAAGCTGACCGCGCTGCTCGAGGCCACCAAGGTCGCAGTGGCGGCCCACTTCTACATGGACCCGCAGCTGCAGGGCGTGCTCGCGGCCTCGTCCTGGCCGCACACCTCGGTCACCGACTCCCTGGCCATGGCGGACAAGGCCATGGAGATGCTGGAGCAGGGCGCCGAGCGGGTGATCGTGCTGGGCGTGGACTTCATGTCCGAGAACGTGCGCGCGGTCTTCGACGCCCAGGGGCTCGACGCCGTGCCTGTGCACCGCGTGGCCACCGAGCCCATCGGCTGTTCCCTGGCCGAGGCCGCCGCCTCCGAGGGCTACCAGGCCTGGATCGACGACGCGGCAGACACCCCCAACGCCCTGCACGTCATCTACATCAACACCGGCCTGGACGTGAAGGCCCGAGCCGAGGTGAAGATCCCGACCCTCACCTGCACCTCGAGCAACGCCCTGCAGAGCATCCTGCAGGCCATCGCCCAGGTGCCCGAGCTCGCCGTGCGCTTCGGCCCCGACACCTACATGGGCCGCAACCTGCAGGTGTACCTGCGCCGCCTGGCCGCCATGCCCGCCGAGACGGTCGCCGAGGTCCACCCCGACATCACCCCCGCCATGGTGGCCGCCGCCCTCGAGCGCTTCGACGCCTTCCCCGACGGCAACTGCGTGGTGCACGACATCTTCGGCGCCGCCGTCACCGAGGTCATCCGCGAGCACTACCAGCACAGCCTGATCGCCGCCCACCTCGAGGTGCCCGGCGAGATGTTCGACCTGGCCCTCGAGGCCCAGGCCGAGGACCGCGGCGTGGTGGGTTCCACCTCGAACATCCTGCAGTTCATCCTCGACCGGGTCGACGCCGCCATCGCCAGCGGCGAGCCCCAGGACGAGCCCATCTCGGTCATCCTGGGCACCGAGGCCGGGATGATCACCTCCATCGTGCGCGCCGTGCAGGCTCGCATCGCCGAGCACGTGGCCGGCGGTGGCGCCGAGCTCTGCGTCGAGATCATCTTCCCCGTGGCCGAG
The DNA here is from genome assembly GCA_964481655.1 of uncultured Enterobacterales bacterium. Classification (GTDB taxonomy): domain Bacteria; phylum Myxococcota_A; class UBA796; order UBA796; family JAFGLY01; genus CALDOK01. The sequence continues at coordinate 17,022 of CAYZVO010000130.1, read as the reverse complement.
GAGGCCGTGGCCGAGACCGACGACCCCGAGCTGGTCATCGTGCCCGGCGTGGACAGCTCCGAGGGCTGCTCGGCCATGGGCGGCTGCGCCACCTGCCCCTACATGAAGATGAACTCCCTCGAGGCCCTCATCGGCCTGCTGGAGCGCATCCGCGACGGCGCCACCGACGTCGACCTGAAGCCCTTCGAGCCCGTGCGCTACCACGAGACCCTCGAAGGGAAACCCCTGGCCTGGTGGGGCACCCAGCCCATCCTGGCCATGCGCCACTTCCAGAAGACCGGGCGGCTGTCCGACGAGCTGGTGGCGCGGATTCGCACCTAGCGCGACCGCGAGGTCCCAGCGCGGGCGGAACTGGGGTGCCCAGCACCCACCAAGACGGGCGAGATCCCGCCTCCGGCCAGCAAAACCCATGGCATGGTTCTTGCGCAGACCTCCGCTGCCCCCGAGGTCGCGCCATGTCCATCCTCCCCCTCATCGCCACCCTGCTGCTGGCCTGCTCCGACTACAGCTTCTCCGACGCCAAGGTCCCGCCGGCCGATGACACCGGGCCGCGCACCTGGGACAGCGCCGACGGGCCGCGGGAGCCCAACATCCAGCTCGGCCCCCCCACATGGGACTTCGGCACCATCGACCAGGGTGACAGCGCCAGCCTCAGGGTCAGCATCGGCAACACCGGCAGCGCCCCCCTGGTGGTCCACGACATCGCCTACGACCGCAGCAGCCCGGAGCTGAGCATGGACCGGCTCACCGGCGAGAACGGTGGCCTGCCCTGGATCATCGACCCCTGGGACAGCCGCGAGGTCGAGGTGGCCTACAGCCCCAGTGACGACGCCCAGGACAGCGGCACCATCGGAGTCGGCTCCAACGACCCTGACGAGCCGCTGGCCGAGGCGAGCCAGGTGGGCAACGGGCGGCTGTTCGATGACTTCTACACGGGCTGGTACGTCTACGATGACGGCGTCCCCTACGAGACCACCTCGAACCCCTCCTACGTGGTCGACCACCACGGCGACTCCGACCTGTACTGGTACGAGCCCTCCGGCGCCCACGGCCTGCTGGGCTCGGCCGACGCCGAGGCCGACTTCGCCGTGATGCGCCAGTACGTGCTCGACCGCGCGGGCGCCCCCACCGTGCCCACGGGCCCCTTCTCCTACGACGCCGACAGCGACCTGGACACCTACGAGTGGGCCACCTTCACCTACTTCATGTGCGACTTCTACCTGGACCCCCACGACGACCCGTCACGGTACGAGATCTCCTCGGGGGCGGTGGACGACGGCATCCAGGTGATGGTCAACGGCGCCATCCTGGGCCGCATCACCCTGGGTCAGTCCGGCTCCTGGCCCCTGAGCAACGCCGTGGCCGGCCAGGTCAACACCCTGATCATCATCCTCGTGGACGACTCGAGGGTCGACAAGTACATCCACGACCTGGCCTTCTACCGGGACGGGGTGATGGTCGAGGGCTAGCGGCGCCGCCGGATCGCCGGGATCGCCAGCAACGCCAGCAGCCAGCCCAGGCTGGCCGGGGCCGCGCAGCCGCAGCGGCCGTCGGCCTCGCCCTGCGGCGGGTCTTCGGGCTCGGCGCTGTCCGATGGTTCGTCGCTGTCGCCCGTGGCGCCGGTGTCCTGTGGTGCCTCGATGTCGAACCAGGAGGGGCTAAGGAAGAGCCACTCGAAGTCGTCCGCGCCGCCGTCGTCGTCACAGCCTCCGATGGGCTCCATCTGCACGGCCACGAACACCCAGGGGGGCACGGCCTCGGCCTCGAAGCCGACGCCCCAGGTGCCCTCGTCCGCCGGTTCCATCAGGACCTGCCCATCGGGGGTCACCGCGGAGACCTCGATCACCCAGGGCGCCTGGTCCGGGGGAATCCTCAGCTCGATCTCCAGCGGCTCGTCCCAGCGGAGCTCGACGTCCTCGCCCAGCCCCCCCAGCAGCTCGCCGCCGCTGCGGTACTCGACCACGGCGGGCACCGCGGGCCCGGTGGTGGCGTAGCTGCGGTGCTCCACCAGGGCCTCGTACACCGCGGCGCGATCGAAGGGCTCGCCCTCTGGCAGCGCCAGCACGGTCAGCCCGCCGGTGCTGACGTGCCCGGCGGGGATGGCCAGGCACAGGTCGCCGGGCATGGTGACGTGCACGTCGCTGCCGGCCATGAAGCCGAAGCGCAGCGCCAGGAAGTCGGGGTCCATCGCCTCGATGGCGCTCCCTGGCGGGAGGATGCCGGCGGCGGGGGTGTCCCACCAGGCCAGCGAGCCGCCCAGGTGGTTGCCCCAGGACGAGTAGACCTCGGCGACGACCTCGTGCTCCGGGTCCCAGCACTCGAAGTCCGTGGCCATGGGCATGGTCACGTTGGTGTGGTGGGGGACCAGCAGCACCGGACCGCGCTCCTGACCGAGGGCGTCGAGCCAGCTGGCGACGGCCTCGCAGTCCTCGAGATCCTCGCCCTTCTTGCTGGGCAGCACGTCCTCCCAGCGCAGCCCGTCGAGCTCGTCGTCGGCGCCGAACAGGTAGACGTTGCGGTGCCCGAAGCGGCGCTCGCCGGTCGCCAGGGTGAGCTCGGCGCCAGGGATCACCACCAGGCCGTCGTCGTCGTCGTGGGCGAGGGTCCGCCCCAGGAACTCCTCCCAGGCCAGGGTCTCCGCACCGAACTCGGCGTTGACGTGATCGGTGACCGAGAGCCAGTCCAGCCCATTGTCACGCGCGATCTCGAAGACCTCGGCGATGGCGCCGCACTCCGGCGCGCCGCAGCCCCCCAGGTCCCGCGACTGCCCGTCCCCGGACAGGCCGATGTGGTGGTGGGGATCGCCCACGTAGAAGGTGTAGCCCTCGAAGGTCGTCGAGGCGCTCGCGCAGAGCGTGCCGGCCAGGAGCCAGGGGAGCATGCCCCAATGCTACCACCGCCGGGTCAGGGCACGTCGAGCTGACCGTGGTCGTTGCGGCCCCAACAGCTGATCTCGGCGCCGTGCAGGGCGCAGGCGTGGGCGCCGCTGATGGAGGTGTCGAGCGTGGTGACCCCGGTCAGGTCGGGCGGGGAGGCCTGACCCTCGTCGTCCAGACCCCAGCACTTAACACCACCGCCGGTGGTGATCCCGCAGGTGAAGTCGTGGCCGGCGTCCAGCGCGGAGAAGAGGGTCTCCGGCGGGCTGCTCTGGCCGTGCTCATCGCCGCCCCAGCACAGGGTGCTGCCGCTGGCGGTGATGCCGCAGCTGTGGTCGGCGCCGGCGGTGATGGAGGTGAAGGTCTCCTCCGGGATGTCGTCCACGCAGCCGTCGGTGTCCAGGCCCCAGCACTCCACCAGGCCGCCGTTGAGCAGGCCGCAGGTGTGGTACATGCCGAGCTTCAAGGACGAGTACTGGGCACCCCGGTGGTAGTCGTCGATGTCGGGCGTGTCGCACTGCCCATACTCGTTGTGCCCCCAGCACGAGGTCGAGTTGTAGCTCTCGGCGCAGGCGTGGTAGCCCCCGACGTCGCGCATGTAGCCAGCTCGGCCCGTGCCGCCGTCGCCTTGGCCGTACTCGTCACCACCCCAACACGTGGCGCCACCCTCGTGGCTCATGCAGGCGAAGTCGGCACCGGCGTTGATCCCACCCGGCTCCATCCGGCCCGACGCCGAGGTCTGGCCGACGCTGTTGTCACCCCAGCACACCACCGGGTCGTTGCCGGCGAGGCGCCCACAGGTGAAGGCGCCGCCCACCGTGACGCTGTCCCACTCGAGCTCGACGTCGGTGTCGGCGTCGGTGTCGTCCTTGTCACCACAGGCACACAGGGCCAGGGCCAGGGCCAGGGTCGTCATCCGTCGCATGTCGCCTCCTCCGATGAACATCGCGATGATGCTATCACCCTATAGTCAGGGCAGGAAACGGCCCGCCTCGGACGCCGACGGCAGGCGGCAGGCATCGAACCTCCCGAACAGACGGTGGCGCACGGCGGCGACCAGCCGGTAGACCAGATCCCGCAGGGGCAACGGCACCCACCAGGCCAGCGCGAGCAGCCGCCATGGCGCCGGCAACCGGCGGGCGATGCGCACGGCCGCGGTGGAACGCCAGCTCACACGCTCCCCGTCCTCGACGAACACGATGCTGTCCAGCCCCGGCGGCAGCTCGTGCTCCGCGAGCACCGCCGCGGCGGTCTCCCCCTGCAGCGGCGTGAAGGACAGGCGACCCTCGGGATCGTGGTCCAGCAGCCAGCGGACCGAGGCGTCACAGAAGCCGCAGGTGCCGTCGTAGAGGACCAGGGCGGGGGGTGAGGGCTGGGTCACGGGGGCCTCCACCATCAAGCTGCCCACCACCGACCGGACAGCCCAGCGGCTCCGGGCTAGACCACCCCATGACTTCCCGCATCCAGTACGTCGCCCTACCGCTCCTGCTCATCGCCGGGGTGGCCCTCGCCGAGGACCCGGCGTCCGCCGAGCCCGACGCGGACCTCACGCCCGCCGTCGAGCCCCAGGACCAGCTCATCCCGCCGCCGGACCCGGACACCTGCCCGGTGGGGCAGACCTGGCCGACCGAGGCCTGGGAGGACCGCAGCGACGAGTGGGCCCTGCGCAACCCCGAGGGCCTCGCGGCCCTCGATGCCTACCTGTTCGCGCCGGAGCTGGACTGGGACGACCCCGAGCGGCGCGGCGTGCGCACCGACGGCATCGTCATCGTCCACGACGGGGCCGTGATCTACGAGCGCTACGCCCACGGCTACGACGCCGACACCCCCCACCTGGCCTGGTCCGCCACCAAGAGCTTCACCAACGCCATGGTGGGCGCCGCCGTGCAGCAGGAGCTGCTGGCGGTGGAGGACTCCATCTGCGACCACATCGATGTCACCAATCCCGACGCCTGTGCGGTCACCCTGCAGCACGCCATGGAGTTCTCCACCGGCTTCGCCTGGCGGGAGACCTACGAGGGTCAGCCCCCCACCAAGTCCTCGGTCCTGGCCATGCTCTACGGCGAAGGCCAGCCCGACGTGGCCGCCTTCGTCACGGGCCACCCCCTGCGGGACCCGCCCGGCAGCACCTTCCTCTACAGCTCCGGCGACACCAACGTGGCCTCCGCGGTGGCCAGCGCCGCCCTCGAGCCCCGCTGGGGCGAGCACTTCCCCTGGCGGGTGCTCTTCGAGCCCATCGGCATGTCCTCTGCGGTCTGGGAGCGCGACGGCGCGGGCACCTATGTGGGCTCGTCCTACCTGTTCGCCACCACCCGGGACTTCGCCCGCTTCGGGCTGCTCTACCTGCGCGACGGCTGCTGGGACGGCGAGCGCATCCTGCCCACTGGCTGGCCGGACTGGTCCAGCCAGGTCAACGAGGCCTTCGCCACCCACCCCATCGACCACATCGGCCAGAGCGTCCAGGGCCGTATGTTCTGGGTCAACCGCCCCGTGCCGGCCATCGGCCACGAGCACCTGCCCTGGCCCCACGCGCCGGAAGGCAGCTACGCGGCCCTGGGCCACTGGCGCCAGTCCATCTACATCCTGCCCGACGCGGACCTGGTGATCGCCCGCAACGGCGACGACCGCGACGGCTCGTACGCCCACGATGAGACCCTGCGCCTGGCCCTGGCGTTCATCGGCCACGAGCACGAGGCCGGCCCCACCGAGTGGTCCTTCGAGCCCCTCTCTGTGCAGGAGGACCACACCGAATTGGTGCCCGGCTACGGCTCCAGCCTCTTCGAGCTCGGATCTGGCTTCGCCGCCCAGGAGGCCTGCTCCTGCCTGTTCGTGATGGGCATGGACGAAGACTTCTGCCGGGAGTGGGTCCGGGTGAGCCCCGACGTGGCGAAGTTCCGGGTGGACGCCGAGGCCCAGCGGGTCAAGGCCCGGGCCCTGGGCATGGGCCGCAGCTCGGCGGTCTACACCGAGGCCCGCACGGGCTGCGTGCTCGAGGACTGATCCGAGGGAGCGCCATGCCCTGGTACATGAGCCGCATGCTGTACGCGATGGTCCTGGTGGCCTTCGTCGTGGTGCGCTTCGTCTACCGCAGGCAGCGGGGCGAGCGCAGCGCGGTGCGCCCCGGGCGGGAGCGCTGGCTCACCCGGGGCATGACCGTGGGCGTGGCCGCCCCCGCCCTGCTGTGGCTGGGTTCGCCGCTGCTGGGCTTCGCGCAGCTCCCGGTCCCCGAGGCGCTGGGATGGATCGGCTACGCCCTGGCCCTGCTCGGCGTCGGCGTGCTGGCCTGGGCCCACGCCACCCTGGGCGCCAACTTCTCTCCCTGGCTGGAGCTGCGCGGCGACCACGCCCTGGTCACCGGCGGCCCCTACCGCTGGGTGCGCCACCCCATCTACAGCTCGGGGCTGCTGCTGGTGCTCGGCACCGGCCTGATCAGCGGCAACCTGCTGGTGCTGCTGTGCCCGGCCGCCGCCCTGACCACCCTGCTGCTGGTGCGACTGCCCGACGAAGAGGCCATGCTCGCTCGGGAGTTCGGGGACGAGTACACCGCATGGGCAGCGCAGACGGGCAGATTGTTGCCGCGGCTGCGGGGCCCACACCCGGGGGGCGAGCAACAAAGACGCAGGTGAACGTTCCACTTCGGCGACAGGGTCCCGATGAACGTTCCAAACGGGGCGCGCGGCAAGGCCCGACCCAACGAGACCCGGCGTCCCACCGTTGAGCAGCATTGACACAGCAGCGGCACGCGGCCGAGATGGAACGTTCAGGGCGTTCCTGTCGCGGAGTTAGAGCGTTCGACGGGATCCTCGTCGCAGGGGATGAGCGAAGACGAGCCGAAGCCAGGGACGACCGATACACTGCAGACAACCGAGATCGGGGAGCCCCGCTGGAGGGAGAGCGATGGACCGGATGCAACGAGTGCTCGAGCGACTGGAGGCCCTCTACAGCTGCGGCAATCCACCAGCGAGCAGCGCCGATATCGAGTCGTTGAACGCCGAGCTCGGCCCGCTCCCGTCCGTCGCGATGGCATTGTTCGCGCGCCTGGACGGCTGCTCCATGGAGTCCATGCGCGCCTGCGAGGTGGGTGGCTTGCGCCCCATGCCCATCGCAGAAGTCCGTTCGATGACGGCCGCGATCAACCAATGGTTCACCGAGGATGGGTGCTGGCTGGACAGCATCGTCTGGTTCTGGGCGGACGACGAGTCCAACTACTACGGCGTGTACACCGACGGGCCTTGCGCGGGGTACGCCTGCCGCATCCAGCACGACGATCCCGACCTCAGTCCCACACACCCCAGCCTCCTGGCGATGCTCGAGGCCCTGGTTGCGGAGTTCACGCGGGACGATTTTGTATGCGTGGACGATCTTCCACGGGTCTATCCGCGCCAGACCGAGGATCAGGAACACGCCACCCTCGAGCTGGCGCTGGCGCAACGATTCCTGGACCACTACCGCTCCAGCGAGAACAGTCGGGAACGTATGCACGCGGCCTACGCGGCATGCTCCCTGTTGCCCCTCAGCGAGACCGCGCGCGCGATCGAGTTGTTCGAAGACCCGGACATGTACATCCAGGGGTACGCGGCGGAATTGCTGGGCCAGCGACGCTGGGTACGCGGAGTGGCCGCCTTGGAGCGCCTGGCTCGCTCCGGGATCTCCAACGGCTACTCAGCTGCGCTGAGGGCGCTCGTCGATATGGACGAATCCAGCGATGCCGAGGACGCCCTGGCGCGACTCGACGACACCCTCGAGGGGCACCGCCACCGGATGCTGCGCCAGATGCTGCGCCAGCGTGACCGCCTCCGCGGGTGACACGGGGCTCAGCGATTCGAGGAGGCCCCTGAAGCGGGAGCGCCCGCCGCTCCGATGAGCGACGGGCGCAGGCGCGACCGGGCGATGTGGGGTGGCGCGCCTATTCCTGGTCGATGAGCTCGAACATCACGCGGCGGTTCTTGGCCTTGCCGGTGCTGGTGTCGTTGTCGGCGATGGGCTGGGTCTCGCCGAATCCCTTGGGCTCGAAGCGGGACTCGTCGATGCCGTGCTCGGCGAACCAGCGCACCACGGACTCGGCGCGACGCTGGGACAGGTCCATGTTGTGGGCGTCGTCACCGTCGCTGTCGGTGTGTCCCTGGACCTCGAGCCGCACGTCGGGGAAGTCGTTGAGGACCTTCAAGGCCTGGTTCAGGATGCTCTCCGAGCTCTTGCGGATGACGTCCTTGTTGGTCTCGAAGGTGATGCCCTTGATGACGCCGGTGAACTCGACGACCTCCACCGGGATCTCGTCGGGGCAGCCGTCCTCGTCCTGGTAGTTGTTGTCGGTCTCCAGCTCGCCGTCGCACTCGTCGTTCTCGTCGAGCACGCCGTCGCCGTCGTTGTCCGGGTCCGGGCAGCCGTCGTCGTCCTCGAAGCCGTCGAAGTCCTCGGGCTCGTCGGGGCAGGCGTCGTCCACGTCGAGGATGGGGGAGCGCTCCTCGGCCGGCTCCCGGCCC
>CAYZVO010000130.1:0-8641 GCA_964481655.1 uncultured Enterobacterales bacterium | reverse complement strand
GGTTATTTCCAGTCTTTGATTTCATGTGGCTCTTCGGTTCTGTCGTCGTCGTCGTCGAGGATGCCGTCGTCGTCGTTGTCCGGATCGGGGCAGCCGTCCTCGTCCTCGTTGTTGTCGAAGTCCTCGGGCTCCTCGGGGCAGCCGTCGACGTTGTTCTTGTAGCCGTCGCCGTCGATGTCGTCGTTGCCCTCGCGGCGCAGATCGATGCCGATGGTCCACTCGAGGTTCTGGAAGGCGTCGGACTTGGCGTCGGTCTCGTCACCGCCGAAGCTGCCGAGCCAGCGCAGGTCGGTGCGCACGTGCAGGGGGCCGATGATGTGCGCGGTGACGCCCGGGCCCAGGTTGGCGATGAAGTCCTTGGAGGGGTTGTCGTACAGCGCCATGTCCAGCGCGCCGGAGCTCTCGGCCACCGAGGGCCGGTTCACCTTGATGTGCTGGAAGCCGACGCCACCGCCCACGAACACGTCGAAGCGGTGATCGGGGGTGAAGTGGTACAGCGCGTTGATGCGGGGATCGAGCAGGTTGTAGAGGTAGCCGAACTGGGAGGTGTCCGACTGCACCCAGCCGAAGTCCACTTCGACGTCCAGGATCGGGAGCAGCTGCACGCCGGCGCGACCGACGATGGTCCAGCCGGAGTTCAGCGCGTTCTTCTCAGGGGTGAAGTAGCCACCGCCATACAGACCGCCGGTGGGGCTGATGCGGAAGTCGTCCGCGGCGTGGGCAGGGGCGCTGGCCGCCGCGAGCAGCAGGCAGGCCGAGAGCAGGGAGCGAGTACGGGACATGGCCTCTCCGGGGTTCAGGGGTGACCCATGCCCAGAAGCTAATCTCGGCGATCTCTTTGGTTCAAGGCCCCTGAAAGGCCACTGAAAGCCTGTAAGGAGGCTCACAATGGCGTGAGCACACGTACACACTATGCCCACCGGGATAGGCCTGAGAGACCCCCACTGCCCAGCGGAGATCCCATGCAGCTGCAGTTCCTCGGCGCCGCCGGTACGGTCACCGGCTCCAAGACCCTCGTCACCTCCAGCGATGTCCGCGTGCTCGTGGACTGCGGCATGTTCCAGGGCTTCAAGCACCTGCGGCGCCGCAACTGGGAGGCCCTCGAGGTGCTGCCGGCGGACATCGACGCGGTGGTGCTCACCCACGCCCACCTGGACCATGTCGGCTGGCTGCCCGTGCTGGTGCGCGAGGGCTTCCGCGGCCCCGTGTTCTGCACCCCCGCCACCGCGGCCCTGGCCAAGATCATCCTGTCCGACAGCGCCCACATCCAGGAAGAGGACGCCAAGCGCGCCAACCGCAAGGGCTACACCCGCCACAAGCCCGCCAAGCCCCTGTACACCGAGGCCGACGCCAAGGCGGCCATCCAGCGCTTCGACACCGTGGCCTGGGTCCAGACCGTGGCCGTGGGCGGCACCCTGAAGGTCACCCTGCACCCCGCCGGTCACATCCTGGGCGCCTCCATGGCCCGCTTCGAGGACCACCAGACCTCCGTGCTGTTCTCCGGCGACCTCGGGCGACCGAACGACCGGGTCATGAACGCCCCCGCCACCCCCGAGTCCGTGGACTACCTGGTGCTCGAGTCCACCTACGGCGGCCGCGGCCACGAGGACAGCGACCCCCTCGAGGCCCTGGCCGAGATCGCCCGACGCACCATCGCCCGCAGCGGCGTGCTGCTGATCCCCAGCTTCGCCGTGGGCCGCGCCCAGGCCCTGCTCTGGGCCCTGCATCTGCTGATGGACGAAGGCCGCATCCCCGAGGTGGACGTGGTCCTCGACAGCCCCATGGCCATCAGCACCACCGACCTGTACCGCCCCTTCCACGACAACATCCGGCTCAGCGAGCAGGACGTGCGCGCCCTGCGCCGCGAGGTCTACTGCACCCGCACCGCCCAGGAGTCCAAGCGCCTCAACGGCAAGGACGGCCCCTTCGTGCTCATCTCGGCCTCGGGCATGCTCACCGGCGGCCGCATCCTGCACCACGTGGCGGCCCGGGCGAGCAACCCCCGCAACACCCTGCTGTTCGTGGGCTACCAGGCGCCGGGGACCCGCGGCGGCAACATCGTGCGCGGCGAGCCCAAGATCAAGCTGCACGGCGCCTGGGTGCCCATCGACTGCGAGGTGGCCACCATCGACGGTTTCTCGGCCCACGCCGATCAGGACGAGACCCTGACCTGGCTGCGCAGCTTCGCCGAGGCTCCCAGCAAGGTCTGGCTCAATCACGGCGAGCCGGACTCTTCGGAGGTCCTGCGCACGGCCATCGGCGAGCACCTGGGCTGGGACGCCGAGCTGGCCCGCGAGGGTGTGATCTTCCAGCTCGATCCCCCCGGGGAGCTGACCCCGACCACCCCCGAGCCTCCCGTGGCGGCCCCCCCACGCGCACTGCCCGCGGCGCCCATGGCCCCAAGCCTGGCCCTGGCCGCCGGCCTCGACGCCGCCTTCCTGGCCCGCGAGGAGCTGCGCCCCGCCCGCCTGCTGCTGGCGGCCGAGCAGGTGCAGAACAGCCTGCGGGACGACGGCATCGAGGGCCTGGTGGCCGTGCTGGGGCGCCCCCTGCCCGACGGGGCCCCCATGCTGGACGACGCCCGCGCGCTGGGCCGCGACCTGGCCACCCACGCCGCCCTCAGCGACAAGGGCTGGCGCCTGGCCACCACCGCCCGCCCCGGCGTCGCCGCCGCGGTGACCGAGGGCGCGCGCCTGGCCGGTGGTTCGGTGGCGGGCTTCCACGCCGCGCAGCCCGGTGAGTCCCAGCCCCACGCCAGCACCCAGCCCAAGCTCTGCTTCCGCTTCGAGCACCCCGCCCTGCGGGACCTGCTGCTGCTCGAGCGCTGCCAGGCCCTGATCGCCTTCCCCGGCGACCTGGACACCGCCGCCACCGTGCTGCGCGCCCTGGATCTGGCCCGCGCCGGTCGCCTGGGGAACGTGCCCCTGATCCTGGTGGACGGGCCCTGGTGGAGCACCTTCCTCAGGGCGCTGGGCGCCGACAGCTCGGCCTTGGCTCACGTCTGTCCCGTCGTCGATGGGGCGGCGGCGGTGAGTGCGCTGTTGGAGAGGGTTGGGGCGTAGCCGGCCTCAACCCAACGACTTCTTCAGCACAGCCCTGCTCGGCGGGATGCTGGACTTCCAGACCTCCATGCGCGCGTCGTCCGGGCACAGGGGGCAGCCCTTGCAGGTCCAGGAGCGCCAGAGCTTGCGGGCCGCGGACAGCAGGCACTCCTCGTAGCGAGGGCAGTCGTAGGCGCGCGGGGGCACGACCACGGCGTCGGTGGGGGGCTCGAAGAGCTTGGGTCCGGGACGGGGAGGCATCGGCGGCTTCTATCGCTCGGGCGCGATGCGGCCACACTTCGAGCTTGACGCTGTGAGCACAGGTGGCTAATCGTTGTTTTACGATGAGCAACAACCCCACCACCTCCTGCTGCCCCGCCTCGGCCTGTCCCCCCACGGACGAGCCCTGCTGCGACGCGCTCCCCAGCGACGGCGAGCTGGCCTCCATGGCCAAGGCCCTGGCCCACCCGGTGCGGGTGCGGATCCTGCGGGTGCTCGCCGCCCGGCGCGCCTGCATCTGCGGCGACCTGGTGGACATGCTGCCCCTGGCCCAGTCCACCGTCTCCCAGCACCTCAAGGTGTTGAAGAAGGCCGGCCTCATCCAGGGCGAGGTGGACGGCCCCCGCACCTGCTACTGCCTCGACCACGGCACGATCGATCGGCTCAAGACCCTGATCGCCGCCCTCTGATCCCCCTCCGGCCCACCGCGGTGGGCCTTGACTTCACCCAGACCCATCGTTAATCGACGATGAACGAACAAAGGAGCCACCATGTCCCCCATCGATCCGAACACCGTCAAGTCCGTCGTCCGTGAACGCTACGGCGCCGTGGCCCGCGAGCAGAGCGGGAGCTGCTGCAGCCCGGGCTGCTGTGGCCCGGCCCCCGACACCAGCGAGACCTCCCAGGCCCTGGGCTACGAGGCCGAAGCCCTCGGCACCGTGCCCGACGGCGCGAACCTGGGCCTGGGCTGCGGCAATCCCCAGGCCATCGCCAGCCTGTCCCCCGGCGAGACCGTGGTGGATCTGGGCTCCGGCGGCGGCCTGGACGTCTTCCTCGCCGCCCAGGCCGTGGGGCCCGAGGGCAAGGCCATCGGCGTGGACATGACCCCCGACATGCTCACCCTGGCCCGCAAGAACGCCGCCGAGGCCGGCCTGCTCAACGTCGAGTTCCGTCTGGGCGAGATCGAGGCGCTGCCGCTGCCCGACGCCACCGCCGATGTGATCATGTCCAACTGCGTGATCAACCTCAGCGCCGACAAGCCCGCGGTCTACCGCGAGGCCTTCCGGGTGCTCAGGTCGGGCGGCCGCCTGGCCATCTCCGACGTGGTGGCGCTGCAGCCCCTGCCCCCACACATCCAGGAGGACCTGGCCCTGCTGGCGGGCTGCGTCGCGGGCGCGGCACAGGTGGACGAGCTCGAGCGCATCCTGGGCGAGCTGGGCTTCACCGACATCGATGTGCACCTCGAGCCCGGCAGCCGCGCGTTCATCCAGCAGTGGGCCCCCGGCCGCGGCATCGAGGACTACGTCGCCTCGGCGAGCATCACCGCCCGTCGCCCCTAGACCGCTTGCTGGGCCGCGGGCTCACCGATAGGCGAGTTGGCATGACGGACGCTCCCATCCAGTGCTGGCTCGAAGACGCCCAGGGCAGGCGCATCCCCATCGGACCCCGCGGCCTCATCATCGGCCGCAGCCTGGCCTCGGACCTGATGCTCGAGGACGCCGCGGCCAGCCGCCGCGCCGCCTTCGTCTACCAGGATCTCGAGGGCCTGTGGCTGGTCAAGGTGGGGCGCTCATCGGTCCGCGTCGGCCACGCCGAGGTCGAAGACACCCAGGCCCTGGGGCCCGGCGACGTCATCCACTTCCCCGGCGCCAGCTTCGTGGTGCACTCCGACCAGGACCCGGCCCTGGCCAACGCCAGCTGGGCCCTGCGCCGCGAGGCCGTGCCCGCCGAGCTGTCCGACCTGCCCCGGGTCCAGCCCCTGGGCGACGAGGCATTCACCATCGGCGGCAGCCCCGGCGACAGCCTGCGGGTGCCCAGCTGGCCGCCGGGCCTGGTGCGCCTCGAGCCCACCGGCAGCGGCTGGCTCGCCACCGTGCGCGAGGGCGTCACCCTCGACGGCATCCCTGTCCAGGAGCCCGCGACCCGCACCATCAGCGCCGACGCCCGGATCGCCTACGCTCGGGTCGTGTTCCGGCTGGTCGAGGTCGCCGCCACCCAGCGGGACACCCAGCACCAGCTGCCCGTGGAGCTGCCCACCCGGGTGGCCCTGCAGCCCCTGGTGCCCTCCGGCGGCAGCCTGACCCTGTTCTTCGGCGAGCTCGAGGTCACCACCTGGATCCCAGGCGTGCGCTTCGACATGCTGCAGGCCCTGCTCTCCCCGCCAGACCCCTACGACCCGGGGGATCCCCTGCCCGACTCGGTGCTGATGCCCAGGGTCTGGGGCCGTCAGCTCCCCACCGACCGCAAGGCCGTGGTCACGGTGCTCAAGCGCCTGCGCCGGGACCTCGAGAAGGGCGGCCTGCCCGGCTCGCTGCTGGTGGACCGCACCCAGGGCCGCAGCCGCTTCCGGCTGGCCTCGGGGGCCGGCGTGGAGCTGCTCGATCCGCGCTGACGATCCGCAGAACCCAGGGGAGCACACGAAGTGCTCATCCAGGTCTGATCAGCGCTGCTGCAGCTCGTGCAGTCGCATCAGGAAGGTGTCGCCGAAGGTGGACTCGCCGATGGAGAAGGTGACGCAGTAGGCGCCGGCCATGCAGGCGAAGTCGTCGTAGCTGGAGCCCGACATGGGGAAGCTCTCCGGCAGGGCGTCGCTGTCGAAGTCCAGCTCGCCCCCGCCGACGGTGAAGAAGATGTCGGCCTCTTCATCCAGCTCGCCGTTGACCGTGACGTAGCGCTCGACCTCCTCGAAGACGTCGTAGCCTCCGTCCTCGAAGTCGAAGTAGTCCAGGCCCCGGATTCCCACCATCGGCCGGGTGGAGCCGACGATGGCCAGGGGGGTGCCGTCGCCCTCGAGGGTGAAGTCGAAGGCGCCCCGCTCGGTGTAGACGTGATCGTACTCGCCGCTGTCGGGGGACTCGAAGGTGTCGGTGTCCGGCACGCAGGGGTCGTAGGTCATGCTTCCCGAGGCCATCCGGCCGCTGTCGGTCTCGTAGCTGAGCCCGAAGGGGGCGCCCGAGATGGTGGACAGCTCGGCCCGGAAGTCGAGGGTGATGAGCGGGCAGCTGAGGTCGATCTCGGTGTCGGGGCCGGTGTCGTCGCCACCGCCACCGAAGCCACCCCCGGAGGGGTCGCAGGCCAGCGCGAAGGTCAGGAACGGGAGGATGGAGCGCATACGCGCACCGTAGCTAGCGGGCGCCCGTGCCGTCCACCGCCATGATGCTCATCGCCGCGATGGCGCCGGAGCTGACCACCGCCGACTGACCGCCGCCGGGGAAGGTCCACGCACCCGCGAGAAGCAGGTTTTCAATCGGGGTCTGCCGGGGCATCCGGTTGTTCATGCTCTGCTCGGGCGTGTTGTCCCAGCCGAAGATGCTGCCCCGGGGGTTGAGGGTGAAACCCTGCAGCGTGTGAGGCGCACCCGCCTCGAGCACCTCGACGTGCTCGGACAGCCCCGGCAGGAAGTCCGCCTCGGCCCTGGCCACCAGCGCCCAGGCCACCTCGTCCTTGAGGGCCTGGTAGTCGGCGTGGTCGTCGGCCCAGTGCCACTCGTCCTGCCAGTCGTACATCAACATCGAGGTCAGGCAGATGCTGTTGTGCCCGGCGGGGGCGTTGTCCGGGTCGACCACGGTGTAGTTGGCGATGGCGTAGGGCGCGCGCTCGACGTCGGAGTCGAAGTAGTACTGGAAGTTCTCGGCCTGATCGAAGGACTCGGAGAACATCACCTCGTGGGTCTCGCCGAACAGGTGGGTGTAGTCGGTGTCGACGCCCAGGCAGACCTGGAAGGCGGGCAGGCCGATGTCGAGGGACTCGGGGTTGCCCTGCTCGATGCGATCCGGGTGGTAGGGGTCCTCCGGATCGTCGGTGGGCAGGTGCTCGGCGCCCACCATGCCCAGCAGGGTCGCGGGTGCGTTGGCGTTCGAGACCACCCAGTCGGCCTCGAAGCAGACCCCATCGGCGCTGCGGACCCGCGTGGCGCGGCCGTCCTCGATGTCGATGCCGGTGACCAGGGTGTCGAGCCGGATGAGCCCGCCGTTGTCCTCGATCTCCACGGCCAGCGCGTCGCTGATCGCCTGGGACCCACCCTCCAGGTAGTAGTAGCCGCCGAAGTGGTAGCTGTTCCACATGACCATGAAGAACAGCGCGGCCACGTCATCGGGCTGGGCCCCTGCGAAGCCCGCCAGCTGGGTCCACAAGGTGATGAGGGCGGGATCGTCGATGTAGGCCGCCATGAACTCGGACAGCGTGGTGCCGTCCATGTAGCTCTGCACCAACATCAGCTGATCGAGCAGGTCGCGCGCGGTGATCTCGTCGAAGAACTCCTGCATGTGCTCACCGGCGATGTCCTTGCCCGCGTACTGGAAGCCGATGATGACCCGCATGACCTCGTCCACGTCGCGCAGCGCCTCGAACATCTCGGCGAGGCCGTCGGCCTGGTCCGGGTAGAGGGCCTGCAGCTGCGCCAGGTAGGCGTCGGCGTCCCCCTCGATCTCGAGGTCGAGCTCCGGGTACATCACCCGGTACATGGGGTCGGCCTTGACCAGGGTGAGGCGGTCGTAGATGCCCAGGGCCTGGAAGGTCTCCACGTTCATGCCCGCGGTCCAGGAGGCGTCGCGCGGGTGGGGGCTCGGGTCGAGGCCGTCGATGGCATGCAGGGAGGCCTCGAAGCGGTAGCCCATGCGCTCGAAGTTGATCATGTAGCCGCCGACCTGGTGGTGCTGCTCGAGCACGATCACGTCGTAGCCAGCGCGGCTCAGGGCCGCGCCCGCGGCCAGGCCACCGCCGCCCGCGCCGATGATGACGGCGTCGTGGCTGCTGCTGGCCGCGCAGCTGCCGTCCCCAGGGTCCTCGTACTGGTGGCAAGCACGGCAGGCCGCGGGATCCGCCAGCTCCACCCCCGCGTGGCTGTCGGCGTGGCAGGAGCCACAGCTGTCGTCGGCGTGGGCCACGGGCCGCAGGGTCGCGCCGTTGGACCCGTGACAGGTACGGCACTCGGCCGGCGTGTAGCCCGCGTCGTTGTGGGAGGCGGGGTGACAGCTGGCACAGTCCACCTGGAGCCAGCCACCGTGATCGGCGTCGAGCTGTCCGGAGACCACCCCGGGGGTGGCGGAGCTGACGGCGTCGGGGGCTTCGATCACGCCGCTGTCGCCTGGGTCGGAGGGGCAGGCGGCGAGGCCGAGGGACAGCAGAGCGGCAGGGGTCAGGCGCATGGTAGTCTCCAGCGAATGTTCGGGCGTGCAGGCTCGAGCTGGCGTTATCTACCGCATGGGTGATACACGGTCCACCCCTTCCCCCCGGAGATTCGAATGATCCGCGCCACCTTGCTCCCTCTGACCCTCTGCCTGCTCGTCACCGCCTGCGGCGACAAGGACGACACCGCGCCGCCCGTCGAGGGCGACACCGACACCGACACCGACACCGACACCGACACCGACACCGACACC
>CAYZVO010000129.1:0-25921 GCA_964481655.1 uncultured Enterobacterales bacterium | reverse complement strand
GCGCGCGGAGCCGTAGACGCGCCCGTCGAGGGTGACCGGTCGCTGCGCGGCGCCCCGGCCCGCCCCCCCCCGCGCGCCCCGGGGGGGGGGCCGGGGCCCCCGGGGGGGGGGCGGGGGCGCCGGCGCGGGGGGGGGGGGCCGGGGCGCGGGGGGTGGGGGCCCCGGCGCGGGGGCTGGTGGCTCCGGCGCGGGTGCTGGTGGCTCCGGCGCGGGTGCTGGTGGCTCCGGCGCGGGTGGCTCCGGTGCGGGCGGCTCCGGCTCGGGAGGCTGGGGTGCAGGCTGCTCCAGCGCCGCCTCGGCGGCCCCGAGGGCTTCGAGGGCTGCGTCGCCGATGCGGCGCTGGCGCTCCTGGTGCTCGGGGGTGATGGGCCGGCCGTGGGTGTCGAAGCTGGGGTCCGGGATCGCCCGGAAGCTCGAGGCGACCTCGTTCTCCCGCACGCGCATCGCGGAGCTGTCCTCGACCACCACCCGCCCGTCGAGGGCGGAGCGAGCCGCGGGGCTGTGCTGCAGGGCCAGGACGATGGGGGGCAGGGCGGTCTCGGCCCAGTCGTGGAGGCCTTCGTCGGCGGCCAGCCGGGACAGCTCGCGGCAGACCTCGACCACCCGCGCGGCGGAAGGGCGCTCGGTGTGCTCGTAGTCCAGCATGGCGATGAGCAGGCTCTCGAGGCCCTTGGCCAGCTTGCCGCCCAGACCCCGCATGGCCCGCAGGAAGGAGAGCCGGTCGCGCACGAAGCCAGCGTGGCGGTCCGGTCGGCCCTTGGCCTTGCCCAGGCGCTCGAGGGCCAGGATCTCGTAGAAGGTGGCGCCCAGGGAGTAGACGTCGCTCGCCGGGGTCTCAGGCTCGAAGAACAGCCGCTCGGGGGGCATGTAGTCCACCGATCCGAACTGCAGATCGGCGGTGCTCGACTCGCGGGACTCGAAGTCGGCCCGGGCCACGCCGAAGTCCAGCACCTTGACCAGCCCACCGTCGTCCACCATCACATTGCTGGGCTTGATGTCGCGGTGGATGACCCGCAGGGGCTTCTCGCCCGCGTAGGGGGGGCGGTTGTAGGCCGCGTCCAGGGCGCTGGCGACGCAGGCGGCGATCTGCACCGCGGCCCGGATGGGGAGGTAGCCGCCTTCCTCGCGGAGGTGATCGACGATGTGCTTGAGATCGGCGGCCTCGAGGTACTCCATGATGACCGCGGTGCGGCCGTCGATGGCGGTCAGATCGACCACGTCCACGATGTTGCGGTGGCGCAGCCAGCCCAGGAGGCGGGCTTCGTCGCGGATGCGCCGGGTGACCTCCTCGCTCTCGGACCAGCGGCGGTGCAGCAGCTTGATGGCGACCAGCCGCGAGAAGCCGTCGGAGTGGGCTTCTTTGGCCAGGTAGACGCTGCCGAAGGTGCCCGAGGCGATCTCGCGCAGGAAGTGGAAGCGACGGTTGCTCTCTCGCGTCAACGCAGGGAACCCCTTGTCAGGACAGAAGCCAGGCTATCACGAAGGCGTGGCGTGAGGTGGCCCCACGGTCAGCGCGACGGCAGTGCCCTCGTCGTCGCTGGCGCGCACGAGGCCCCAGCGCTGCTCGAGGATGGCCGTGACCAGCGTCATCACGCCGTCGGCGGCCCCCAGATCGCCGCATCGGCTCCAGTGGGTGGCGGGGACCGGGGCCGCGGACGGTGTGCGCCCCGCGGGTGCGACGATGGCCAGGGCCCCCGGTGTGCCGACGGGTTCGAGCAGCAGGAAGACCGCGCCTTCTGCGGGGGGGCGCTCGGGGCTGGCGCGCCCCAGGCGGTACAGGTCCCGCGCAGACCCGAAGTCCACGCGGCTGTCGGCGCCACCGACCAGGGCGGCCGGGCAGCGGCCCTCGTGGACGGCGTGGCAGCCCTCGACCACGGCCCCCAGGCCCGCGGCGGCCTCGCCAGCGACGGTGCCGTTCCAGCCGCGGATGCCCAGGTTGATGGAGACGTGGGACAGCACCAGGTTGGGCAGGGTGAGCAGGGGCAGCAGGGGCGGGTAGAGCTCGCGGCCTCGGGTGGAGAGGGCGTGGTGGTCGAGCCGGCCGTCGCGGGCGGAGGCCGCCAGGGAGGGCTCGGAGGCGCCGGTGTCGGGGGGCTCGCGGCCCACACCCACGAACAGCCCGAGCTCCTCGCGGTCACCGCCCCAGGAGCCCAGCGCCCGACCCGCCGCCGGCAGCGCGAGCTGGGCGGCGCGGCTCAGCAGCTTGCGATCCTTGCGGCGCCGGAGCCAGGGTTTCAGATCCACCCGCCCGACCAGGCCGGCCAAGGGGCTGGGGAGCCGGGCGAGCTCGGGGCTCGGCTCCAACGCACAGCGGCTGGCACTCAGGGCCTCGAGCAGCGCCTCCGGCGCGTCCGCGATGGGGGTGACCAGCCCGATGCCGGTGACCGCTGCGCTCACGGAGCGCCCCCCACCAGGATGGAGGCGTTGTTGCCGCCGAAGCCGAAGGCGTTGGACAGGGCGACCCGGATCGGGGACTCGGCGGCCCGGTGCGCCACGTGGCGCAGGGCGCAGTCGGGATCCGGGTTGTCGAGGTTGCGGGTGGGTGGGGCGACGTCGTCCCGCACCGCCAGCAGACAGAACAGCAGCTCGAGGGCGCCGCAGGCGGCCACGGTGTGGCCGGTCATGCTCTTGGTGCTCGACACCCAGGCGTGCTCGACGGACGGGCCGAGCACGGTCTGCAGGGCGCGCGCTTCGCTGACGTCGTTCTGGGGGGTCGAGGTGCCGTGGGCGTTGACGTAGTCGATGGCGGAGGCGTCGAGGCGGGCGTCGTCGAGGGCGGCCCGCATGGCCAGGGCCGCGCCGCCGCCGTCGGGGGGGGCGTCGGTGATGCGCCAGGCGTTCAGGGAGCAGCCGTAGCCGAGCAGCTCGCCCAGCACGGTCGCGCCCCGGGCCTTGGCGTGGGCCAGGGACTCGAGGGTCATCATGGCCGCGCCGTCGGCCAGCACGAAGCCGTCCCGGTCGATGTCGAACGGCCGGCAGGCCGCGCCGGGATCCTCGTTGCGGGTGGAGAGAGCGCCCAGGATGGCGAAGCCGGTGACCATCAAGGGATCCACCAGCACGTCGACGCCCCCGGCCAGGGCCGCGTCCAGCTCGCCGCGCCGGATGCGCAGCATGGCTTCACCGATGGCCTGGGCGGAGCTGGTGCAGGCGGTGGAGACGGTGGCCTGGTGCCCGGTGGCGCCCATGCGCCGCGCCAGGGACCGGGTGGGCGCCCAGGGGGCGCTGGCCGCCATCTCCTCGGGGGTGGGGGTCTGACCCTGGTGCATGCGCCGGGCCACGAGGGGCAGGGGAGGGCGGTCGGCCTCGCTCCCCAGCAGCACGCCCACCCGGGGGCCTCCCTCGAGGCCGGACTGGCGCAGGGCTTCGCTGGCGGCGCGCATGGCCAGGGACCCCTTGAGGTCCGGTCCAGCGTGGGGCACGCTCACCTCGGCGGCGAAGGTGACCTGGAAGCCGGTGGGATCGAAGCGCTCGATGGTCCGGATCCCATTCCTGGCCTGGGTGAGGGCGCTCCAGGTGCTCGGCAGGTCGTGGCCGAGGGAGCTGACGGCCCCCATGCCGGTGACCACGATGCGCTGGTCGTCGTCGCGGTGGGAGAGGCTGCTGGCCATGGGGCCTCCTGTGGTCAGGGCGTGTCGTCGACCCACTGGAGGTCGGGGCAGCCGGGCCACAGCTGGGAGAGGTAGCCGAACTCGATGCGCTCGAGCCGCTCGAGCTCCTGGGGATCCTCGAGGGGCACGGCGTTGAAGACGAAGATCTGTTCCGCCTGCGTGACGACCCGCTTGCCGACCTTGGCGCGCACCTTGACGGCGGCCATCTCGTCGCGCAGGGCCTCGAGCCGGGTCTCGAGGGTGACCGGCTCGTCCGGGCGGACGAAGCGGCGGAACTTGACGCCGTTCATCATGCTCAGGATCGGGAAGGGCCAGTCGCCGCGCTCGAGGCGCACGGAGTAGCCGATGAGCTTGCCCGACAGCTGCGCCAGGGCCTCGAGCAGCAGGACCCCGGGCACCACGGGGAAGCCCGGGAAGTGGTCCTCGAAGAGGAGCTCATCCGCAGGGAAGCGCTTGGAGCCGGACGCGGAGACGCCGGGCTCCAGGTGCTCGATGCTGTCGACGAGCAGCCAGCGGGAGACGGGCATCAGTGCAGGACCGCCTCGAGGGCGTTGATGCCGATGAGCTCGCGCTCGCCGCCACAGGACTTGTAGCGGTACATCTCGAAGTGGTGGTTGCCGCCATACGGGGCGTACCAGGCGGGGACGAACCAGTGGCGGTAGCCGTTCTTCACGGCGCCGGCGGCCAGGTTCTTGCCCGCGGCTTCCGACGGGCTGTCGCGGCGCCCCTTGTAGGGCTTGTCGTCGAAGTACAGGTCGAAGCTGTAGCTGCAGGAGTCGGGGCCGTCGGCGCTGGCCTGGGTGAACACCCCTACCGGGATGTCTTCGCCGAGCCCGGTCTCGGGCTTGGGATAGCCCTCGAACTGCTTCAGCTGGGCTTCGGCGGTGGAGCGGTTCTTGGCGGCCTCGCGCAGGAACAGGACGCCGTCGGGCTTCTCGTAGGTGAACTCGACCTGCTGGGGATCGGCCAGGAACTCCTCGAAGCCCGGGGTGCGGGGCTTCTCTTTCTCCTTGCCGTCTTCGGGCTTGAGCTCGACCGTGGCGATGACCGTGCGGAGGGAGCAGGACTTCTTGTAGGGCTCGACGTACATCCGGTACTTGGTGCGGTACCCGGTGCGGTATTCGTCGGCGAACTTGCCATCGAGCACCTCTTCGAAGACGTAGTCGGCGTCCCGCTTGGTGCCCTTCATGGGGATCTTGGTCCAGAAGCCGGCGATGAGGGTGGCGTCGTAGTCGCCGGGGGTGCCGGTGATACGGAAGCGGGTGCGGTGGTCGGCCTTGCTGCCCTGGACCTTGAGCCAGTCCCCCTCGAGGGTGTCGATGCCGATGTGAGGGCAGGGGTCCTCCGGGGGCGGAGGCGGCGGCTCTCCTTCGCACGCGCTGATGGTGAGGGCGGCGAAGAGCAGCGGGAGGGCGCGGAGAGGGGCGACGGACATGGGCTTCCTCCGAGAGGCTGGACCGTGGGGGGCAGCGGAGCGAAGTATCCCGGCGTGGCGCCCTACGCAGGTCCCTGGCGCCCGCCGCGCGTCCCGACTCCGTCCCCGTTCCCGGCACGGCGCGACCGCCACGCCCCGCCCTCCTGACATGACCTGACATTCCCCCATCGTGTCCGGCGGAATACCGCTCGCGGCTTGCCCCCCTGGGCTCGGGACCCTTCGGTGTGGATAATGGTGCTCCCGGCACGTGTCGTGGAAGCGGAGGTCCGGTGTCCACCATCCAAGCCACAGGCGTCAGCATCCGACACGCGGTCAGTCGGGCGCTGGCCACCGCCAACCTCACACCCCGCGAGGCCACCTACCGTGTGCTCACCGCCCGCGCGCGGGTGGACGGGCGCGGCAACGTGGCGAGGGGTGAGGTCTCGGTGCGCATCCAACGCCCCGCGTCCCTGGCGAGCCTGCCCCCCGACGAGTGGGTCGGCTGGGTCAACCCCGACGGCGCGCATCCTCTGATGACCGTGGTCCCCTCGGGCCGGGAGCGGGACGGGCGCCCCGAGCTGATCTTCATGGACATCTACCCCGTGACCTGGGACGCCTGGCTGCGGGTGATCGAGGACGTCCTGCCCGATCGGGTCGACGCCCTCTGCCCTGTGACGGGCATCACCCTGGAGCAGGCGCAGGCCTACGCCCAGGCCAAGGGCGCGCGGCTGCCCTCGGTCACCGAGTTGTCGGCGGCCTGGGGCGACGACCGCTATCCCTGGGGCCACAAGCCGGATCCTCGCCTGGGTCGGGTGGGGCGCCCCCGCTTCGATCAGCTGCCGTCGGTCGGCGCCCACCCCCCGGGGGCCTACGGCGTGTACGACCTGGGAGCCTGGCTGTGGCACTGGTTGGACGACGGGAGCCTCGGCGGCGGCGCCGACGAGCTGGAGCCGGGCTTCGCCATCGCGCCCTCGGACGAGCGGGGCCCGGTGGGCTTCCGTTGTGCCGGTGAGCTGGTGTCCTAGTCCCCGTGGAGCCGGTCTACGGCTGGACCTGCGTGCGGAACGGGTATACTGCTTCTTCGTCCCACGGAGCGCGAAGATGAGATCCACCATCCTCCCCCTGGCCGTCCTGCTCGCTGGCTGCTGGAAGCTCGACGACGCCGTCATCTCCTACGATGTCGTCCCGCTGGACAACCAGCACGTCGTCAACCAGAACATCGTGGTGCAGACCTTCGAGCCGGCGCCGCCGCTCGAGTGCCCCGACGGCACCGCCGCCACCTTCTACGCGGTCTACGACAGCACCATCACCACCCCGGTGCCGGCGGCCATCGTGTTCCACAGCGGGGCCTTCGACTACGTCAAGAACCCCCCGCAGGACAACTTCCTCGACGGCACGCACTACGCCCCCGAGGACCGCCTCAACCGCGCCTGGGCCCAGACCCGGGTGTTCTCCATGCTCGGCATGTGGGGTGAGACCGTCGATCCCTCCGAGTCCCACACCGGCGCCCTGGCCACCGCCCTCGCGCAGGAAGGCGCCATGGTGCTGCTCCCCGCCAACTGCTGGGGCGACCTGTGGCACAACCACTCCGGCGGGCGCCAGGAGAACGACTACAGCACCGAGCGCTTCTACCGCGACGGCCTGGCCATGGCGTCGTGGATGTATCGCTTCGTGACCGATGAGAGCTTCGCCAGCGGCCACGACGTGACGCTGCCCCTGCAGATCGACACCGACCACATCGCGCTGGTGGGCCTGGGCGACGGCGGTCGTGCTGTCTCCGAGCTGCTGTGGCTGCTCACCGACGTCAGCTACGCCGACGTCCCCATCGAGTCCGTGGTGATCGACTCCACCCCCGACGACCTCGGGTACTACTACGAGCAGCCCTCCCAGTTCGCCGACACCATCACCGGGCTCGAGCGCATCTTCGACGAGCGGGTGGACGAGATCTCCACCTACTCCATGGAGTTCTACCTGGGCTCGGACGTCTGGGAAGAGCCCCGCACCATGCTGGTGTGGTCCGGCTACGATCCCGTGGTCCCCGGCGGCACCATCGAGGGCCTCGTGGCCGCGGTGGAAGAGCGCGCCGCCACCGACGGCGACAACTACGCGGTGGAAGAGGTCGGCGCGTCCGCCCACGTCTTCACCAACAAGGATCTGCCCCTGGCCTTCGACGTGGTGCAGTTCCTGTTCGACTAGCTCCGAGCGCCTACGACTCCTCGTCCCGCTCCGGCGCCTTGGCCACGTTGACGCTGCGGCCCTTCCAGGCCACCCGTCCGCGGGTGCTGCTCCAGGCCGAGTCCAGGATGAGCAGCATCACCATGCTGACCCCCAGGATCTGGGTGGGGCCGTAGATCACCGGGTGGGCGAAGACCCGGTCCAGGTAGAAGCGCACCAGCTGCATCAGCCCGATGAGCGCCAGGGACCACACCAGCCACTCGGTGCCGATGAGGCCGGTGGCGGCGAAGGGCAGCAGCAGCCAGGGCAGCAGGTTGCTGATCAGCAGGTAGACCAGCACCGCCGCGACCACGCCCCAGCGGTAGTGCATGCCCGCGAAGAGGTTCTTGCGCCAGCCGCGCCAGATCTCGCCCAGCCCGTCGTACATGCGGCAGGAGAACAGCGGCCGCATGAAGGTCATGTGGAAGGGCACCCCGCCAGCCTTGGCCGCCCGGGCCAGGCCCACGTCGTCGAGCACGTCGTTGCGGACCGCCCCGTGACCACCGATGCGGTCGTAGTGGCCGCGCTCGAAGAGGATGAACTGGCCGTTGGCCATGGCCTTGTCGGAGCGCTGGGGGTCGTTGACCTCGTCCGTGTCGTTGCCCGCGACGATGAGGCCGCCCACCACCGGCTGGAGCACGCGCTCCCAGAAGCTGCCGGTCTCCAGGGTCCCGAAGCCCGAGAGCATCCCCAGCTCGTTGCGCACGGCGTAGGCCAGGGTGCGGCTGACGGCGTGGGGGTGCAGGCGCACGTCGGCGTCGATGAACAGCAGCCAGGGCTTGGTGGCGTGCTCCTGCGCGCGCTTGACGGCCCAGGGCTTGCCGAACCAGCCGTCCGGGGGATCGCCCTGGCCCTGCACGACGGTGAGGCGGGGATCGTCGCCATAGGTGGCCAGGCGCTCGGTGGTGCCGTCGGTGGAGCCGTCGTCGAGCACGACGACCTGGAGATCCGGGTGGTCCTGGGCCAGCACGGCGTCGAGGCAGGGGCCGATGTTGTCGACCTCGTCGCGGGCGGGGATCACCACCGAGACCCCTGGGGCAGGCGAGGGGAGGGGCTCGTCGTCGGGGTAGAGGTGGAAGCGGCGATCCTTGCGGCCCTTCCAGGTGCGCAGGGCCAGCCCGACCCAGTTGAGGACCACGAGCACGAGCAGTCCTCGGAGCAACCAGGCGAGCAGCGTGAGCACAGGACCTCCGCAGCGAGGAATCCCTTGAAGTCGGGCCCATCGCACGGTAGCCTCTAGCGTGCTCAGTAGGGGTCTGCATGGCGGCACGTCGCCACCCTTCGTCATCCGCCCTGCTGGTCGTCCTGGGCTTCTTCCTGGCGGCCGTCCCCGGGCTGTACCTGTTCCAGGCCATCTTCAACAAGGCCCGGAAGGGTCGGCAGCACCTGGTGGCCAACCTGATGGTGCGCCTGAACGATCGCACCCCCCACCACCTGGATCTCGGCCTGCACCCGCCCGGCGGTGAGGACGCGGACGCCCGCCGCATCGAGCTGCTGGGTACGGCCCGGCTGCGAGGCGGGACCTACCCCTGGAAGGAGGCCCCCATCGAGGCCCGGCTGCAGCTGGTGGTCTCCGCGGATCGCCTCGAGTCCCAGCAGGCGCCGTTCCGGCTCGGCACGGGCGGGCAGGGCCTGAGCGCCACCTACCAGGAGCACTACCTGGCCAGCGCCGAAGAGCCCTGGTCGCCCGTGCCCTGCATCGGCACCATGGAGGTCGCCAAGCTCGTCCTGGACGACGAAGGCTTCGTGGACTGGGGCAGCGTCCACACCCTCCAGGGTCAGCTCGAGCTGCAGTGCCACGGCTCGGGCCGGGACCTGCAGTCCTCCACGGCCGATGACCTGCACTTCACCATCATCGGCACCGTGGACTACGCGTTCAGCGAGGCCACGTAGGCCGCCGCGTCGAGCAGGCGCTGCCAGCTGTCGGTGGACATGGCCATCGACGGATGCTTGTACTGGCCCTCGGGGGTGCCCGCGCGGACGGCCCGCTGGCGCAAGAGCCCGTAGCTGCCGGCGGGCAGGGCGCGGACCCGCAGGGGGGCGAGTCGGCTCGAGCGCCGCTTCGAGGCGTACTCGACGTTGTGGGCGCCCAGCTGCTCATCGACCGCGGCCGCCAGCGCGTCCAGGTCCACCCCGGGGGCCTCGACCGCCAGCTCGTACCAGGGCTGCTCGTCGAGCACCAGCCGCAGGGTGAACGGCGCGCCGTGGCAGCCGTGGGCCCGGGAGGGCGCATCCATCGCGGCCAGCAGCTGGGTCTCGGTGAGCTTCTCGCCGGTGGCGGACAGCTGGTTGCCGTGGCGACGCACGAAGACCAGGGACGGCGTGGCGCGGTAGCGCCCGACCACCCGGACCACGTCGCCCAGATCGTAGCGCAGCAGCCCGTGGTGACCGCTGATGACCACCCGGTACTCGGCGCCCTGATCCAGCTCCCAGAGCCCGTGCACGCTGCCGTCGTCGGCGACCAGCTCGATGAGCTCCCCCAGGGGCCAGGCCACGCAGCCGGGATCGGCGCTGTGCAGCGGGATGCCCAGGAAGGTCTCCGAGGCCGAGATGCCCACCTCGCGCACGGGCAGCTCGGCGCCCAACGCCGGGCCGAGGCGGGGCAGGAACCAGCTCGCCAGGCCCCCCTTCCAGCAGCTCACCACGCTCAGGGACCACAGGTCGGCGGGGCGCCAGCTGCGCGGGACCGGGCGCCGCTCGAGCTGCGGCTCGAGGGCCGCCCGCTGGACGGAGGACAGGGACGCGGCGGGGCCGTGCCGCAGGGTGCCGGCGCTCAGGTCGGCCGCCAGGGCGTCGGCGTGCTCCTGCAGGCGGCGGGCGATGAGCAGGACCGTCGTGGGGTTGGCGGTGGTGATGGAGCGCACGTCGGCCTGCAGGGCGAAGCGCAGGACCGCGTACAGCCGCTGCTCCGGGTCGGGCAGGCAGTAGGCCTCGTAGGGCACCGGGTAGCGTCGGCGCACCCACCAGGGCTGGGCCAGGTGCATCCGTCCGGTGTTGCTCCCGTAGGGGATGCCGCCGGCGCTGCGGCCCTTGGCTGCCGGTGAGACCAGGGTGAGGGCGGCGCCCGCGGCGAGGGCGGGGTGCTCCCGCAGCAGCCCGAGCACCCACAGGGTCTGGGCATCGCTGACCCCGCGGGCCCAGGCCTTGGTGACGGGGATCCACTTGGCGGCCCCCGTGGTGCCGCTGGTCTCCAGCAGGTGGACGATGGGCTGGCGGGTGAGCACCCGGCGCTCTCCGGCGGCGGCACGCTGCACGTAGGGGGTGGCCCGCTCGTACCCGGCGATGGGCAGCCGCTGGCGAAGCTGCTCGAGGCTGCGCACACCGTCGAGATCGTGGTCCCTCGAGAACGCCGTGCCGCGCATCCCGCGCAGGATGGAGGCGAGCAGCCGGCGCTGGGCGCGCTCCGGATCCGCGACCGCGCGCTCGAAGTGGCGGACCAGCCGATCGTGGACGCCGCGGAGCAGGCGATACGCCGGGTCACCATGGCGCGGGAAGCTGCGATGTCCAGCTGACACAGGGGGCTCCCGGGACGGGTCAAGCAGGCCCCAACAGGCTATTCCGTCCGGACGGGACGAGCCTGCGGATGCGGCCTCCCACCACCCGCTGCCGGAATGTGCCATGAAGACTGGTGACACCTTCTGCGACCCGAAGGAACGCAGCTACAAGGTCGGGCTGCTGCTCGGACGGGGCCTCTGGGGCAGGACCTGGCGCGTCCAGCGCATCGACGACGAAGGTGACTTCGTCCTCAAGGTCCCCCTCGGGCCGACGGAGCTGTCCCGGACCGACGACCCCGAGGCCCTCGCCGCGGTGTGTCGGCGCATCCTCGAGGAACAGGCCGACTTCCTGCGGGGTGGCGGCTACGACTGCCTCCCCCGGCTCGTGGACCAGATCGAGCTCGACGATGGCCGCCCGGCCCTGGTGCTCGAGCGCTTCCCCAGCAACCTCGAGCTGCGCCTCCAGGCCGGCTGCACCTTCCTCGACGCCCTCGACCTGCTCGTCCAGGCCGCCCGGCTCGCGCAGCAGCTGCGGGACGGCCCCGGTGTGCACGGTGCGCTGCGGCCCGGCAACATCCTCATCGACGCCGAAGGCGCCGTGCGCCTCTCGGACCCGGTGACCCCCACCGCTCGCCACGCGCTGCCCCAGCTGCTCGAGGCCTCCCCCGAGCTGCGCTCCTACCTCCCGCCCGAGGTGGCGGGCGCCACCGGCGAGCCCCCGTTCTCCACCGTCTGTGACACCTACGCTCTGGGCCTGCTGCTCTGGCGGGCGGTCGAAGGTTCCGAAGGCGGCGCCTTCCCGAGCGCCGGACCGGACAAGGCCGCGCTGGTGGCCCTCAAGGACCGCCTGCACGCCCGCGTCAAGCAGGAGGACTCGAACCCCCGCTTCCACGCTCGCCTCGCAGATCGGCTCTCCAGCACCATCTCCCGAGCCATCTCGGTCAAGGCCAGCCCGTCGCCGCCCTACCGCTTCGAGCGCCTCGAGGGCCTGCTGCCGCGTCTGCTCGAGCTGCGCTCCCTGGTGCGCCCCACGGTGGACACGGTCGGCCGCGTGCTGCTCGACCGCCAGGCCAACACCACCCACTTCTCCACCGACGAGAAGGTGCGGTTCTCCATCTCCGTGGGCTGCGGCCCCGGCGTCGAGCGCCACAAGGAGATCGCCTGCGGTATCGCGGTCTTCGATCGCGACACCGACGAGCGGGTGCGCGAACTGCCCAGCACCTACGACGTCAACAAGCACCCCTCCGGGCGCTTCCGCTTCCAGTTCGAGCTGGGGGAGCTGCCCCCGGGCAACTACCGGCTGCGCGCGGCCTTCGCCATCCGCGACTCCGGCCACGAGCCCACCACCAAGGAGTGCGAGTTCGAGATCCGCGCCGCCCACGGCTACATCCCGCCTCCGGAGAAGCCCCCCCCGGGGCCCCTGAGCATCGAGGCCCACGTGCGCGAGCCGCGCACCGTGACCGAGCCCATGGCCGCCCCTCCCATGGACGTGCAGCCCCCGGCTCCCGCCGCCCACCAGCCGCCCCCGCCGGCGCCCGCGCCGCCGCCCGAGCTGGCGACCCCGACGCCGCGGATCCCGGCGCCCACCCCGGCGCCGAAGCCCGTCGTGAAGCCGCGGATCAAGCCCCGCCCGGCCCTACCGCCGGTGGGCTCCGCCATGCCGGTGCAGCAGACCGACGAGAGCGCCCCGCTCACCCGCAAGACCAGCGCCAGCACCGTGTCCTTCAGCGGCGACACCGTGCCCGCCGAGCGCGTGGACACGGCGGTGCCCATCGAAGAGCCCGCGCCGACGGTCCAGGTGCCCAAGGTGCCCAGGCCCAAGCCGGTGGCCTCGCTGACCACCCCGGCGCCTACGCCGGAGCCGAGGCCGGCTCCCAAGCCTGAACCGAAGCCGGCCCCAGCCCCGGCGCCGAAGCCCGAGCCCCCCAAGCCCGCGCCCCCCACAGCGAGCGGCTCCTGGGCCGATCTGCCCCTCGGCGCCGAGCCGGTGGACGACATCACCGAGCTGGGCGACGAGCCGGACGAGCTGGACGAGTTCCGTCCCAAGCCCGCCTGGCTGCAGATCGTCGAGATGATCCGCAACGACTCCTGGGCCATGTTCATGGCCGGCGCGGCCATCATCGCCATCATCCTCCTGATCGTCCTCTTCCTCCTCCGGACTTGAGCGCGTCATGCAGCTGATCCCCCTGACCGAGACCGCGGCGGACACCTCCGCCGATCTGCTGGCCGTCTGCCTCGTCGCTGGCGAGCCCCCCACGCTACCCCCTTGGCTCACCGAGCGCATGGGCGACGGCCTCGCCACCCTGCTCGACGACGAGACCTTCACCGCCAAGGCCGAGTCCACCCTCGACCTGCCCACCCTGGGCGCCCTCGCCGCGCCGCGGCTGATGCTGGTGGGCCTGGGTGACGGCTCCCCCGACGCCGTCCGCGCGGCCGCCGGCAAGGTCGGCATGGCCGCCCGCAAGCGGGGCGCCGCCACCGTCGTGCTCGATCTGTCGGCCTCCGAGCTGCCTGCAGCCGCCCGCCTGGCCGTCGAGGGCTTCGGCGCGGGCAACTACGCCTTCGATCGTCACAAGGCGGAAGACAAGCGCAAGGCCGCCTGCGAGACCCTGGTGCTGGGTGGCTGCGATCTCGGCGACGCCGACCGCGCGCTGATCGTGGCCGAGGCGCAGGAGCTGGTGCGCGATCTGGTCAACGAGCCCGCCAACGTGCTCTACCCGGAGACCTTCGCGGCCTTCGCCGCCACCCTGGCCTCCGACACCATGACCGTCACGGTCTGGGACGACCAGCGCATCGAGGCCGAGGGCATGGGCGGCCTGCACGCCGTGGGCCGCGGCAGCGCCCGCAAGCCTCGCTTCGTGCACATGCACTACACGCCGGCCGGCGGCGCCGAGATCAGCGTCGCGCTGGTGGGCAAGGGCGTGACCTACGACTCTGGCGGCATGTCCCTCAAGCCCAGCGACGGCCAGCAGACCATGCGCTGCGACATGGGCGGCGCGGGCACCGTGGTCGGGGCCATGCGGGCCATCGACCGCCTGGGCCTGCCCATCGAGGTCCACGGCATCTTCGGCGCGGCCGAGAACATGAACGCCGCAGACTCCTACAAGCTCGGCGACGTGCTCACCATGTACGACGGCACCACCGTCGAGGTGCACAACACCGACGCCGAGGGCCGCCTGGTGCTGGCCGACTGCCTCGTCTACGCCAGCAAGCTGGGCGTGGACACCTGCCTCGACCTGGCGACCCTCACCGGCGCCTGCGTCGTCGCCCTGGGCAGCCGCTACACCGGTCTGTTCACCGAAGACGACGCCCTGGCCGCCGAGCTGATGGCCGCCGCGTCCGACGCCGGCGACGGCCTGTGGCGCCTGCCCCTGGCCGATCACTTCCGCGAGACCCTGAAGGTCGAGTGGGCCGACACCAACCACATGGGCGGACGCTGGGGTGGGGCGAGCATCGCCGCGGCCTTCCTGTCCCGCTTCGTGGATGGTCCCCGCTGGGCCCACCTGGACATCGCCGGGCCCGCGTTCCTCGACAAGCCCGGGCGCTACTACGGCAAGGGCGCCACGGGCGCGATGCTCCGGGCCCTGGTGGCCTGGATCGAGGGCCTCGAGGGCTAGCAGCCATGCCCAGGTTCAGCGAAGACCTCGCGGCGCTGGTCCCCGTCCGGACCATCGAGTCCCTGCAGGCCGACGACGGCAAGGTGACCATCGAGGAACCCCGCCAGGATCCGGGCTGGCTGGGCCAGCTGCTGTCCAAGGGGCTCGAGCCCGGCACCAACCACATCAAGCTGGACGAGGTGGGCAGCCTGGTGTGGTCGCTGTGCGACGGCGAGCACACCGTCAGGGAGATCGCGGCGGTGATGGCCGAGCGCTTCGGAGATGAATTCGACCCCGAGTCCAAGCGCCTGGCGGTGTTCCTGCTCACGATGAAGGAGCGGGGGTGGCTGGTGTGGAAGGCGGGGGAGGACGGGGTCCGGGACTGAGTGCTCAGTCCCCACACCCCTCGCCCACCGCCCGCGCTGGGCTCTCCGCCCGGTACACCGACGGAATCCCGGACGACGCCGCGCTGCGCGCGGGGGTCTCCGGCAGGGTCGCGGCGTCCCGCACGAGCTCGTTCAGCCGCGGGTTCGGCTGCAGCTCGATGACGTGGTAGCCGTCGAGCGGCTTCTCGAGGGCCGCGGCCACGTCGCTGACCAGGTCCACCTCGATCCCGTTCACGCGGGCGATGGGGAGGTCCTCGAAGCCGTGGTAGCCGAGGTTGTAGGGGTCGGCGAGCACAGCAGAGAGCACCACGACGCGGCGGCGCTCGGGGCTCTGGGCCTGGCTGTGGAGCTGACGCAAGATGGACAGCTCGGTGGAGCGGCCTCCGTAGCTGGAGTCCAGCTCCCGGAACACCAGGCCGCCGGCCATGAGGTAGGCGGGGGCCACGATGCGATCCCGGGGCACCAGCCAGCTGGAGGCGGTGTAGGAGCGGAGGGTCATCTCCAGCTGCTGGACCGCGCCGTCGCGCAGCACGGTGAGCTGCACCTGGTCTCCCTCGTGGTAGTTGGACAGCAGGTAGCCGAACCAGAGCTTGCCGTAGTCGGGATCGATCACGTTGCCGCTGCCGTCCAGGGGCAGGCCCGCGAAGGCCAGCAGCACGTCGCCCTCGCGCAGCACGCCACAGGCCGAGCTGCCCTGGGCCACGCTCGAGACCAGCACGCCCTGAGGCTGCTCGAGGCCCAGCCACTCGGCCAGGGTCTGGGACCGGATGGCCTGGTAGCTGGCGCCCATGCGGCCGGGCCAGGGGCGGACCGTGCCGGAGCTCCGCAGCTCCTGCATCCAGTCGCCGAAGAACGCCGCGGGCATGATGATGAGCTCGTTGTTCGAGGCGGAGGTCGCCAGGCCCGCCAGCTCGCCGCGGGAGGTGAAGACCGGCTCCGCCCAGCCGCCACCGGAGATGTCGGTCTGGATGCGCACGCCGGCGTAGCGCACCGATCCGGTCATGCTCTCGACCGAGGTGCCCCGGGCCACGGAGCCTCCGGAGGTCTCGATCTGGTTGTCCCTCCAGCGGGCGACCACGACCTGGCCTTCGGTCAGGGGCTTCCGGACCAGCTTGACCGCGGTGAGGCCCCGGAAGAACTCCGGATCGTCCACGGCGATCATGGCCAGGTTGGCCTCGCGATCACTGAGGATCACCTTAGCTGGGTACTCCTGGGGCTCTCCCTTCTTGCTGACGCGCAGGTGGGTGGCGCTCTCCACCATCTGGGCGGTGGTCAGCAGGGCCAGGCCCTGGCCGGGCAGGCCGTCGACCACCACGGCCTGGGACACCCGCAGGGTGGGGCTGGTCTTGGACCAGGGCTGATAGCGCTCCCAGGTCTGCCAGGTGACCTTGAGCTGGACGATGCGGTCGTCGTAGGCCGGGCCCGCGAACGCGACCTGCAGCAGGGCGATGATGATGAGGGGGGCGTTCACAGGCGTCTATCCGGGGTGACAGCGTAGAGCTGGAGGATGTCCTGGTGGGCGGCGTCGGCGGCCTCGCGGTCGAGGACCACCAGGTGGTCCACGTAGGCGAACTCGAAGACCTGGAAGCGCTCGGAGTTGTCGTCGAGGGCCTCGACCAGGTCCTGCAGGTCGAAGATCTCGCGGCCGTTGACCTTCTCGAGGACCACGTTGGCGCTGAGTCCCACCGTGGCGTTCACGGCGTGGTCGAGGCGCCGCAGCATCACGACCCGATCCGGCACCACCTCGTCGGGGGAGCCCAGCTGCTTGTAGGCGTACTCCCACAGCAGGTCGTGGTTCTTCGAGATGCCCATGACCTCGACGTACTCGCGCTCGAGGGGCACGAAGACCAGGCCGGCGTAGACCACGTAGGTGGGCAGGGTCTCGTAGGCCCTGTCGGGGTAGACCGAGGGGCCGACGGGCAGCTCGAGATCGAGGCGCTCGCCGTCGCGCAGCACCCGGGCGGGGACCGTGTCGCCGACCTGGAAGCGGTCGAGGATGGCCTCGAGCTGCAGGCGCTGCTCGTGGGCCCGGAAGGTGCCGTCGTTGGCCAGCACTTCGCCGTCGAGGGACAGCAAGATGTCCTTGGGCTTCAGCGCGCCGTGGGCAGGGCTGGCGGGGTGCACGAAGTCCACCTGCACGCCGGTCTCGTCTTTGTCCATGCCCGCGCGGCGCCGGGCCGCGGGGCTGTCGAGGTTGGCCACGAACATGTCCAGTCGCGGGAAGCCATCGTAGCTGCCGTCCTCGACGTCGTGCAGGAAGTGCTCCACCACCGGCACGGGGATGAAGTAGCCGACGTTCTCGAGGCGGGCGGCGGCCTGGAAGGCCACCCCGACCACCTCGCGATCCTTGAGCACCGGGCCGCCGGAGTTGCCGGGGTTGATGGCGGCGTCGGTCTGCACCGCCAGGTGGGCGCTGCCCCCGGAGTGGACCGATGAGATGACGTCGATGCGCGAGACCGTGCCTCTGGTTGTCGACAGCCAGCGGCCGCCGGCCGGGTAGCCCAGGGTCAGCACCTCGTCGCCCTGGCTGGGGAAGTCACCGATCTCGAGGGGCTCGAGGTCCTCGATGACGGTGGGGTCCACCGGCTCCACCAGCGCCAGGTCGCAGTCGTGACCGATGGCCACGATGCGGGCGGGGTAGGGGTTGGCGTCGTCGTGCAGGTGCAGCACGAGATCCTTGGAGTCCGCGACCACGTGGGCGTTGGTCAGGATGCGACCACCCTCGATGACGAAGCCCGACCCTGTGCCGACACGGGGGTGCCCCGGGTTCCAGGGGATGTGCCAGTCGGCCCGCTGGGAGGTGTTGGTGAGGCGCACGACCGAGTGCTCGAGCCCGCCGAGCTCGAGCCCCTGGGGGGGCGGCGCGTCGGGACCCGGCCCCGCGAGGCACAGGGCGGAGGAGAGGAGGAGGACGAAGCTCATGGTGTCCTGACAGACATGGGACCCGGCAGTGGGTTCCCCCGTTGGGGCGTCGCCTCGACCCTATCGGATCAGGGGAGCCGGGCAAGCGCTCCCGGGGGCTTTGGTCAGCCCTCGACGTCCAGGACTCTCAGCTCGCTGGCTTCTGCGAAGTCGGCCTCGGTCTCCCCCGGCAGGCTGGTGATGCGCGCCAGCTCGCCGAAGCACTCACGCAGGTAGAGGTGGCGCACCGACAGCACGGGGTTCTCGCCCGTGGAGACCGCGAAGCTCTGCTCGACATCGACCCGCATGCGCAGGGTGTTCTCCATGGTGAATCCCGGCAGCAGCAGGGTGCCCTGATCGTCCACGGTGAAGTGGTAGACCTCGTCCCCGGCGTTGGTCACGCCGTAGAGCGTGGCGTCCCGGAAGCTCGCCTCCACCGTCCAGCTGTCGCCCAGCTCGAGGGGGAAGCGGTAGACCTCCACCGGCGCGTCGTAGACCATCAGCGTCAGCCCGTCGGCGGGGGACTCGTCCCGGGAGGCGAGGCCCAGCATCTCGTAGCGGTCTCCGTAGGCGGCGAACACGGCCAGCACGTCGAGCTCGTGGGCGAACAGCGGGGCGGCGTAGGAGGCGTCGGGGAAGTGGTCAGCGAACCACATCGCGGCGGGGTCCACCAGGTCCAGCTCCACAGACAGGCTCCCCGGCGACGCCGTGAAGTCCCAGGTGGTGGTGCCGTCGACGTCCTCGCCCAGCGGTGACACATCCACCGTGCTGCCGGATGCGTTGGCCCGATAGGGCACCGCGACCCCGGTCCCCCAGGGCAGCTCGTCGGCGTCGATGCTGCCGTCGTTGTCGCCCTCGCAGTCGTAGATCCAGGTGTCGGTCTCGCCGGTCTCCACGATCACGGGGTTGCCGGGGGAGCAGGCCACGGCGGTGCCGAGGACGAGGCTGGCGGTGAGGATGGTCGTGCGCATCGCGAGCTCAGAAGGTGAACGCCACGAGCGCCCGGACGGCGTGCGCCGGGGTGGGCTCGAGATCGTGCTGGAGGTTGCGGAAGCCGGGGCCCGGCAGGAACAGGCCGTACTGCAGGCGGGCGTGCAGCCCGTGCCAGACATCCCACTCGGCGGAGAGGTCGAGCTCGTCGCCCAGGTGGACCTCGCCACCGGGGGTGGAGCTGGCCTGCTGGGCGCGGGAGTGGATCCAGGCCAGCTCGAGGGCCAGGCGCTCGTGGGGGCGGCTGCGCAGGGCCGGGCGCAGGTAGACCGCGTCGGTCACGGTGCCCACGATCTGGCGCCAGAGGATGAGATCCACGTGGTAGTTGGGGTGGAAGCGGAAGTTGTCGATGGTGCTGTCGCCCGGCAGGGAGAACTGCGGGCCGTCCAGGTCGCCAGCCTGGGCCTCGAGCTGGTCCAGGGATGGCGCCACGCCCATGCCCGGGGCGTCGTCTCCGGAGGCGTAGCCCAGCTCTCCGGCGAGGGTGAGCTTCCGCTCATCCAGCAGGTCCGCCCAGGCGCGGAGCACCGCGCCGGTCTGGGTCATGGTGACCTCGTCGGCCTGCACCCCCTGGATCAGGGAGAGGTCGGCGACGGAGCCCCGCAGGTGGGCCGCCTCGAGCTCCACGCCCCAGCGGGGGGCGACGAGATCGAGGAAGAGGTCGCCGGCGATCGCCTGGAAGCCGCGCTCCACCAGCGCGTCCTCGTCCAGCCGTCCGTCCTGTTCGTCCAGCCCACCCAGCCAGTAGCCGGGCACGTCCATCTCCTGGCTGCGCCAGGTGACGTAGGCCCCGTAACGGAAGGCCGGACGACCGGCCCGGTTGCGGCGGCTCACCGCGTCTTCGTCCAGGTGTCGCAGCAAGGCCACGGAGACGGTGTGCACGTCGTCGCTGGGGTCCAGGTCGATGTCCTGACCCCACAGCGAGCCCGCGGCGCTGGCGGAGCTGGGCCCGATGG
The DNA here is from genome assembly GCA_964481655.1 of uncultured Enterobacterales bacterium. GTDB lineage: Bacteria > Myxococcota_A > UBA796 > UBA796 > JAFGLY01 > CALDOK01. The sequence goes on along the minus strand of CAYZVO010000129.1, from coordinate 6,362 downwards.
CGTTCCAGTCGTAGGAGACCCCCAGGAAGTGGTCGAAGGCCGTGGTGGCGAAGCCGATGCGGTCGACGTTCTCGTCGAAGTCGTCGTCCAGCCCGTCGCCGGGGTTGGCCAGCATGCCCACGCCCCACTCGGGCATCCCCATGCGGCCCACCATGAAGGCGCCGAAGGGGGTCAGGGCCTGGCCCCAGGCCCGCTTGATCGCGATGCTGTCACCGAAGGCGTTCACGCCCGAGGCCGGGGCCTCCTGGCTGGTGGTGGCGTAGATCGAGGGGGTCCAGCGGTCGGCGGGGAAGCCGGCGGGGGTCGAGCCCAGGGGCACATTGTCCAGGCCGTCCACCCGCAGGTGCACGCTGATCTCGGGGACGATGTGGATGGCGGCGTCCATGCGCAGCCGCAGGTTGCCGCCGGTGAAGCTCTCGCTGCCCGAGGGCGCGTAGGGGAAGATGGGCTCACCGCTGCTGGGGGTGGGGCCGCGGTTGAGGTCCAGGTTGTAGAGCTGGTAGCCCCGGGTGCGGAGGTAGCCGTCCAGCTCGAGGCGCTCGACCACGGGCGGAGTGGCCGGCGGCGGCAGGGTGGTGGGCAGGGGCTCGGGCTCGTCGGCGCGCACGGGCGCCACGGCGAGGGCCAGGGCCAGCAGGGGGAGGGCGGCCATCAGCGCTGCTCCAGCCCGCGGCGGGCCAGGAAGGTGGAGACCTGCTCGGCGTACATGCCGGGGGCCTCGACCATGGGGAAGTGTCCGGCGAAGGGCACCACCGTGATGCTCGCCCGGGGCAGGTGTTGAGCCAGGCGTTCGCCGTAGCGTAGCGGTGTCACCGTGTCCTCGCGGCCCCAGATCACCAGCACGTGGTGGGGCAGCGCGCCGTAGCGGGCCTCGGCGGCCTCGAGCTCGAGCCCGCGGACCACCGCCAGGGCCGAGGCGCGGGTGCCCGGGCGGCGCAGGGCCTCGTAGGCCCGCTCCACCATGCCGTGGCTGACCATGGCGCGGTTGTGGAAGGAGAGGGGGATGCGCCAGTCCAGCTGCTGATCGTAGAACAGCCCGAAGAGCAGCTCGCCCAAAACGGGGGGGCGGGACCAGGCGAAGAACCAGGGCATCTGGTCGGCGTAGGCGAAGCCGTCGCTGATCACCAGGCGCCGCACCCGCTGGGGGTGCTCCGTCGCCAGCGCCAGCGCCACGGAGCAGCCGTAGCTGTGGGCGACCAGGTCCACCTTGTCCAGGTCCAGCTGATCCATGAGGCCCAGCACATGGGCCACCATGTCCGGGGCGTCGTAGGGCTGCTCGTACTTGCTGGAGAGGCCGAAGCCGGGCAGGTCCAGGGAGACGCAGCGCCGGGTCTGGCACAGCAGCGGGGCCACCAGCTCCCAGGTCTCGAGGCTGGAACCGAAGCCGTGGATGAACAGCACCGGGACGTCGGCGGTCTCGTCGACCTCGGGCCAGCCCGTGTCGTGGAAGCGCAGATCCGCGCGGCCGACGCCCAGGTAGCTCTTGCCGGGCTCCTGCAGGGGGGCCTGCTGCCAGCTCAGGCAGCCGGTGAGCAGCAGGCAGGCCAGGAGGGGGAGCAGGGCGCGCATCAGAAGCCCAGCCTGAGGTACTCGCTGGCGTCTGCGAAGTCCGGGTCCCGCTCGTCGGGGGTCGATCGGACGCGGGCCACCAGCCCGGTGCACTCGGCCACGTAGAAGTAGGTGAAGAGGCCCTCGTCGGCGAAGCTGCCGTAGATGGAGTTCACCGCTTCCATGCGCTGGGTCGAGACGACCCGCAGCACGTCGAAGCCGCCGATGGGGGCCTCCATGGTGCCGGCCCTGTCCACCTGGAAGCCGTAGCTGTGGTGCAGGGTGACCGTGCCATGCCAGCCGAAGTCCGCGGGGTAGTCCTCGCCCTCCCAGTGGCCGTCGGCCTGGATCTGATCGTTGTCCCAGCTGTTGCCGACCGCCAGAGGGAAGTCGAAGACCACCACCGGCTCTTCGTACACCAGCACGTCGCCGGTGCCTTCGTCGGCGCTGGCCAGGCCGAGCAGCTCGAGGCTCTCGGCGTCATCGTTGACCCGGTACACCCCCAACACCGCCTCGGAGGCGTCGAGCCCCACGGTGTAGGTGGCGGTGGGGAAGTGCTCGGCGAACCATGCGTCCTCGGGCATGCCCAGGCCGATGGTCCACTCGGTGTCGGTGGCGCTGTCCACGGCGCTGAAGTCCCAGGCCCAGGAGCCGTCGCCCTGGTCGGTCCCACCCACCGAGGGCACGCTCACGGTGCTGCCCGGGGTGTTGGTGGTGTAGACGGCCTGGATGCCCAGGCTGGGGTCGGCCACGAACTCGGACCACTCGATGCGCCCGTCGCCGTCGGGCACGCAGCTGGCGGTCTCGCCTGTGTCACCGGTCTCGCCGCCGGTCTCGGCGGTGTCCACCGGGCCCGTGTCGCGGGTGTCGGTGTCGTCCGCCGCGGTGTCGTCGGCGCTGGGGCAGCCGGCCAGCAGCAGGAGCGGGAGCAGGTGCAGGGGGCGCATGGAGGTTCCTTAGCGAGCGGCGTGCTGTATGGCGTGCTCGATGACGTGGTCGGCGATCAGGTCCCAGGCGTATCGGGTGCGGGGGTCCATGATGATGCCCACGTGGGGGCCGGGGATGATCTCGGTGCGGGTGGACTCCGAGCCCACCAGCTCGGCCACGCGCTCGGCGGCGGCCCGAGGCACGATCCAGTCCTCCTCGGCCACCAGGTTGAGCAGAGGCGCGTCGATGGCGCTCAGATCGATTGGCTGGCCGTGGATGGTGGTGCGGCCGTTGGCCAGGCCGTCCTTCTGGTAGATCTCCGTCACGAAGCTGCGGAAGACCTCACCGGGCAGGTCCGGGTTGTCGTTGGCCCAGCGGTCGATGGGCTCGAACATGGCCATCACCGCGTCGTTGTCCAGGTTCTCGTAGTAGGCCTTCCACTTGAGGACCTCGAGGTAGGGCTTGATGGCCATGATGCTGTGGCGCACGACCTTTCCGGGCACCACGCCGCCGTTGAGCTCGACGATCTCGTCGATGGGGAACAGGGCCGGGTTGACCAGCAGCTCGAGCACCCCCGCGCCGCTGGTGACCAGCGGGGTGGTGAGGGTGATGAGGCTCTGGACCCGCTCGGGGTGGTGGGCCGCGTAGATGGCGGCGAGGGTGCCGCCGATGCAGTAGCCGAACAGGCCCACGCGCTCGTGGCCGGTGGTCTGGGCGATGTGGCCCACGGCCCCGTGCAGCCAGGGATCGATGAAGTCGTCGATGGTGTCGGTGCAGCCGGGCTCGGCGGGCTTCCACTCGGCCAGGTAGACGTCCAGGCCCCGCTCGAGCAGGTGGTGGATGACCGAGAAGCCGGGGATGAGATCCAGGATCCAGGCGCGGTTGATGATCGAGTAGATCAGCAGCACCGGTGGGCGGCCGGGCTCGGCGTCGGGCGCTCCGTAGCGGTACAGCTGCAGAGAGCCCTGCTCATAGACCAGCTCCCGCGGGGTGGGGGCGACCTCGACCTGGCTGGGGTCGACGTAGTGCTCGGCGCCCTGGGTGGCCTTGACCCGCATCGTCTCCACGAAGCGCTGGAGATAGCGGCGGGCCTGGGGGCTCGGGCTGGTCCCGGACAGCTCCTGGGCGATGCCCGCCAGCTCGTCGCCGCGGGCGGGCTTCAGCTTGTCGGGCAGATCTGCGAGATCGCGTTGGTATTCGGTGGCCAGGCCCTGCCAGATGGCGGCCAGGGCCGAGGGGTCCGAGGCCTCCATGCGAGCGGCCATGCGTTCGGTGGAGCGGGAGAGGACCTCGAGGGCCGAGCGCAGGTTGGCCTGGACGGCCTCGGCCAGGGGGTCCGCGTCGGCCTGGGGCGTCGCCAGCTGCTGGTTCATGGCGTCCCCCCACTGCTGCCACGCCTGCTGCTGGGCCTGGAGCCAGTGCGCCATGGGCGCGGGCATGCCGCCGGACTGATCGATCATGCTCTGCCCGGCCTCGAAGAACTGCTGCCAGGACTTGACCTGGATGTCCCACAGGGACGCGGTCTGGCTCCAGAAGGCCTCGAGGAGCTCATCGGGTCGCTGGGATTCGCTCATGGGTGACTCCGGGACGGGACGGGGTCTGGGCTCGGTCTCTAACGCTGTCGGCGCGCAGAGAGGCGACCAGCTGGACGAGGCCGAAGGCCCCCCAGCCGACGACGATGCCGCAGGTGGCGAGGAACGCGGGGTTGTTGGACATGGCGGTGAAGCCGACCACCGCGGCGCCGACGTAGGCGCACAGGGAGGCGGCGGCGCCTGCGCTGGCGGCGAGCTTGGTGGCCCGTGGGATGAACATGCCCGCGCCCAGGGGCACGAAGCTGGCGGTGATGAGGCCGTAGATTCCGTACTGGGCGAAGATGGCCACCGAGCCGCCGGTGGGGTTGGCCAGCTGCTGCAGGGACAGCAGCGCGGTGACCACCGCGGCCACCGCGATGGCGCTCCGCCCGACCGCCAGGGCCACGCGGCCGCGCTCGGCGGGGGAGTGATGGGGCATCAGGCGCTCACCCAGGGGCACCAGGAACAGGTCCACCGAGACGATGGCCGAGATGGCCAGCACCAGCCCCTCGAGGGTGGAGATGCCGGCGCAGAGCAGGCCCACCGAGATGAGCACCTGCAGCGCGGGACCGAAGTGGCTCGCGATGTACATGGGCACCACGGTGTCGATGGCCGTGGAGGCGGGCAGCTCGAGGCGGGCGAACAGGCCGACCCACATCATCATCATGAACACCGTGCCCACCACGATGGCCACGCCCAGGTAGCGACGTACGTCGCGGTCGCTCTTGACGTACAGCGCCTTGGACAGGATGTGGGGTTGGCAGACCAGGGCGAGGCCCACCAGGAAGTTGCAGGCGAAGACCTCGAAGAGGTTGCGGAAGTAGAGACTGGCCGGGTTCACGGCCTGGACCAGCACCGGGTCCTGGGCCCGCAGCGCGGCGAAGAGCCCCTCGCCCTCCCACAGGGTGGGCAGACCGGTGCCGATGAGCAGCAGGGCCACGACCAGCATGATGATGGCCTGCACGGCGTTGGTGGAGGCGTGGGCGTTGGCGCCGCCCAGGGCCACGTAGCCGAACACGAAGACGATGAGCGCCATCGCCGGCAGCCAGGGGGGCAGGCCCAGCAGCATCCCGAGCACGTAGGCCAGGGCGACCACGATGAGCACCGCGTAGCTGATCAGGCCCAGGGAGAGCAGACCGAAGCCCACCGCGAGGCGAGGTGAGCCGAAGCGGGCGCCGATCCATTGGGGCACCGTCAGCGCCGCGCCCTTCTCGCCGACCCGTCGGAAGGCGGCCGAGAAGAGCACGAGCCCCGCGGTGATGCCCAGGGCCGCGGCCACGCCGAAGCCCAGCAGGCCCGCCATGCCGTACGCGAAGACCAGGCCGGGGTTGACCACGAAGGTGGCGACGGAGGTCAGCTGCGCCGCCAGGGCGAGCCCTACGACCCACGGGGAGAGGGTGCCGCCCCCCGTCGCGAAGGACGCCACCGACGAGGTGCGCCGCCAGCCGCGCCAGGCCAGGACGAGGGTGACCAGCACGTAGACGCCGATGGCGCTCCAGGCGAGGATGAGCTTGTCCATGGGGACTCCGGACGGCGATTGTTGCTGCACAGCAATATGCTGCGGCGCACAATCACTGTCAAGGGGATCCCCGCCGAAATGTTGCGGGGCAGCAAGCCCGCTGGATCTGTTATCGTTTCCCCTGGACGAGAGGGTTCCATGATGACCAGGTTGCTCCCACTGTCTGCCGTGCTCATCCTGGCCTGCAAGGGTCCGGTGGACGACACCGCCTCGCCGGACCATCCGGTCGACGCGGACCACGACGGCTACTTCTCCGATCAGGACTGCGACGACGACAACGCCACCGTGTTCCCGGGGGCCCAGGAGATCTGCAACGAGCGGGACGACGACTGCGATGGCTACGTCGACGACGATGACCCCGACGTCGAGGGACGGGTGATGCTCCAGCAGGACGCCGACCTGGACGGCTACGGCAGCATGGACCCCCACGCCGTCGACGCCTTCTGCACCCAGCCGGACGAAGGCTGGGTGGCCGACGACAGCGACTGCGACGACACCGATCCCGGTGTGAACCCGGGCGCCGAGGAGTCCTGCAACGGCGTGGATGACGACTGCGACGGCGAGACCGACGAGGGCGCCATCGGCAGCGACTGGTACCCCGACGGCGACGGCGACGGCTACGGCATCGGCTCGGTGACCGCCACGGCCTGCAACCAGCCCTCCGGCACCGCCGCGGTGGACGGCGACTGCAACGACGACGATCCCAGCGTGAACCCCGGCGCCACGGAAGTCTGCAACGAGATCGACGACGACTGCGACACGGTCACCGACGGCGCGGGGATGGTCGCCCTGGTGAA
>CAYZVO010000128.1:0-26066 GCA_964481655.1 uncultured Enterobacterales bacterium | reverse complement strand
GTCCGGATCTTCGGAGTCCTCGCGGGGGCGCGCGGGCTGGCGCCGGGGGGGTGGTGGCGGGGGGGGGGCCGCCCCGGTGGTGCGCCGCAGCATCATCGATCCCTCTCTCCCGGCCGACCAGCCCTTGAGCCCGGAAGAGGTCGCCGACATGAAGCGGCACCTGCGCTTCGTGGCGCGCTATCGGGCTGTGCTGCGGCCTCGGCTCAACGCGCGTGAGGCGCGCATGGTCGACGGCAGCCTCGAGCCCGAGCACCGCGGTGCGTGCCTTCACCTGCTCTCCAAGATCGACCGCGCCACCATCCTCGCCGCCCTCGAGCGCGAGCCGCTGGCCTCGGACACCAAGGTCCGGGCGCGCTTCCTGGCCACCGCCGCTGGCATCTCCGGGGACGTGGGCATCCTGCTGCACTTCCTGGACGCCTTGTGCGAAGCGGCCCCTGGTGATCACGCCGTCCGCGCCTTCACCCGCGCCCTGGACCGCATCGACTTCGCCGACCTGAGCGCGGCCAGGATGGGGCGCCTGCTGGATGTCATGCAGCGCGCCTTCCCCGAGCGGGAGCTGGTGGGGGCCCTCTTCGGCCTGCTGCGAAACCCTGGCTTCGAGAAGGCCTTCGACGCCAGCGCGGCCGAGCTCGATCCGGCCGTGTCGGCGCGCTTCGTGCCCCTGCGCGCGGTCCATCGGGCCATGAGCGGTCGCGGTGGCCGTCGGGCGCCCCGTCCGTCGGACGAGCGCGATCTGGCCCGGGGCCTGCCCATGGTGCTGGGCATCCCCTCCACCATGCTGCTGGCCTACCCCGAGCCCGTGCGGGAGCGGCTGCTCGCAGCCACCCTGCGCAGCGGCAGCGACGCGGTCATGGCGCACCCTGGCGTCGAGGTCCTGCTCGGCAGCCTGCCGGCGGATGGCGACGCCTCGGCCCGGCACGGCCTCGCCCTGGCCCGCTCCCGCCTGGGAAAGGGAGACGTCGCCGGTGCTCGCGCGCTGCTCCAGGGCTTGGCCGGCGGGCCGGCGGCCGACGAGGCGCGCTGGCTGCTCGATCGCCTCGCGGGCACCATCGCGGGGCCGCTGGCCCTGCCCTCCCAGCCGCTGGAGCCGACCGGGAGCCTGCAGCCCGCCTTCCACCTGAGGCGGGTGGCCCAGGTCTGGCTCCGCTTCGCGACCGCCCGCGACCGCTTCGACCAGGAGCTCACCCTGCAGGCCGACGCCTGCCTCCCGGGCGTGGCCGGGGTGCTCGAGCGCGGGACGGTGAAGGGCCGGGGTGCCTTCGCGGTGCTGCGGGGCGAGGGCCGGCGCCTGGATCGGGTGCTGGCCGATCGCGAGCTGCGCCTCGACTACGATGACGCCGTGGCCCTGGCCTGCGCCGGGCTGCGGATCCTGCGGGCCCTGGCCCTCGCGGGGCTGGCCCTGCCCGACGCCGACCCCCGGCGCTTCCTGATCCCCGATCCCCGGGGTTGGGACCGGGTGGTGCTCGCTGACAGCTCGGGCCTCGTCGCCCTGGGAGTCCAGCAGGCCGCTCTGCACGTGCGAGCCCAGGCCGCCGCCTGGTGCCACGGCGCGCTCTGCTATCCGCCGTTCCGCGGCAAGCGACTGCGCCGGGAGCTGCCCCGGGGGCTGCGCAAGGTCGTGACCGCTGCTGTCGAGCAGGGCGAGGACCCGGCGGTCCTCGTGCGGCGGCTCGAGGGCTGATCGGCGCCCTGTCTTCGGCTCCGGTTCAGGGCTCCCCGGGGCCGGGGGCCTGCTCGGCTCGCTCCAGCTCGAGCATGAGGGTGCGGGCTCCCTCGCCGGAGGGGTGGTTGGCCAGGGAGAGGGTCAGCAGGCGTCGGGCCTCCTCCAGGTCACCCTCGGCCAGCTCGAGCCGCGCCAGCTCGTCGTACTTGCGGTGGTCCCGTCCGGGCTCGATCTCGATGGCCAGCTCGAACTGGTCCCTCGCGGCGGCGTCCTCGCCGCGGGCCAGGTGGACCAGGCCGAGACCTTCGTAGGGGCAGGCGTAGCCCTCCGGCGCCACCCGCTGGGCGGTGTGGAATACCTCCTCGGCCAGCGCCAGCTCCCCCTGGTTGTGCAGGGCCGTGCCCAGCCCAGCCAGTGCTCGCGGGTGCTCCGGCGTGAACGCCAGGACTCGCTGGAAGCGCTCCTGTGCTTCGGCGGGGCGCCCCAGCCCGTTCAGGGCGTTGCCCAGGCCCACCAGGGCGTGCAGGTCGTCGGGCCGCTGGGCGAGCACCCGGGCGAAGGCAGCGGCGGCCTGCTCGTGCTCGCCCCGCGCCTGGTGGCTCCAGCCCAGGCCGAGCATGTCGAGCTTGGCGCACAGCCAGGCCAGCCCCTCGCCCCGGGCGAGCTCGGCGTCGTCCAGGCCCGACAGGGCGTCCTCGAACCCGTGGACGGCCAGGTCGAGATCGCGCCGCTCGAGGGCCTGATGGGTCTGGCCTGTGGTGATGGCGGGGTGGGCCGGGTCCAGGGCGGCGGCGCGATCCAGCGCCTCCCCGGCCCGCTCCGCGTCGCCGAGGATGGTGGCCAGCAGGCCGTCGAGGGCGTGGTGGTCGGCTCCCCAGGCGTCGAGCGGGATGCCGTGGAGCCGGTCGCTGGCGAGGGATGCCAGCTCCCGGTCGGCCAGGGTGACGGCCGAGGCCAGGGCCGCCTGGCCCGGGTCCGTGGACGCGCCCTGCCTGGCCGCGCGGCGACGCAGGCGGTCGCGCATCTGGCGGTGGTGCCCCATGGGATCCCGGGCGTCCCCTCGTCGCAGGTAGATGGACGCCCCGTCGGCGTCGCCGATGTCGAGCAGGGCCTGCGCGGCCTGGTACTGCAGCTCCGGCACCCAGGCTCGCAGGTCGGCGGCCTCGGCGGCGTACTGCGCGCGCTGCTCGCGCTGGCCGCTGCGGAGGTACAGCCCAGCCAGGGACTCGTGGGGGCAGTTGATCTTGGTCTGGCCCGGGTGCTCCTCGCGGAGGCTGTCGAGCTCGGTCGCCGCCTCCAGCAGCAGAGCCTCGGCGTCGTCGACGCGGCCCAGCCGCTCGTAGGCCGTGCCCAGGGCGCCGCTCGCCTGGAACGCGGTCTGGGGGGCCTCCCGCCGGTGTGCGCTCTCGATGCAGCGCTCCAGCACCGCCACGGCCCCTGCGATGTCCCCCGTGGCCAGCAGGATCTCACCCCTCAGCAGGAGGGCCTGGGGGTGGTCGGGATCCTCCGCCAGCAGCGTGGCGATCCGCGCGTCCGCGGCCGCGGGGTCACCGCTGGTGTAGAGCTGACCCGCCAGCGCCAGGGCGACGTGTTCGCTGTCGGGGTCGAGCTGAAGCGCCCGCTCGAGGTGCGCGCGGGCCTGGTCCTCGACGCCGCCCGCGCCTGGTGACGCCCCAGCGCCGGCGCGCAGCAGACGGCCCTTGGCCAGCCACACCGTGGCGCAGTCGGGGGCTGTGGCCTCCGCCTCGAGGATCAGCGCACCGGCTCGCGGCAGCAGCGCGGCGCTCCCCAGGTCCATCAGCCCGTCGCTGCGCGTGAGCAGCTCCGCGACGGGCTCGCAGGGATCGGGGACGGGCCCGGTGGGCTCGGGCGCCGCGCCGCCGTCACAGGCCGCGAGCATGGTGCACAGCACGAGCCGCCCTGTACGGGCGCCGCTGCGGGGGCTGGTCTTGCGGATGCTCGGTGCCACGGATGGAGAGACCCTGCGCAACGCGTGCTCCCGCAAGGGTATTCGTCCGTTCGCCTCCTGGCGAGGGCGAGCGGCGGGGGTGTGGAAGGAGATACGCTCGGTCCATGTCCGAGGAATCGACGGTGCTCCGCCCTCTGCATCCCACCACGCCGCCGCCCGACCACAGCCAGGCCCGGGTGCCCGCAGAGCGGGCCCGCGCCCTCGCCGTCCAGGGGGACACCGCCTTCACCCTCGAGGGGCGCGGACGCCTGGTGGCGCGCGCCCTGCCCGGCGGGCGGGCCGTCTGGTCCGTCCCGTCGCCGGGGCACCTGCTGGCGCTGGCCCGGGGCGGCCTCGCGGTGGCGGAGCGGGAGGGGGTGGCCCTCCACCGGCTGGAGGACGGCGCCGTGCACGGGCGGCTCGCGCTGGACGCGGCCCCCTGCGCCATGGCCGCCGACGCGGACGGCGCCCTGGCCATCGCGCTGCACGGCGGGCGTGTGCTCGCCTGGGATGGCGGCGACCCCCGTGCGCTGCCGGGGCTCGGGGGCCGGATCCTGTCGGTGGCCCGCAGGGGGAGGCTCATCGTCGTGGGCACCGCCGCTGGCCGCGTCTGCTGGCTGCGGATCGACGATCCCGTCTGGCGCCAGCTCGGCGAGGACGGTGAGGGCGTCGCGGCGCTGTGCCTGACCCAGGATGGGGCCCTGGTCGAGGCGCGGGCCGATGGTACGGCCCGGGTCTGGCGTGTGGACGACGGGCGGCCCCTGCGGCCGCTCTCCGGGGCCGGGGGGCCGCTCGTCGCCTTGGTCGAGGCCGGCGGTATGGTCCTGGGGGGCGGAGACGAGCGCCTGCTGCACCGCTGGGACGCCGCCACCTGGCGCCAGCGCGGGCCCCTCGCGGGGCACGCCCGCCCCATCCTGGGGCTGGGGGTGGACGGCGCCGGCCGGGTCTGGTCCGCCGGTCGCGACGGCACCCTGCGCGGCTGGGATCCGGCGGCCGACGCCTCGCCCCTGGCCTTCGCTGGCCACGGCGGCGGGGTGCGGGCCTGTCGCGTGCGCGACGGCGCGGGCTTCACCGGCGGTCGCGACGGCTCTGTGCGGAGCTGGGATCTGGCCAGCGGTCGCCCCGGTGCGCTGTGGTGGCGGGGGCGGGCCACCATCACGGCCCTGGCGCTCCAGGACGGACCTGGCCTGCTGCTGGGCGCCAGCGACGGCGCGGTCACGGCGCTGGATGGACCCGGCCGCGTGGGCTGGCATCAGCGGCGGGCCCACGAGGGTCCGGTCACCTGCCTCGAGCGCTGCGGGGAGCTGGTGCTCAGCGGCGGGGCCGACGGCGCGCTCCGGTTCTGGGATGCCGGGACGGGCGCCCCGGTGAGCGCGCGCCCCGATCACGGCTCCCGGCTGCGGTGCATGGCCGTGAGCGACGACGGAGAGCGGGTGGCCACCGGCGGCTACGACGGCAGCCTGGTGCTCGCGCCGGCGCTGGTGCCCGGTCCGAGCGCACAGGTCCCCGAGGCCCACGAGGGGCCTGTGGTGGGCTGCGCCTGGAGCGAGCGGGGCGTGTTGACGGTGGGCATGGACGGCGCCCTGCGCCGCTGGGGTGCGGACGGTGAGCCCCTGGCCGAGGCCGAAGCGCACAGCGGAGGTGCCGTGGGGGTCGCCATGGTCGGGCCGGGTCGGGCGGTGACCGTGGGCGGCGACGGGCGGGTGTGCCTGTGGTCCCTCGCGCAGGACGGCACGCCGTCCCTGGACGCGGCGCTGACCCTGGAGACGGGTCTGGACGGGCTCGGGATCGGGCGCCTCGGAGCGGCGCCGCTGCTGCTGGTGGGGGATCGCCACGGCGGCGTGCACGCTGTCATCGTGGAGTCTTGAAGGGCGAGTTCCCGCAAGAGCTTGGAAGCGCTTGTTGAAGTGGCGCTTGCGTTACAATTGTTGACATGTCTATACTTTTGACGCTGCAGCTCTCCAATCCCCGCTTCCTCCTTCGGCCTTCCCGCACCCACCATGCTCTCCGCCGTCCAGAGGGTCCTGCTCGTCGACGAGCAGTGTGACGACCTCGCCCTGGCCAGCCTCGTGCTGGCCCAGGCCATCCCCGATGTGCGGGTGGAGTCCATCGACAGCGCGGCGGCCCTCGCCGGCGCCCTCGCGGCGGGGCGCCCGAGCCTGGTGATCGCGGAGAGGACGCTGTCCTGGGGGGATGGCTTCGAGGTGCTCGAGGTGGTCCGGCAGCTGCATCCGGACTGCCCGGTGGTGTTCTTCAGCGCCCGCTGCGAGCCCAGCCCGGAGGACACGCTGCGGGGGCTGGACGGCTGGCTCCCCAAGACCAGCGCGGGGTTCCTGCACCTTCCCGTGATCGCTCAGCGCCTCGCCCGCCGGGCGGCCCCACCGAGCCCCGCGCCCGGCCCGGTCAACGGCGCCGGCGTGGCCAAGCTGCCCGTGGCGGTGCTCACCGCCTCGCCCAGCGGCGAGATCCTGGGCGCCAACGAGGCCGCAGCCCAGCTGCTCGGGGTCTCGGATCGCACCCGGCTCGAGGGGCGGGCCCTGCAGTTCGTGCTGAGCCCCGGTCCCGGGCGCGAGGCGCTGACGGCGGCGCTGCAGTCGGGGGGCACCGTGCAGGGCCTGGAGGTCGAGCTGGCCAGCAAGGACGCCACCGGTCGCTGGGCGCGCCTGAGCCTGTGGTCCGGCCCTGGCCCCGACGGCGCCGTGCGCTTCGCCGCGACCCTCGAGGACATCTCCCCCTACAAGCACTCCGAGCAGCGCCTCACCCGCATCGCGGACGAGCTGGGTCGCTCCAACGAAGCCCTCGAGCGCTTCGCCTCGGTGCTGTCCCACGATCTGCGGGGTCCGCTTGGGGTGGTCAGCCGCGGCGCCCGCCTGCTCGAGGACGCCTACGGTGAGCAGCTGGCGGACGAGGCCGGTGCCCTGGTGCGCACCATCGTGCAGGGCAGCGAGCGCGTCGAGGGGATGGTCCAGGACATCCTGGAGCTGGCCCGGCTCGAGTCCGCTGGGCGGCCCATGGTGCCCACGGACCTGGGCGAGGTCGCCGCACAGGCCCTGGTCACCCTGCAGCCGGCCATCCACGAGTCCGGCGCCTCGGTCAGCTGCGACGCGCTGCCCACCCTCCCTGCGGATCGCGGCCAGATGGCGCGGCTGTTCGAGAATCTGCTCGGCAACGCCTTGAAGTTCCGTGGTGAGGCCACGCCGCTGGTACACATCGGCGCGGTCCGCGAGCCGGGTCAGTGGGTCTTTTCGGTGCGGGACAACGGCGTCGGCATCGATCCGGGGGACGCCGAGCGGGTCTTCGGGATGTTCCAGCGGCTGCACAACGGCAGCACCCCCGGCAGCGGCATGGGGCTGGCCATCAGCAAGAACATCATCGAGCGCCACGGTGGGCGCATCTGGGTGCAGTCCATGGCGGGCGAGGGCTCCACCTTCTACTTCACGATCCCGGCCGGGGACGCGCCAGACGGAGAGAACGATGTCACCATCTGCTGAACAGAGCGCGGTGAGGGTGCTGCTGATCGAGGACCTCGAGCTGGAGGCCACCCTGGTCCGGCAGATGCTGGCCAGCGTGCGCACCATGCGCTTCGAGCTGGTGTGGAAGGACCTGGTGCAGCGGGGGCTCGACCACCTCGACCGGGCGGATGTGGACGTGATCCTGCTCGACCTCAACCTGCCCGACAGCGGCGGCTACGCGACCTTCGAGCGCGTCCGGGCCCACGCCCCCGATCTGCCCATCATCCTGTTCACCAATGTGGACGACGAGGCCCAGGCCGCCCGGGCCGTGCGCGAGGGCGCCCAGGACTACCTGATCAAGCACCGGATCGACGCCACGCACCTGTCCCGCTCCCTCCGCTACGCCATCGAGCGTCAGCGCTCGGAGGCCGCCCTGCGGCGCAGCGAGGAGCGCTATGCCCTCGCGGTGCGGGGCTCCAACGACGGGGTCTGGGACTGGGATCTCAGCACCGACGAGGTCTACTTCTCCTCCCGCTGGCGGGCCATCCTGGGCTTGAGGCCCGCCGACCCGCTGCGCTGCATGGCCGACTGGTTCGAGCGGGTGCACCCCCAGGACGCACCGGAGTTCGAGCTCGCGCTGGACCGCCACCTGCGGGGCGAGGCCGGACACTTCGCCCACGAGTACCGGCTGCGTCACGCCGACGGGGAGTGGGTCTGGGTCTCCAGCCGCGGTGTCGCGGTGGCCGGGCCCGATGGGCGCCCCCGGCGCATGGCGGGCTCGCTGACCGACATCACCACCCGCAAGAGCTACGAGGCGCAGTTGGTCCACGACGCGCTGCACGACGCCCTGACCGGCCTGCCCAACCGGGCGCTGCTGCTGGACCGCATCGACCTGGCCCTCAAGCAGTCCCGGCGCTGCTCGAGCGCCCGCTTCGCCGTGCTCTTCCTCGATCTGGACCGCTTCAAGACCATCAACGACAGCCTGGGCCACCACGTGGGTGACCGGCTGCTGGTCCAGGTGGCCCACCGGCTCCAGGATCCCCTGCGTCCGGGGGACACCGTGGCCCGCCTGGGGGGCGACGAGTTCGCCATCCTGCTGCCCCACATCCGCAGCATCACCAACGCCACCCACGTGGCCCAGCGTGTGCTCGACGCCCTGTGCCGCAGCTTCGAGGTCGACGGCCACGAGGTCACCCCCATGGCCAGCATCGGCATCGCCGTGAGCTCGTCGGACTACCAGACCCCCGAGGAGATGCTGCGGGACGCCGACATCGCCATGTACCGGGCCAAGGCCGCGGGCAAGGCCTGCTTCGAGATCTTCGACGAGCGGATGCGGGCCTCGGTGCTGGGCCTGCTGGAGCTCGAGACCGAGCTCCGTCGCGCGGTGGAGAACGAGGACTTCGTGCTGCACTACCAGCCCATCGTCTCCCTCACCGAGGGTCGGCTCGAGGGCATGGAGGCCCTGGTGCGCTGGGAGCACCCCACCAAGGGCACCATCTCCCCCGGGGCGTTCATCCCCGCGGCGGAGGAGACGGGCCTGATCGTGCCCCTGGGCTGGTGGACCCTGCGCGAAGCCTGCCGTCAGCTGCAGGCCTGGCGCGAGGAGATGCCTTCGGCGAGGGACCTGACCGTGGCGGTCAACGTGAGCGGGCGCCTGTTCGCCCAGCCGGACATGGTGCCGCGGCTCGTGCGCATCCTCGACGAGACCGGCCTGCCCTCCGAGCACCTGACCGTCGAGATCACCGAGAGCGTGGTGCTCGACCACGAGGACGAGGCGATCCTCAAGCTGCAGGCCCTGCGCGCCCTGGGCATCAAGCTGCACGTGGACGACTTCGGCACCGGCTACTCGTCGCTGTCCTACCTGCAGAAGTTCGAGTACGACACCCTGAAGATCGACGGCTCCTTCGTGCGGGAGATCGCCCTGTCCGACGGCTCGGACGCCATCGTCCAGAGCATCATCACCCTGGGGCACCTGCTCGAGCTCAACGTCATCGCCGAAGGTGTGGAGACGGTGGAGCAGCTGCGCCGGCTCGCGGATCTGCGCTGCCCCTGCGTGCAGGGCTTCTGGTTCTCCCGGCCCCTGGTCGCGGCGGAGCTCCGAGAGCTGCTGAGGCGCTCGGGCAGCTGGGCCGCCGGGCGCCTGGCGGACCTGGACGCAGCTCCTCGCCCGCGGCCGAGACCTGTGGAGCTGGCGATTTAGACGCTACGTTGTTCCGCCCCGCCCGCGGCCTCCGTCGCACTGCCCGCCTCCACGATGAAGCTCGACGACTCTGCCCGCGTCCCCGGTCTCGCCCTGTGGCTCGCCTCTGCGGCCATCGTGGCGGGCATGATCGCGGCGCAGCTGCACCCCCGCTACGCCGGTGACCTCTGGTGGCACCTGTGGGGGGGCAAGCAGGTGCTCGAGCACGGCTGGTTCAGCTTCCCCGACCACGCCACCTTCACCCAGGATGGCTGGACCTGGGCCACCACCGAGTGGCTCTTCCAGGTGGTCCTGCTGGCGGGGTGGCGCGCCCTGGGTGCCCACGGCCTGACCGCGGTGGTGGCCGGCGCCGCGGGGGCCACCGGCGCCCTGCTCTGTGCGCTGGGTCTGCGCATCGCCCGCGCGCGGCCGTGGCTCGGGTTGCTCGTCGCGGCCATGGTCGCCGCCGCGGTGAGCGGTCACTTCCTGGCCCGGCCCCAGGTGGCCTTCCTGCCGCTGCTGGTCTCGCTGCTGCTCCTGCTCGAGCGTCCCTTCGACCGCCGCGGCGTGATCCTGCTGCTGCTGCTCCAGCTGGTCTGGGCCCACAGCCACGGCAGCCATGTGCTGGTCGCCGCCATCGTGGCCTGCCGGGCGCTGGACCACTGGCGCGACGGCCGGCTGGGGCTGCGGGCGGTCGGGCTGGTGGTCGCGGCCTCCGGGAGCATCTCGCTGTTCCTGGGTCCCCGGGGTCCGGCGGTCGTGGCCGATGTGCTGCACCACGCGGGCACCGACTCGGCGCGTCATGTCGGCGACATGCGGCCCCTGCTGTGGGAAGATCTCGTGCCGGACGGCCTCGAGCCCACCACCTGGCTGCTCGTCCTGATCGTCTTCGCCGTGGTGCGAGCGCTGTCCTACCGGGTGCGGATCGGGGACCTGCTGCTGGCCCTGTTGGGCCTGGCGATGACCATCACCGCGGTCCGCTTCGAGGCCACCTGGGCCATCCTGCTGCTGCCGCTGCTGCTGCGGGACGCCCGCCCGGTGTCGGGCCTGCTCGCCGCCGGCGAGCGCCTGCTCGCGGCGACCGCGGCCATCGTCGTCGTCCCGGCCACCTGGTTGGCCACCGCCACCCACGCACCCCACCTCCGGCCCGGCCTGGGCCTGTGGGAGCCGGCGTATCCGGTGGCGGCGGCGGCGCTGCTCGAGTCCCAGGGCGCCCAGGGCCACCTCTACAACAGCATCTCCGACGGTGGCTACCTGCTGTGGCACCTGGCCCCCGAGCTGCAGGTGGCCATCGACTTCCGCACCCCCACCTTCCACAGCCCGGCCCACCACGCGCTGCTGCGCCAGTCCACCCGCAGCGCCGCGACCTTCCAGGGCATGGACGCCCAGTGGGGCATCGATCACGCCCTGGTGGCCCGCGACTGGCCCCTGTGCGGACGGCTCGCGGCCAGCCCCGACTGGCGGGCGGTCCACACCGATCGGGGGCGGGTCCTGTTCACCCGCGCCGACGGCCCGCTGCTCCCCGGGTTTGGACTCGAGGCCCTGCCCCTCTGCGCCGAGCAGCTGGGCTGCCCCGCCGACGGGGTGGAGGCGGCCGCCCGCTGGCGGGAGGTCGAGCAGCTGGCACAGCTGGAGCCCACCGCGGCCGGCCCGCGGCTCGAGCGCCTGCGCTTGCTGGCCTGCAGCCCGTCCTCGGTGAGCCCCGAGCTGGCGGCCACGGTCGCCCACGAGGCGCTGGCCGACGAGCTCGACGCCTTCGACACGGCCCGCGCTGCGGAGCTGTTGAGCGCGGCGGGCCAGCCCGATGCGGCCCTGGCGGCCACCGAACGTTTCCCGGAGGACAGCGCGGTGCTGCTGCTCAGGGGGCGGCTGCTGTGGGAGCAGGGGGACCCGGTCGGTGCGTCCGACGCGCTGTGGCACGCGGCGACCATCCTGGACGACGGGATGATGATCGCCGATCGACGCCTGCTGGCCCAGGCCCTGGCGGCGGCGGGTGAGCACGAGCGCGCGGCCACCCAGGCCTTCCGGGTGGCGGCCACCGGCGATCGCGACGCCCTGGCCTTGCTCGCCACCCTGTCCCCCAAGCTCGGCCCCGACCAGGCCGAAGAGTGCCAGGCCTGGTTGGAGACCTACGGGGTCGACTGATCCCTGCTCGCGCCGTGTGGCCGCAGGTCCGCGACGCACCACGTCTCGTCGCAGGTCTCCAGCGAGGGGGCCACCGGCGCCACCCACGAGCCCGTCGTCATCCCCCACGAGCAGCTGGATCCGGGGCCCCTCGATCTGTGCCGGGAGGGCATCCCCTGCAGGGCCAGAACGACGGGGACTGGCTGTCGGCCATCGTCAACGACTTCGTCGCGCAGAGCGCGGAGCGACACGGGCTGCTCCGGATCGATCTCGTGCCCTGCATCCAGGCCGAGGAGCGCTTGCTTCCGGATGTCTTCTACCTGGACGACGGGCTGCACATGACGCCCTGGGGAAAGCGGGCGGCGGGTCGCTGCCTGGCGCGGTCCCTGCCTCCGCTGTTGGAGGGCCTCGAGGCGCCCGATTGACGGGCCCTGTGTGGCTCAGAGCACGTAGCCCAGGGCCTTCAGCTGCTCGGTGCGCCGCTGGGCCTCGGCCGCGTCGAGGGCGGGGAAGTCGTCGTGCAGCGCGAAGAGGGGATCGTCGCTGACCAGGTGGGGCTCCACCCAGAAGCCGCAGGGCGCCGGGCCGCAGTCGCCCACGTCCTGGGCCTCGAGGCAGAGCTCCACCCGCTGGCCCTGCCACTGGTGCAGGGGGTGCTGGCCCTGTTGGATCTGCTCCGGTTCGTCCAGCCCGAGCCGCCGGTCCATCAGGGTGTGGGGCTCACCGCCGTCGACGGGCCGGATCGTGGCGCGGAAGTTCGATGAGGCCCCGGGGGCCGCGCCGTCGTGGCGGTCCAGGCCCCAGCGCAGGCTGAGGTTGGGGGAGGGGGGGAGCCGGAGCACCCGGCACGCGCGCTGTTCCACCAGCAGGTTCAGGGGTCGATCGTCCACCTGGGCCACGCGCATCTCCATGCCCGCGCCGAACTCGAACAGGTCGCGATCGAAGTAGGTCTCGTCCTCCCGTAGGACCTTGGCCTGGGGTTCCCTGGCCGGCATCGCGGCCAGCTGGGGGCAGTGGTCCGGGGCCAGCCGTTGGAGCACGGTGGGGAGGCTCTGGGGGCGCCACTCCCAGACCCGGTCTCCCTTCGCATCGATCTCGAAGGCCCGCCCGCCCTGGGTGGAGAGCACCAGCGTGTTGCCGTTGGGCAGGGGCTGCACCGCGCCGCCCACCGAGCTGAAGAAGTCGGGGCGGTCGTAGCTCCAGCGCTCGCTGTGGTCGCGGGGATCCAGGACCACCACCCGGCTCTGTCGATAGGCCCGCTTGCTCCGCAGGCCGTTGTCCAGCACGACGATGCTCCCCGCCATCGGGGCGCCGCGGGGGACCATGCGTGGGGTGTGTTGGCGGTCGAGCTGGCCGCTGTGTTGCCAGCAGACCGCGTCGCTGGCGCGGTCCACCACGAAGATGGTGTCGAGGTTGCGGGCGCTCACCAGCAGGTTGCCGGGCCGGAAGCAGGGGTCGCCCTCGTCGAACAGGGGGTTCTCGGGCAGCACCTGGACGGCGTTCACATGGGTCGTGTGCCACGCGTCCAGGTCCGCCGACGGCAGGTCGGTCCCCAGGCGGTCCGCCACCTTCCAGCGCCAGCGCACCCGCCCGCGGCCGTCCAGCTCCTGCAGCTCGTCGGTGATCCCGTCGCCGCTGTTGGCGATGGCCAGCAGCCTGTCGTCGGGGAGCCAGGTGAAGTCGTGGTGGAAGGCCAGCTCCATGGACGGCTCGGACCAGGTGTCCAGGTGCTCTCCGTCCCAGGCGTAGCGCCGGATTCCACCCTCGGCGCTGATCACCGTGAGCCTGCCCTGGTGGTCGAGCTTCGCCGAACCGCTGGCGCGCACCGCGGGCCAGCTGTGGACGCGCTCCCCGTTCATGTCCACCAGGGTGGGGATGCGGCGCCCGAACAGGAAGAGGTTGTAGCCCTGGAAGGCGCGCTCGGGATCGTGCTGGGCCACCCACCTGGTCATGTCCGTCTCCAGCAGGTGCAGGACGGTGTGCTCCTGCTGGGCGTAGGGGTTCGCCGGCGCCTGGGGTTCACAGGCGGAATTGAGCACGAGGAACGACAGGGCGACGGCGCCGAGCAGGCGCCGCCTCGCGTGGAGGCGCATGGGGCACCGGGGGAAGGCCGGACAGGAGGGTGCCTCGGGTACACGCAGTGTGCCCCTGGGCCCGAGGAAGGTCAAGGAGCGCGGAGGGGGGCGGCGGGGGCCCCCACCGGCCCCGTGTTAGCGGTGGGCCTGCCTCGCCCCCTGCCCGCCGCGAGGTCCCCTGTCCGCCAACCTGTCCCCGCGAGAGCTGGTCTCCCTCATCCGCAGCGCGTTCATGCCCGGCGCGGACGATCGGCGGCTGGCCGTGATGATCGACCTGCCCGACGCCGTCGTCCCGGACAACGAGGACTGGGCCCTGCGTCGCGAGATCGGGGCGGGCTGGGTGCGCGGGCTCGCGCCCCTGGTGGCCGAGCTGGGGCTCGAGGGGGTGGATCTGGTGCTCTACCGCAACGCCCACACCAACAACGGCGACCTGCCCGACCACGGGTGGTACCACCCCGCAGACGCACCGCTTCCAGCCACCGCCGAGGTGGTCGACGCCGAGCCGGTGCCCATCGACGCCGTCCTGGTGAGCCACAGCATCGTGCTGCTGCCCACCGAGTTCTCGGCCACCGCGCCCATGAAGGTGGCCGCCCCGCGCCTGGGCTTCCGGGCCGCGACCATGCCCGGGTTCAACCCCGCCATGCTGCCGGCCCTGCGGCTGGACTACACCGAGATCGGGCGCCGGGTGGGGGTCTTGAAGGACCTGCTCGACGAGGCCACCGCCTGCGACTTCGAGTTCCTGGTGGATGGCTCCCGGCGCTACGAGCTGCGGCTGGACCTGCGGCACCGCAGCGCCCACGCCTCCGGCGGCATGTTCCCCCGCAACGGCATCGCGGGCAACCTGCCCTCGGGTGAAGCCTACATCGTGCCCTACGAGGGTGAGATCGAGGGTGACGCCTCGGCCAGCGCGGGCGTGATGCCGGTGGAGCTCGACGGCGAGGTCGTGCTGTACGAGATCGTCGAGAACAACGCCGTGCGCGTGCTGAGCGAAGGGCCGGTGTCCGAGGCCGAGGCCGCGCTCATCGAGGCCGAGCCCGCCTACGCCAACCTCTCGGAGCTGGGGCTGGGGGTGCTGGGAGACATGGGCATCGAGCCCATCGGCGAGGTGCTGCTGGACGAGAAGCTGGGCGTGCACATCGCCTTCGGCCGCTCCGATCACTTCGGTGGCCAGGTGGGCCCGGGTGACTTCTCCTCCCCCGACGCGGTGATCCACATCGATCGGGTGTACGTGCCCAAGATCCAGCCCCGGGTCGCGATCGCCAGGGCGGTGCTCCGCATGGCGGACGGCCGGGACCTGGTGTTGGCCGTGGACGGCGTGATCGTGGCGGTCCAGGGCTGACGAACCCGGCATTCCCCGGCGCGGGGTGGTCGGGCTCACCAGCGAGCGGGTCGGCCTGGTGGTACCCACCAGGGGTACCCGCGCGCGCCGTCGCACCGAGGCGCGCTCCGGAGGTCCCATGCGCCTGATCCTCCCCCTGCTGCTGGCCGCCTGCACGCCGCCGGTGGCCGACACCGCCGAGCCGCCGGTCACGGACAGCGGCGAGCCCCGGGACTCGGTCGCCGACACCGGCGCCCTGCTGGACACCGCCGAGACGGGCTGGGAGGACGGCGAGCTGCCGCCGCCCTCCATCGATCAGGCCGCCCCGGCCCACGTGGAGCTGGCGACCTTCGCCCTGGGCTGATTCTGGACCCCCGACTCCCGGTACGGGAGTCTCCCTGGCATCGTGAGCACCCGCGTCGGCTACGCCGGCGGCACCACCGACGATCCCAGCTACACCGATCTGGGTGACCACACCGAGAGCATCGAGATCAGCTTCGATCCCGAGCGCGTCGACTACGCCGCGCTGCTGGAGCTGTACTGGGAGGGCGCGGACGCCGCCTCCACCTCCTGCACCCAGTACGCGCCCATCATCTTCTGGCACGACGAACAGCAGCGCGAGCTCGCGACCGCGTCTCGGGACGCGCAGGGCCAGCCGGAGGTCGACATCCGCGAGGTCCCGACCTTCTACGACGCCGAGGACTACCACCAGAAGTACCGCTTGAAGCGGACCGATGTGGTCTACCGCGACTTCGAGCGCATGTACGACGACCACGCCGACATCGTGCGGTCCACGGCCGCGGCCCGCTGCAACGGCATCCTGGGTGGCTACGGCAGCTGGGAGATCCACGGCGACGAGCTGGACTCCTACGGGCTCTCGGACTCCGCGAGGATGGTGCTGGAGAGCTACCTGCAGTAGCCGAGGGCCCGGTCGCGAGCCCCTCCGCGAGATAGCTTTCAGCGGAGCACCTTCGCGAACGGACCCCGGAGCGACGTCATGGACAGGCCGGACTGGTTGACCCTCGAGGACGAGATCCTGGCCGGCTACACCTGGGAGAACATCGCGCGGCTCATGCTGGAGAACCGCGCCGTGGTCTCCCCCAGGTACTGGCCCCGCTTCTGCTACGCGCTGGGGCTGGTCTCCCTCACGACGCCCTTCCGCCTGCACCAGCGCATGAAGCTGCGGCGCGTGGTCCGCGACACGCCCATCGAGCGGGACCCCGTGTTCGTGATCGGGCACTACCGCACCGGCACCACCTACCTGATCACCACCCTGTCGAAGGATCCGGCCCGGGGCTACGCCTCGAACCTGCTGGCCTACACCTTCGCCATGTACTTCTCGATCCCGTCCATCGCGCGCTGGGTCGTGGACGCCTCGCTGCCCGAGCAGCGGCCCATGGACAACGTGCCCCTGTCCAGCGACGAGCCCACCGAGGAAGAGTACTGCGTCGGGACCTTCTCGAAGTACGCCTACTACCACGGCATGGTCTTCCCCCGGCGCTTCCGGGAGCTGGCCAAGTACCACAGCTTCGAGGGGCTGCCCGAAGACGCACAACGCTGGAAGCGCGACTACGACTACGTGCTCCGGGCCCTGACCCACCTTGCCGAGGGCCGGCAGCTCTTCCTCAAGAACCCGGCCATCGCCTTCCGGATCGAGCAGGTCCTCGAGCTGTACCCCAACGCCAAGTTCGTCCACACCTACCGCGACCCCTACACCTTGTACGCCTCCAACCTGAAGTACTACCGCAAGGTGGTGCCGCTCTACACGCTGCAGACCTTCACCGACGCCATGCTCCAGGAAGAGGTGCTCGCGCTGTACGCCTCCCACATGGAGACCTACGAGCGCACCAAGGCCCTCATCCCCCAGGGCAACCTCATCGAGGTGAAGTACGAGGACTTCATCCGGGAGCCCATGCCGTTCATGGAGCGCATCTACGCGCAGTTCGGGCTCGAGGGCTGGGAGCGGGCGCGGGTGGAGTTCCAGCGCCACTTCGACGCGCAGCGGAGCTACGAGGCCAACACCTTCCAGCTGTCCGACGACGTGATCCGGGCGGTGAACGAGCGCTGGGATGGCATCCGGGAGCTCCACGGCTACCCGCGCCTGGAGCCTCGCAGCTAACTGGTAAGCAGGGTCACAACTAAGGGGATCGCCGCGCCCCATGGGGTCGGTGGGCGAGCATTACATGCGAGCATCGATACCCAATCCTCCTCCACCCCTGGGGGGAAGCCATGACTCAGCACGAATCCGAATCCCAGTCCAGCGCAGCCCTGCGAGACGACGTCGTCGACGTGGTCCTCGTCGGCGGCGGGATCATGAGCGCCGTGCTCGGCGCCATCCTCAAGTCCCTGGAGCCCGGGTTCCGGATGCGGGCGTTCGAGCGGCTCGAGGCGGTCGGCCTCGAGAGCAGCCTCGCTTCGAACAACGCGGGCACAGGCCACGCGGCCAACTGCGAGCTGAACTACACCCCCGCCGACGACGACGGCGTCGTCGACATCGAGAAGGCCCTGCGCATCAACGAGCAGTTCGAGGCCTCTCTGCAGCTGTGGGCCACCATGGTGGAGCGCGGCTGGATCCCCGACGGCTCGAAGATCGTCGCGCCCACGCCGCACCTGAGCTTCGTGTTCGGCGAGCGAGACGTCGCCTTCCTGAAGGCCCGCCACGAGACGCTGTCCGTGCACCCCTTCTTCAGGGACATGGCGTTCAGCACCGACGCCGCCCAGATCGGAGAGTGGGCCCCGCTCATCACCAAGGGGCGGTCGGCCGACCAGCTCATCGCCGCGACCCGCGTGGCGCGGGGCACCGACGTCAACTTCGGCCGGATCACCACCGCGCTCTTCGATCACCTCGAAGCCCAGGACGAGTTCGAGCTCTCCCTGGGCGTGCAGGTCAAGAACCTCCGGCGCCTGCCGGACAAGACCTGGTTGGTCACCACTAAGCGGCGGGACACCGGGGTCGTCTCCCAGCTGCGCTCGCGCTTCGTCTTCATCGGCGCCGGTGGCCACTCCCTGCCGGTGTTGCTCGGCACGGGCATCCCCGAGGCCAGCGGCTACGGCGGCTTCCCGGTGGGCGGCATGTTCCTGTGGTGCAAGAACCGGGAGATCGTCGAGCAGCACGCGGCCAAGGTCTACGGCAACGCCAAGCTGGGCGCGCCGCCCATGTCGGTCCCCCACCTCGACACCCGGACCATCAACGGCAAGAAGCAGCTCTTCTTCGGCCCCTACGCCGGCTTCAGCACCCGCTTCCTCAAGCACGGCTCGATCATGGATCTGCCGACCTCGCTGAGGCCCGGCAATGTGCTCCCCATCGGCACCGCCGGCTTGAAGAACTTCCACCTGACCACCTACCTCATCGGCCAGGTGCTGCAGTCGCCCGCCCAGCGGATGGAGGCCCTGCGGGAGTACTTCCCCGAGGCCCGGGACGAGGACTGGGAGCTGCGGGTGGCCGGTCAGCGGGTCCAGATCATCAAGCGCACCGCGGAAGAGCTGGGCATGATCCAGTTCGGGACCGAGGTCGTCACCTCTGCGGACGGCAGCCTGGCCGCGCTGCTGGGCGCCTCCCCCGGTGCCTCCACCTCGGCGTCGATCATCCTGGATGTCATCGCGGCCTGCTTCCCCGAGAAGCTCGAGACCGAGCGCTGGCAGTCGGCGTTGAAGGCGTGCATCCCCAGCTGGGGTGTGTCCCTGGCCGATGACGAGGACGCCCTCGCCAGGCTGCGGGACCGGGCCGACAGCATCCTGGGGATCGGTGAAGGTGCGCTGGAGGGCTGATCTGCAGGCGCGCCGCCTGGGCTCGGTGCCCGCCCTGGAGGATGGGCAGCTCTACCACAGCGCAGCCGACAACTGGCGCGTCGGTGAGGCCATGTGGGCCGGTGAGCTGGGAGGGCTGGCCGGCGCGCCGGCCTCAGGGCTGGGTCGTCCCGGGATCATCCCCCAGCACCGCCGTGCACCAGCCGTCATCGCAGCGTTCTCGCTCCGGTGACATGGGGGGCTCGGGCCAGGCATCGCCGCAGGGGAGATCCTGAGCGCGGAGCCAGCCGTGGGCTCCTGCGGCCTGGACCCGCGCCAGCCAGGCCTCGGGGGTCTCGGAGGTCTGCTCGGTGGTGATGACGCGCTCGCCCTCGCCGGCCAGCACCTGCCGCAGCCCTCCGTGCATCGCCACAGGACGGTCCAGCACCAGCGCCACGTGCTCGAGCTGCACGCGGCTCCAGCAGGGCTCCCCGGGCCAGGTGGCGATGGGCCCCGGCGGCAGCTGGGTCAGGCTGGGCGGGACCTCGTTGTGGGCCATGGGCACGGGCCAGTGCGTGTCCGACAGGGCTGTCCCGTCCAGCAGCAGGGCCGCGACCAGGATCGGCGCCAGCGCTCGCTGCCAGGTGGGCCCAGCGGCGGTCACCAGGCGCCCGATGCCCAGGGCCAGCACGAAGCTCACGAAGCCCGCCAGGCGGTGGAGCATCACCATGCGCCCCAGCAGGGGGACCGCGGGGAGCCAGGCCAAGGGGAGCGGCACGCCGGTGCCGGTGTCGGCCGTGAGCCGCAGCTCGTCACCCAGGGACAGCAGCAGGCAGAACAGCGCGGTGAGGACCACCGGCCACAGGCGGCGCTCTCGCAGCCCGAGCAGCAGCCCCAGCGCCCCCGCGATCGCCAGGACGACGCCGAGGTAGCCGGAGAACACCAGGAACTGCAGGGGCGGACGCGGGGAGAAGGGGACGCTCGCCGGCGGGAGATAGGGCGTGCGCGTGCCGAGCCAGGCCAGGCGTGAGCCGACGTCCGCGCCCGCCGGGGGGGTCACCAGCTCCGCCAGCGAGACCGGCCCCGGGCTGACCGCCGAGGGGGTGTACAGCGACGCCGCCTCGCTGCCGGGCAAGGCCTCGTACAGGTAGTAGGGCAGCGTGGTGGCCAGGGCCGCGATCAGAGCGAGCACCAGCCAGCGTCGGTCGCCCCGGGGGACGGTGACGATGCCCAGGCACATCACGAGCCCCGCGGCGAGTGCCTGGTAGGGGGAGCTGAAGGCCGCCCAGATCAGCCCAGCCCCGCCCAACAGCGCCGCGCGCCAGCCTCGCTGCCCCAGGGCCAACAGCACGACGGCGAAGGCGCCGAAGGCCACGTTCTCGTAGCGGGCCTCGGACAGCTCCCTGAGGGTGAAGGGGGCCAGGGCGATCGCGGCGGCGCTGGCGGCCTGGGCCGAGGGCCTCCACCCCCAGGAACGGCACAGGGCCATGACGCAGCATGCACCGAGCGCCACCGACAGCATCACGCCGAGGTTCATCGCGACCCAGGCGGGCAGGGCCGCATTGAGCACCGCGGCGATGGCGGTGCTGGCCCCCCCCATCATGGCGATGGGCTGGCCGTCGGGGAAGGGGATGACCTGCCAGCTCATGGGGCTGCCCAGCCGGGACAGGTGGCGGGCGAACAGCGCGTGGAGGGGGAAGTTCGGGCTGGTGGGGATGGCGCCGGGGTAGGCCCCCATGGGCCAGCTGGCGATCACGCCCAGCAGGACGCTCCAGGGCAGCCACCAGGCCAGCCCCAGGGTGGTGCGGGCCCAGCTTCGTCGCTGGGCGGGCTCATCGCTGTCACCGTTCGCGCGCATCTTCGGGAGCTATCGGGTTCGTGGCTGGGCTCCAAGCCCGGGGGTGCCGAACCGGTGGTCAGGGTCGCTCCTCGGCCACCAGGCTCCGGCCCTGGAGCGCGGGGTGGTCCGGCGCGTATCGCCAGGCCCGGAAGGCCTGGCAGGGGGCCAGGTCCAGCTCCCAGGCGCGCTGGCCGTTGGCGTCGAACTCGATGAGCCTCCCGGCGTCGGTCTCGCACACCAGGGTGCCGCCCGCAGGGAGCCGCTGCGCGTTCGAGCCGACGGCGGAGAACAGGCCCCCATCGCCGCCCCGCCAGCTGGGCTCGGTGGGCTGCTCCGCAGGGGGCAGGTAGTGACCGCTGGCGTCGAGGGCGGGGCGCACCTGGACGATGGACGAGTCGTCGGGGTGTAGCTGGTCCTCCCAGAGCTGGACGGCGTTGTCGAACACCAGGATGTCCCCTGCGCCAGGCAGACCCTCGGCGATCCACGCCGCTCCGTGCTGCCCGTACAGCTGTCAGGGGCCGGATCCTCCCCAGATGGCGGGATGGCCCCAGCGGAAGAGCAGATCCCCACCCTGTCCGCGCTGTCCTCCCGTGCTGCCAGCGGCGGCCTCGCTGCTGGTGCTGTGATCGATGACCACGATCTCGCTGGTGGTGAACACGCTCAGCAGGATCTCATCGCGGGCGGCGTTGTAGTCGAGGCTGTTGATGTGCAACCAGTCCGGGCCGAGCTGGTTCGGTGCGGCGCCCAGGTCGAGCCGCTCGGGGCGGTCGGCGGGCGTGGCGAAGTCGGGCTTGTCCGGGTCGTGTGTCTGGATGAGGTGATCGACGATCCTCCACTCCCAGACGATCGTGCCGCCGGTCGGGGGCTCGGGGCGCAGCTCGATGACCGCCTCGGCCCACACGCCCGACTGCGGGACCTGCTCCGGGTCCCACCCCAGCGCGATGGCCTCCCGCCGGGTCACGCGTTCGTAGGCCAGCAGCAGCACGTTTCCGTTGGGCAGCGGCGCCAGGTCGTGGTGCAGCGCCCGCTTGCGGTCACCCAGCTCGTAGCTCCAGAGCAGCTCGCCGTCCCAGCTGTACTCCTCGACGCCGATGGCGGGGATGGCGTCGTGGAAGCCCGGTCGGCCCAGGGAGACGGTGCGGAGCAGGCGGCCGTCGTCCCGCAGCTTCGCCACGAGGTCGAGGGGGGCCTCGGCAGGGTGGGTCCAGCGGTGCACGGTCCGGCCCTCGGTGTCGATGAGCGAGGTCTCCGTGCTGCCCATGAGCGCGAGCAGGGTGTAGCCGCGCTCGGCGCCACCACCGGCGACCCGGGGGGAGAGGTCCCGCGGGACGCAGGGGGCGTGACCCTCCGGGGCGCAGCTCGCGGGCGGGCGGTGGCTGGTCGCGAACGAGAGGCTGGTGTCGGCCACGCTCTCGATGCCCTCGGCCCGGGCACGGATGCAGCGCGGCTCGCGGTCACCCGGGCAGGGCACGCAGGACGCGCCCGCGGCCTCCACCATGGCGCAGAAGCCTCCGCCGTCGGCCATGAAGTGACCCCGGAGCTCGCGCACGTCGAACAGTCCGCTGATGGAGGCTCGCTCGATGCGCTGGCCGTCGTCGCTCAGGTGACCCTCGAGGGTGAGCTCGCGCACCGTCAGCGGCTGGCCTCGGACCTGCATCCATGCCTCGGCGGGGGCCGTGGTGAAGTGCCCATCGGGTGTGGGGGTGAGGGACCCCAGCTCGAACGGCGGGCGGCAGGGGTCCTGGGCCCGCACCGGGCTCTCGATGGCGAACGCGCCGCGGGCGATGGTCGTCCCTGTGCCTGTGGGCTCGAGGTGGAGGAGCAGCGGCTCGAAGTTGTTGGCCACCAGCTCCTGCAAGCCCGGCGGCTCGGTCCAGTCGGCGAGCCCCGGGTCCAGGTAGAACACCGCCCCCGCGCCGGGAGCGACGCTCGTTTCGTCAGCGGCCTCCGCGCTGTGCGAGGCGACGCAGATGAGGGTCGCCAGGAGCGCTGCGGCCCAGCACCTTCTCACAGCCAGCCACCCCAGGGCCCACCGTCGGCTCCCATGTCGGAGGTGGAGCCGTCCGTGTCGCTGATGCTCGGGTCGCCCGCGTCGATGAGGCTCGAGCTGCTGCGCAGGCGGTAGTCGTCGTTGGTCCAGTCGCCGTCGTCGCTGGCGGTCACGAAGCCCGGGTTGACGGCCAGGTTGCCGTCGCTGCCGGTGGGGTCGGCGATGGCACCGTCCCAGGCGCTGTCGTTGCCCCACAGGTCGCCGTAGCTGACGGTGGCGTGCTCGAACTGCAGGTAGATGCCCACGCCGTGGTTGTCGCTGACGATGTTGTTGACCAGGTTCGGCGCGCCCACACCCCACAGCACCACGCCAGCGCCGTAGTCGCTGTCGGTCACCGTGTTGTAGGCGATGGTGTTGTTCGTGATGGTGGGGCTGGTGCCCTGGTCGTAGTAGCCGTAGACGCTCAGGCCGCCGCCGTGGGTGCTGGCGGTGTTGTCCGCGATGACGTTCGAGGCCAGCACCACCCCGTCGGTGCCGGTGTGCAGGTCGATGCCGCCGCCCTGGCCCGCGGTGAAGATGTCGGCGTCGTCGGCCTCGCCCTCGTCGTCGGCTTGGTTGCCGGCCACCAGGTTCTGCACGATGACGGCGTCGGCGTAGGCCACCCACAGCCCGCCGCCGTCGCCGGCGGTGTTGTCCACGATGGTGTTGAGGGAGACGGTGGGGGCGCCGAAGAGGATGTCCACGCCGCCGCCATCGCAGCCGTCCTCGGGCCCGCCGATGCAGGCGTCGTTGCCCGAGATGGTGTTGTCGATCAGCTCGCTCTCGGAGCGGTACAGCAGCACGCCGCCGCCGATGCCGCCGTCGCTCACGGCGTTGCCGGAGATGATGTTGCCCTCGATGGTGGGGCTGGAGAGGGTGTCTTCTGCGGTGGACTTCACGATGATGCCGGCGCCCTGCTCGGCGGCGCCGCCGGTGACGGTGAAGCCGTACAGCCGCGCGTCGGCGGTCTCGTCGGTCACGAAGCTGACCGCGGAGCCCATGCCGTCGGCGTCGATGGTGGTGACCTCGGGCCCGTCGGTGGAGCGCACGTCCACGGGGTAGCCCAGGAAGTCGATCGTCTCGACGTAGGTGCCGGGGTGGACCTCCACCTCCCAGCAGCCCACCACCGGGGCCTCGTCGATGCCGTCCTGGATGACCAGGAAGGGCCGCTCGAAGCTGCCGTCACCGCCGGCCGCCGCGCTCAGGTCCACCTGGATGGGGCAGGTGTCCGAGCAGTCGGACACCCCGTCGGCGTCGGCGTCGAAGTCCGCGTCGCTCACACCGTCGCAGTCGTTGTCTTTGCCGTCGCACAGCTCCTCGGCGCCCGGGTAGACGGTGTCGTCGTGGTCGTCGCAGTCGCCCTCGTTCGGCGTGTAGCCGTCGCCGTCGGCGTCGATGTGGCCGGCGTGGGTGGCGGTGTCGTCGGTGTCCGCCGTGTCGTCGCTGGCGGTGTCATCGAGCACGCTGTCCTCGATGGGCCCGGTGTCGGGGCCGTCATCGGCGGTGTCCAGGATGGTCTTCGGCTCGCAGCCGATGGTGAGCAGGGCGATGAGCAGGGCGGTGTGACGCATGGTGCCTCCGTGCGGGGCGCGGACTTAGCATGGGGCCGGCGCAGCGCCAGCGTCCACCCCTGAAGGCATGAGCCCGCGCACGGCGTGCGCGGGCTCAGCGTGTGGCTGATCGGTGGCTAGTAGCTCTTGTACATCGCCAGCTCCTCCTCGGTCTCCGCGTCGGTGTACTCGGCGTCGCCGTAGGCGCAGAGGCTGGCGTCACCCTCCTCCAGGCCCGTGTGAGCCTCGTGGTAGTAGACGGCCTCGAAGCTGCTGCTCCAGCACTCGGTGGCGTAGCCGACGCTGTCGCCCAGGTCGCCGCCGGTGACCATCACGTCGGCGCGGCCGGAGCCGTCGGGCATCCAGCGGCTGTGCATGATGAGCAGCTCATCCAGGCCCGTGCCCATGGCGGGGTCGAGGTCGGATTCCAGGAGCAGGTCCATGGAGCCCTCGCCGCCGAAGGTCTGCTCGTAGGCGTAGGCCGCGTCGAAGCCCAGGGGCCCGAAGTCGGTGAAGGCGGCGGTGCCGGACACACCCTCGAGGCCGATGTCGTACTCGACCGCGAACAGCCCGGTGGCCTGCTCGGTGGGGTCCAGCTCGTTGATGGCGGTGAAGTCCACGATGAAGCGGCCGGTGCTGACGTCGCGGGTGGCGCCCGGGTCGATCTCACCGTCGATGACGGCCACCGCGTCGGTGTAGTCCTGGTCCTTGTTCCACTGCTCGAAGCCCCAGGTGTAGGCATCGGTCTCGACGTCGTGCTGCACCCGGAGCTGGGTCTCGGTGGGGTCCAGCGGGCCGTCGTTCCAGGGGCCCCAGACCGCCTCGTGGCGCTCGGCGTTGGTGTAGGAGGGCGGGTAGCTCGCGGTGATGGTGTCCACCCAGTACAGCACCGTGCCGGTCATCAGGTTCACGTCCTCGGTGACCTCGGCGGTCCACAGGTAGAAGGTGGACCACTCGCGGGTGTCATCCTTCGCGTAGTCCGAAGCCACCGGCATGTTGATCTGGATGCGATCGTCGGGCAGGACCTCGGACAGCTCCGAGTCGGGCAGCATGAAGCAGCCGGAGCTGATGGCGGCGATGGCGAGGACGGCGATGGTGGCGGTGCGGGTCATGATGTCTCTCCGTTCGTGGGGAGGGTTGCGTTCGGTGTCCGCTTCCTTGGACCCACGGGCGCGGATGGGTGAAAAGAAAAACTCACGCTGCGCGGAAAAAAATACGGAGCACCCATGGCAGAGCCCGTCCCCTGGCTGATCCTCGTCGACTTCGACGGCACCATCACGGCTCGTGACGCCGACTTCGTGATCGCCGACGCCGCCCGGGGCGAGGCCGCCCGCGCGGTCTACGAGCCGCTGGCCGATGCCTACGAGGCCCTCGAGATCGGGCTGGCGGAGTACTTCGAGGGCTACCTCGCGGGGCTCGGGCTCAGCGCTGCCGAGATCGCCGCCCATGTGGGCGCGGTGCCGTGTCGGCCCGGCTTCCCGGAGCTGGTGGCCGCCATCGAGGCGCGCGGGTGGACCGTGCGCGTCGTCTCGGAAGGCCTGGACGCCTACATCGAGCCCATGCTGGAGCAGCTCGGGGTGGGAGGCGTGGAGCTGTCCTGCAACCGCCTGGTCGAGGGCTCCGACGGCCCCCGGGTGCTCCCCCCCGTCGACGGTGAGCCCTGCGAGCGCTGCCTCAACTGCAAGGGCGTCCACGTGCGCCGCGCCCGCGCCGCCGGCGCCCGGGTGGTGATGGTCGGCAACGGCGCCTCCGACCTCTGCGCGGCCCGCGAGGCCGACCTGGTCTTCGCCCGGGACACCCTCGCCTCACTCTGCGACACCCACGGCGTGGACTACATCCCCTGGCAGGGATTCGCCGAGGTGCTGGCGGGCTTGCCCGCGTAGCAGCGGAGGTCGCGTTTCAGCTGGGCCGAGGGTGCCGCTCACCCCCCCCCGAGGTTGAAACCGCTGGCGCCCCCGCGTTTCAGCTGGGCCGAGGGTGCCGCTCACCCCCCCCGAGGTTGAAACCGCTGGCGCCCCCCGCGTTTCAGCTGGGCCGAGGGTGACGCTCACCCCCCCCGAGGTTGAAACCGCTGGCGCCCCCCGCGTTTCAGCTGGGCCGAGGGTGACGCTCACCCCCCCCGAGGTTGAAACCGCTGGCGCCCCCCGCGTTTCAGCTGGGCC
>CAYZVO010000127.1:22806-26194 GCA_964481655.1 uncultured Enterobacterales bacterium | reverse complement strand
CAAGAGATGGAGACGCAACCATGACCAAGTACCTGCTGCCCCTGGCCGCCTTCGCCCTGATCGGCTGATTCGGTGAAGAGAAGGAATGCGAAGACACCGATGGTGTCTGCGAGACCGGCCTCGAGGAGACCGGCGGCGACACCGCTCCGGTCGAGATCCCCGACACCGAGATCGACGTCGTGAGCTACGGCTACGACGCCGCTGAGTGGACCTACAACGTCGACGTGCTCGGCTGGGCCGAGTCCGCCAGCATGTACATCACCCAGGACACCTCCTCCCCCTGGGACGAGGACCACGAGCTGGTTCAGGGCGAGTACGACCCCGACGGCATGTGGGACACCTGGGGCATCACCCTGCCCATCACCACCGACTGGGCCGCTCAGGAGTCCGGCGTGAACACCCTGTTCGCCGGCGAGGCCGCCATGGAAGAGACCATGCTGTGGCTCATCGAAGTCTACGATGCGGGCGAAGTCGCCGACTGCGTGTACTGGGCCGGCGCCAGCGCCGACGCCAGCATCATCGCCGACGACAAGTGCCGGGAGATCACCTTCTAAGAAGGTCCCCTACGTTTTCTCGACCCCCGCCCGGCCTCGGCTGCGGCGGGGGTCGTTGCGTTCTTGGTCAAGCTCACAGGGAGAGCGCGGAGAACGCGGAGGCTCCGCTCCCTTCGAGCGGCGGGTGGTGATGAGCGTTGAGGGGGAGTGGTGGTGCCTGCTACGCTGGATGAGGGAGTGAAGATGACATCCGTCGTGGCGCTGCTGCTTCTGCTGGGATGTGAGCCTGAGGCCCAGGACTCGCGGCGCGCGGGGGACAGCTGCCAGTGGGACACCAACTGCCACCAACCAGAGGCGCAGTTCGAGCTCGTCAGCTACGGCTACGACACAGCGAGCTGGCGCTACCACGCCGAGCTGACTGGCTGGACGGAGCTTGTGACCCTCGACATCAGCCAGGATCGGTCGAGCCCCTGGGACGAGAGCTGGGAGCTGGTGAACACCGACTACGACCCCGGCGGGCACTGGGACATCTGGGACCTCGAGCTGCCCATCCAGACGGACTGGACCCCCTTCGACGGCCACGAGACCCTGTACCCGGGCACCCCCGAGATGGAGGCCAGCATGGTCTGGCGCCTACAGGCCTGGTGGTACTCCGAGATCACCGACTGCCTAGTCTGGGCCGGTGAGGACGCGGACGCCCATGTCCTGCTCGACGATGGCTGCCGAGAGCTGAACCTGGCTGCCGACTGACGCTTCGCCCAGCGCCACTCCCCCTCATCGCCCGGCGCCGCTCGTTTCTTGCACGGAGCGGAGCCTCCGCGTCCTCCGCGTGCTCCGTGTGAATCCCACGACTCCACGCACGTCGTTGAGACCACCGTCTAGCCCGTCACCCGGTCTGCCAGCCGCATCGCCGCCAGCATCGAGCCCGGATCGGCGATCCCCTTCCCCGCGATGTCATCGGCGGTGCCGTGGTCGACGCTCGTCCGCACGATGGGCAGGCCCAGGGTCCAGTTCACCGAGCTGCCGAAGTCGAGCACCTTGAGGGGGACCAGCCCCTGGTCGTGGTACATCGCCACCAGCATGTCGGCGCGACCCTCGGCCACGTCGCGGGCGGCGGCCTCGCCGGCGTAGGGGCCGCAGACCTGCAGGCCCTCGGCCCGCAGCTCGTCGCAGGTGGGGCCGATGAGATCCAGCTCCTCGCTGCCGAGCACCCCCTGATCACCGGCGTGGGGGTTCAGGCCGGCCACGACGAGCACGGGCTCAGGGATGCCAAGCTGGTCCCGAAGGGCCGCGTGGGCGGTGCGCACCACGTGCATCAGGCCCTCGCGGGTGATGGCGTGGGGGACCTGACGCAGGGGCATGTGGATGGTGGCCAGCACCACCCGCATCCGCTGGCCCACGAAGGCCATCACCGGCTGCTCGACCCCGCACAGCTCGCCCAGGTAGTCGGTGTGGCCGGGGAAGCCGAAGCCGCGGGCCGCCAGGCGGGCCTTGTGGATGGGGCCGGTGACCATCGCCCTGGCGGTCCCGGCCAGGCAGGACTCCGCCGCGAAGCGGATGGCGCGGACCTCGACGGGCTCGGACCCGGGCGGAGGCGCCAGCAGGGACAGGCCCTCGGGAGCGTCCTCGAGGCTGGCGATGCGTCGCAGGCTGATGCCCTGTCGCGTGGCCTCGGCCAGCAGCCATGCCTCATCACCGACCAGCACCAGCCGGCCCGGGGCCTGCGGGCCGGCCTTCAACGCGACCTCGGCGCCCACGCCGAGGGGATCACCCGGCGTCACAACGATGGGAAGCTGCACGGTCACGACAACTCCGGCGTCACGGGTTCCACGACGCCTGCACTATCGCCAACCCACACCGCTGTCGGCTGTCGGCTGTCGGCTGTCGGCTGTCGGCTGACCGCCGACAGCTCCTAGGACTCCAGCAGCACCTTCACGGACGCCCGGCGTCGCGCCTGGACCTCCCACTGCTCGCGGGCTTCGGCGTACTCGAGCTCCATCAGCTGCCCGTGCAGCCGATCCCGGACCTCTTCGAAGGGCGGAGCGTCGGGCTGTCCGCGGGAGACCACGTGCAGCAGGAAGACGCCCTGGGGTGTGACGATGGGCTCGGCCACCGAGCCGACGGGGGTCGCGAAGGCCGGCTCGTCGAGGGTGCCGACCAGCTCGCCCTGGCGGAAGGTGCCCATCTCGCCACGCCGGCTGGCGTAGGGCTCGGCGCTGAACTCCGCCGCGAGCTCGGCGAACACGGCGCCCTCGGCGGCCTGCTGGCGGAGCTCCTGGGCCTGGGTCAGCACGGCGGCCTGCTGCTCTTCGGTGGCGTCGGCCGGGTAGGCCAGCAGCATGGTCTGCAGGTGGGCCTGCTCGGGCCCGGAGAGCTGAGCCGCGCTGCGGCGGTAGGCGTCGCGGAGCTCGTCCTCGCGGATGGTGATGCGGGGGGCCAGCACCTGCTGGTTGAACATCATCTCCCGGAGGTTCTCGGTGAGCTCGTCGAGGTAGGCGTCCCAGGCCATGCCCGAGGCCTCGACCTCGGTGCGCAGCTGCTCCCGCTCCAGGCCGTTCTGACGGGCGATGTCCGACAGGGCGCGCTCGATGTCCTGGTCGCCCACGTCGATGCCCAGGCGGCGCATCTCCTGCTCCACCAGGCGGCGGCCGATGAGGACGTCGAGGACCTCGAGCTCCAGGGCCCGACGGCGGCTGGGATCAGCGGTGGCGGTGCGCTCGATGTGGTCGGCGCCGATCTCGTAGACCTCGGTCCAGGTGATGACGTCGTCGTTGACCACCGCGGCGATGCGATCGACGATCTCGGCACGCAGCGGCGGGGGGGGGGGGGGGGGGGGGGCGGGGGGGGGGCGGCCGCGGGCGGGCCGCCCGCGGGCGGCGGGGGCACCCGCCCCC
>CAYZVO010000127.1:21555-22796 GCA_964481655.1 uncultured Enterobacterales bacterium | reverse complement strand
TGAGGTCCTCCCTGGCCCCGAAAGCTCCACCCCCCCCCGCCAGGGTCAGACCCAGGGCGGCCGCGAGCAGGAAGGAGGGGAAGCGAAGGTTCATGATGAAGCTGGCAACACTACTCGTCGCCAGCACCTTCCTCGTTGGCGTCGTCGTCGGCCTGGCCGGGGAGCTTGGCGTCGCGCTCGGCGACCATGGGGTTCAGCTCCATGCCCGGAGGGGCCGCCTTGACGGCCGCCTTGATGTCGATGGCGGCCAGCTTGTCCTCGTTGATCTCGATGGACGAGCCGGTCCGGAGCTCATCCACGTAGCCCTGGTACAGCTCCTTGAGCTTCTCGTTCTTGACCTTGCGGAGCACCGAGCCCTTCATCTGCTGGAAGGTGCGCTCGACGCGCTCGCGCTTGTTGGCCACGTAGACGATGTTGTAGCCATCTTCGGTCTTGAAGGGCGCGGAGACCTCGCCCACGGACATCTCGAAGGCCTTGGCCACGATGGCCTCGTCCAGACCGGGCTTGCCTTCGGCAGAGACGAAGCCCACGTCACCGCCGCGGCGGCGGTAGGGGTCCTCGCTGTGCTTGGAGGCGACCTCCTTGAAGCTGTCCTTGGGGTTGTCGGCGACCATGTCGCGCAGGCGCTCGGCCTCGGCCATGGCGTCGGCGTCGGAGCGCTCGTCGTTCACGCGGACCAGGATGCGCTTGATCTGGACCTTCTCGGGCACCACGAACTCTTCGGGGTGATCGTCGTAGTAGGCCTGCAGCATCTCCTCGGAGAAGTCCGAGTTGCGCACCTGGGCGTAGACTTCCTGCCGGAGCAGGGTGTTGACCATGACCTTCTGGACCTTGGGGTCCTGGTCGAGGCCGAGGCGCAGGGCCTCCTTGTAGAGCACCTTGTCGGCGATGAGGCGATCGAGCACCTCGTGGCGCTCTTCGTCGGACAGGGAGCTGCCGTCCTTGGGGGCGGTGCGGGCCGCGGCCTTCTCGAAGTCCCGGGAACCGATCTGCAGACCATCGACCGTCGCGATCACCTCGCCGATGTCATCGGCGGGCGGGCCACCGGCGGGGCCGCCGGCGGGGTTGCTGGTGGTGTTGGATTCGCAGCCGATGACGAGCATACCGAGCAGGAGCGAGAAGGGGATCCAGGACCGCATGGTTCCTCCAGGAAGGGGGCGTCCGAAGTGCCGTGGGGCCCCCCACCCAGCAGGGCCAAAACCGTAGGGCCCCGAAAATAAAACCAAAGCCCCACCAAAACC
>CAYZVO010000127.1:0-21545 GCA_964481655.1 uncultured Enterobacterales bacterium | reverse complement strand
GGATCCTGGACGGCTTGGTTCCTCCTGGTTGGGGGCGTCCGATGGGCCGTGGGCCTGCCTCCCTGGCTGGCCACAGAGGGTCGGGCCCCTATCATGAGCCCATGGCCCGAGCAAGGCGTCCAGCGGGGCGTTAGCAGCGAGCCATGGGCCTCTCCCTCCGCTACCGGATCCTGCTGGCATTCCTCACCACCTTCGCCCTGTTTCTGGGGGCGATGGGCTACGGCACCTACCAGCTGAGATCCTTGGGCGACGGCCTGCGGGTGCTCAACGAAGGCTACCTGCCCCTGGCCCGTCGGGCCGCCGAGCTGGACAGCACCAAGGAGCGCATGGATCTCGACGGCAGCCGCCGGGACAGCCGCCCCCTGGCCGCCATTCGGGCCAGCGCCGGCTTCCACGCCAACGGCATCCGCGCCTCCGCCGGGCGCGGCTTCCTCACGGCCGGCCACGGCTCCGAGGTGGCCAAGGATCCCGACGAGAAGCGCGCCTTCATCGCCATCCAGGATCAGTTCCGGCGGATGACCGACCTGGCGGACCAATACGAAGCCGCCTCCCAGGTCTGGCTCGAGCACGCCGAGAGCGAAGACCAGCAGGGGCTGCCCGCGGCCCACGCCGAGCTGCTGCAGCGGGGCCAGGATCTGGCCACAGCCGTGAAGACCCTCAACGCCACCGTGGACGCCGGCATCCACCGGGTCAACGTCAAGGTCGCCCGCACCCAGGCCCAGGCCACCACCGTGGTGGCGGTCATGGCCGGCCTCGGCGTGCTGGTGGGCGCCGTGATGATGGCGTGGATCCTGCTCACCCTCCGCCCCATCACCCGCCTCACCACCGAGGTCCAGCGGGTCGCAGCCGGTGACTACTCCCGTCGGGTGGACGTGCAGGGAGGCCACGAGATCGGGCTGCTCGCCGCCGAGTTCAACGCCATGGCCCGGGCCCTGGCCGAGCGTGACCGCACCCTGGTGGAGCGCGCACAGGAGCTGGAGCGGGTCTCGGGCTACCTGCGCTCCGTGCTCGACACCATCCGCCTGGGCCTGGTGGTGGTCGAGGACGGCCAGATCACCATGGCCAACCCCGCCGCCCAGAGCCAGTGGGGGCTGCATGAAGGCGAGCGCCTGCCGGATCCGCTGGCCGCCCTCGAGCCGGGCCGCCACGCCTCCCACCTGGTGGGCGAGGCCCGCTTCGACCTCGATCTGGTGCCCTTCGGCGCCGAAGGTCGGCTGGTGGTCTGCGAGGACGTCACCGAGCGCCTGGCCACCCAGCAGCGCCTCGAGCGCAGCGAGCGGCTGGCGCTGATCGGCCAGATGCTCGCCCAGGTGACCCACGAGGTCCGCAACCCGCTGAACGCCATCTCGCTGAACGCCGAGCTGCTGGCCGAAGAGCTGGCCGAGCTGCACCGGGACGGCACCCCCGAGTCCGCCGAGATCCTGGCGACCATCGTCCAGGAGATCCACCGCCTCGAGCAGGTCACCGAGCACTACCTCGATCTGGCCCGGCAGCCCTCCCCCTCCATCGAAGAGGAGGACCTCGCCGCGCTGGTGCGCTCGGTCTGCCGCCTCGAGGAGCCCGCCTTCCAGCAGGCTGGCGTGACGCTGGAGATCAGCCTCCCCGAGCGACCGCTGGTGGTGGCGGTGGACGGCAACCAGCTCCGACGGGCCCTGCTCAACGTGCTGCGCAACGCCCTGCAGAGCGGGGGCTCGAAGGTCGAGGTCCGGCTCGCCGCCGGTGAAGGGCAGGTCTCCATCAATGTCAGCGACGACGGCCAGGGCATGGCGCCCGAAGCCCTGGAGCGAGCCTTCGACCCGTTCTTCTCGAAGCGGACCAAGGGCACGGGGCTGGGGCTGGCCATCACCAGGCAGATCCTGGACGACCACGGCGGTCAGGTCCAGGCCAGCTCGGAGCCCGCCGCTGGCTTCACCGTCAGGCTCGATCTCCCACGCTGATCGAACCCTGTCATGAAACTGTGAGGCACCCCTAAACCGGCCGTGCCAGCGCACCGATGAGCACATCGGAGCCACCCGCACCCCCTGCTCCGCCTCCAGGTCCCCCACGCATGATGCAGCCCGCACAAGCCACGCTGGCCCTCTCGGCCCACCTGCCGGTCCTGCTGCTGGGCGTGGTGCTGGGCCTGATGGCCTACAACCTGTTCCTCTACGTGAGCCTGAAGGACCGCTTCTACCTGAACTTCGCGCTGGGAGTGGTGCTCCCCAACGCGCTCTTCCAGCTCATCGTCGTGGTCCAGGGCCAGGCGGGAGGCCTGGGCGAGGCCGGCCCCTGGGCGTTCGTCGCCCTGGCGGCCACGACCGCCATCATGGCCGTCTGCTTCATCGCGTTCAGCATGGGCTTCCTGCAGCTGTCGGAGCGCCTGCCCCGGACCCACCAGTGGCTCCAGGGGACCGCGGTGGCGGCCCTGGTCTGGGCTGTGCTGACCCCCTTCGTGGGCAACCCCTTCAACGCCCAGCTGTCGCTGCTCATCGGCGTGATCGCCACCGGCGGCGGCGCGTGGGCGGGGGGCGTGCTCTTCTCCCGCGGTGATCGCACCGCGCGCTTCTTCACCGCAGGGGCGGCCGTGCTCGCCCTGGTGCTGGCCACCGTCGCCGCCCACCTGCTGGGCTGGGACCTGAGCTGGGTGTTCTTCACGCCCATGCTCTCCGTGGGCAGCGCGGCCGCGGTGGTGCTGATGTCGCTCTCCTTGACCGACCGCTTCGCCGTCGCCCGCAAGGAGGACGCCGCGATCCGGCAGAAGCTGCTCGAGCGCGAGCAGGAGGCGCGCAAGGCGCAAGAGGAGATGATCGCCAACCTCAAGGCCCTGGACGAGCTCAAGGACCAGTTCCTGGCGAACACCTCCCACGAGCTGCGCACCCCGCTGCACGGCATCATCGGCCTGGCCGACTCGCTGCTCGCCGGCGCGGCGGGCGCCCTGCCGGAGCGGGCCGAGCAGAGCCTGGGCATGATCGTGCGCTCCGGCCAGCGGCTGACCCACCTGGTCAACGGGATCCTGGACTTCTCGCGCATGAACCACGGGCAGGTCGAGCTGGAGCTGCAGGCCGTGGACCTGCGCTCCGAGGTCGAGGCCGTGCTGGCCCTGTCCCGGCCCCTGGCCGACCGGCGGGAGATCGAGCTGCGGGACCTGGTGCCCGAGGACCTGCCCGCGGTGCGCGCCGACGAGAGCCGCCTGCAGCAGATCCTGCTGAACCTCGTGGGCAACGCCATCAAGTTCACCACCGCGGGCTCTGTGACCATCGACGCCGCCGTCGAGGGCGACTGGCTGTCGGTGAGCGTCACCGACACGGGCATCGGAATCCGACAAGAGGAAGCGGATCGCATCTTCGGCTACTTCGAGCAGGCCCTGCGCGGGCGCAACAAGACCCAGGAAGGCGCCGGGCTCGGGCTGGCCATCACGCGGAGGCTGGTGGAGCTGCACGGAGGCGAGATCGCCCTCGAGTCCAGGGTGGGCCAGGGCTCCCGCTTCACCTTCACCCTGCCGATCACGGCCGAGCGTCCCAGCGCCCTGCCCGGCGAGGGCCCCATGGACGTCGTGCGCCAGCTCGAGCTCGACCTGCCCACGGACGCGGAGTCCGAGTCCGTGCCGGTGCTGGCCGTCAACCGCACCCCGGCGGGCGGAGAGTGGCGCGTGCTGGCCGTGGACGACAACGCCATCAACCTGGCCGTGATCCAGAACCACCTGGCGGCCCACGGCATCTCCGTCACCACCGCCTCGAGCGGCCGCGCCGCCCTGGCGCGCATCGAGCAGGAGAAGGCCTTCGACCTGGTCCTGGTTGACGTGATGATGCCGGAGATGACCGGCTACGAGCTCACCGAACGCATCCGGCGGGAGTACCCGGCCAACGAGCTGCCCGTGGTGCTCATCACCGCCCGCACCCAGGTGGCGGAGCTGGTCAAGGGCTTCGAGGCGGGCGCGAACGACTACCTCACCAAGCCCTTCTCGCGCTCGGAGCTGCTGGCGCGCATCCGGACCCACATCGAGCTGTCCCGCACCAACAAGGCCTACGCCCGCTTCGTGCCCCGGGAGTTCCTGCGCCTGCTGGGCAAGGACCGCATCGAGGACGTCATCCGAGGCGATCAGGTCGAGCGGGACATGTCGGTGCTCTTCGCCGACATCCGCGGCTTCACCACCATCTCCGAGAACATGAGCCCCCGGGAGAACTTCAACTTCATCAACTCCTACCTGGGTCGCATGGGGCCCATCATCCGTGAGCAGGGCGGCTTCATCGACAAGTACATGGGCGACGGCATCATGGCCATCTTCCCCGAGCACGGGACCGACGCCGTCCGCGCGGCGGTGGGCATGAACCGCGAGCTGTACCGCTACAACGGTCACCGAGCCAAGGTCGGCTACGCCCCCATCGGGCTGGGCATCGGCATCCACTACGGCAGCATCATGCTGGGCACCGTGGGGGAGCAGGAGCGCATGGACGGGACCGTGATCTCGAGCGACGTGAACCTGGCCGCGCGGCTCGAGGGGCTGACCAAGCACTTCCGCGTGCCGGTCATCGCCTCTGGCGACGTGCTGGACCTGCTGAAGGACGACCAGAAGATGGCCTGGCGCCGGCTGGGCAAGGTGCTGCTCAAGGGCAAGCACCGGGCCGTGGACGCCTTCGACGTCTTCGAGGGCGAGCAGCTCGAGCGCCGAGCCCGCAAGCTCGCCACGCGGGAGCTGTTCGAGCAGGGCGTGGCCCAGTTCTCCCAGGGCGAGCTGGCCCGGGCCGAGCGCAGCTTCCGCCAGGTGCGGGCGCGGGACCCCGAGGACTACGCGGCCCGCTTCTACGAGGAGCGCTGCGGGCAGCTGCTCCAGCTCGGCCTGCCCGAGGGCTGGGACGGCACCCTGGACGTCACCGGTCCCAGCTGCTAGTCGGCCTGGGGCTCCGGCTCCGGTCCGCCCTCGTCCCGAGCCCACTCGGCCTCGCGCCGGTAGATGGTGCGCGCGGTGATGCCCAGCAGGTTGGCCGCGAGGTTCTTGTCGCCGCCGGCGAAGCGCAGCGTCGCCTCGATCATCGAGCGCTCCATCTCCTTGATGGGCGTGCCGACACGGAAGCTCAGCACCATGCGGGCACCGCGCCCCTGACGGACCTGCTCCGGCAGGTTCTCCAGCACCACCCGGGGTCCACGGGTGAGCACCACCGCCCGCTCGATGACGTTCTCGAGCTCCCGCACGTTGCCCGGCCAGCGGTATCCGGAGAGGGCATCGAGGGCCTCGTCGGCGAAGCCGGCGACATCCTTGCGGTTCTTGCTGGCGTAGCGGGCCAGGAAGAACTGGGCGAGCAGGGGCACGTCCTCGGGTCGCTCCGCCAGGGGGGGGACCCTCAGCCGGATGACGTTGAGGCGGTAGTAGAGGTCCTCACGGAAGCGGCCCTCGCTCACGGCGCGGTCCAGGTCCCGGTTGGTGGCCGACAGGATCCGGCAGTCGGCCTCGAGGGTGCGGGTGCCGCCCACCCGCTCGTACTCGCCCTCCTGCAGC
Organism: uncultured Enterobacterales bacterium; assembly: GCA_964481655.1. Classification (GTDB taxonomy): domain Bacteria; phylum Myxococcota_A; class UBA796; order UBA796; family JAFGLY01; genus CALDOK01. Next base: position 16,072 of record CAYZVO010000127.1, on the reverse strand, counting down.
ACCCGCAGCAGCTTGACCTGGGTGCCCAGGGACAGCTCGGTGACCTCGTCCAGGAACAGGGTGCCGCCGCGGGCGAGATCGAAGCGGCCCTCCTTGCGGCCCCGAGCCCCCGTGAAGGCGCCCTGTTCGTAGCCGAACAGCTCGCTCTCCAGCAGGTTCTCGGGGATGGCGGCGCAGTTGACGGTCACCATGCGACCCGCGGCGCGCGGGCTGACCGCGTGGATGCGCCTGGCCAGCAGGCCCTTGCCGGTTCCGCTCTCGCCCTCGAGCAGCACCGAGGCCTCCGAGGGGGCCACCTGCTCGATCTCCTCGAGCAGACGCCGCATGGCCGGCGAGCGCCCGATGACCTCGTCGGTCTCCTCGAGGCGGGCCCGCAGGCGGCGATTCTCGGCGGTGAGATGTCGCTTCTCCAACGCCTTACGGACCGTGGTGACCAGCTCCACCCGCCGCAGGGGCTTGGTGATGAAGTCGTAGGCGCCGTCCTTCATGGCCCCCACCGCCGCCTCGACGGTGCCGTAGGCGGTCATCACGATCAGCTCGACGTCCTGGTCCAGGGCCCGCACCGCCTGCAGCAGCTCGAGGCCGTCCATGCCGGGCATCTTGAGGTCGGTGAGCACCAGCTCGATGCCCCCCGAGCGCAGCCGGTCCAGGGCCTGGCGCCCGTCCTCGGCCTGCTCGACCTCGTAGCCCTCGCGGGCCAGAATGCGCGCGAGCACCTGCCGGTTGGCCTGCTCGTCGTCCACCACCAGGATGCGGTCTTCGGTCGCCATCGGGTCACCTTGTCAGGCTGCTGGACAATGTGACAGTAACCCAGACAGGCTGACCATCATTCCCGAATCCCGACTGCGGCCAAGACGCTCGAAGACTGCGCCCCGCCACTGTTCGCGCCGGTCCCGGCAGGCTACCTGACCAGGTCATTGGAGGAAGTCCATGAGCAGCAACGATGATGCCCTGAAGGGCTACCGCGGTCGCTCCCGTGCCAAGCTCCAGGAGCTGGGCATCCAGGTGTGGTCCGATGTGATCCTGCACTCCACCAAGGGGACCTTCGAGGGCGTCATCCTGCCCCGCTCGGAGACCGAGGACGACCTCCACATCGTGATCAAGATGATCACCGGCTACAACATCGGCCTGCACGTGGACAACATCACCGGGGTCGAGGTCAAGGGCCGCAAGGAAGCCCACTACAAGATCCCCGAGAAGGAGTTCCCCAAGAAGCCCAACAAGCCCAGCGTGACCCTGCTGGGCACGGGCGGCACCATCGCCAGCCGGCTCGACTACCGCACCGGCGCGGTGATCCCCGCCTTCTCACCGGGCGAGCTGTACGGCGCCGTGCCCGAGCTGGCCGACATCTGCAACCTCACCACCAAGAAGCTCTACGGCGTGTTCAGCGAGAACATGGGCCCGGAGCAGTACATCGGGACCGCCAAGGCCATCGGCGAAGAGATCGCCAACGGCGCCGACGGCATCGTCATCGGCCACGGCACCGACACCATGGCCCACACCGCCGCGATCCTCTCCTACATGGTGCAGGACCCGCCGGTGCCCATCGTGATGGTGGGTAGCCAGCGCAGCTCGGACCGGCCCAGCTCCGACGCCGCCCTGAACCTGATCAACTCCACCTACACCGCGGCCTTCGCCGACGCGGCCGAGGTGATGGTCTGCATGTTCGGCCCCACCTCCGACGAGTACTCCCTGCTGCACCCCGGCACCCGGGTCCGCAAGATGCACTCGTCCTACCGCTCCACCTTCCGCACCATCAGCGCCACCCCCCTGGCCACCGCGGACCGCGGGAAGTTCTCCTACATCGACGGCAGCATCCGCCGCCGCCGCGAGGACCGAAACGTCACCATCGACGCCGTCTTCGAGGAGCGGGTCACCATCCAGTACTACTACCCCAACATGAACCCGGACATCATCGATGCCCTGGTCGAGAAGGGGTACAAGGGCATCGCCATCGCCGGCACGGGGCTGGGACACGTCAACAAGCCGCTGTACCCGGCCCTGAAGCGGGCCACCGACGCCGGCGTGGCCGTGGTCATGTGCGTGCAGACCCTGTGGGGCTTCGCCCAGATGTACGTCTACGACACCGGGCGCGACCTGCTCGACATCGGGGTCATCCCCCTGGGGAACATGATCCCCGAGACCGCCTACATGAAGCTGTGCTGGGTGCTGGGCCACACCGACGAGCCCGCCGAGGTCAAGCGCATGATGACCACCCCCATCTGCCGCGACATGACCGAGCGCGAGCCCCACAACGGCTACCTGATCCTCCAGGGCGGCGTGCCCGAGGTGGACCAGATGCTCTGGCACCGCCGCAAGTAGCGGCGGTCGCTACTGACCGAGCGCCTGGCGGACGAGGGGCGCCACGTCGCGGCGGGGCAGCCGGCCGCGCAGCTTGTTCATCACCATGCCCATGGCGGCGCGCATGCGCGCGTCGGGCCGCTCGGCCTGGATGGTGCCCGGGAGATCCTCCGGCAGGGCCTCGCGCACCAGCTGCTCGAGCTGTTCGCCAGGCTGAGGCTGGAAGTGGGGCTCGTTCAGCAGCGTCGCGAACTCGGCGCCCCGGGCGAGACGCCGCAGGAAGCGCGGCGCAGCCTCGCGCAGCAGCTCGCCGGAGGCCAGCATGCGCGCCACGCGGAGCAGGTCGCCGTCGTCGATGTTCTCGACCTTGACCCCTGCGCGGCGCAGGCCGATCAGGGTCTCACCCAGCAGGCGACCGGCAGAGCGCAGCTCGATCCCGTCGGCGTCGAGGGCCTCGAGGATCCGCGCGTGACGGTGGATGGCGAGCCGGAAGGCCGCAGCACGAGGCACGCCCGCCGCGACGAAGCGCTCCTCGAGCTCCCACGGCGGCGTGGTGAGCATCCCGCGCAGGCGCTCGACCCGCTCGGCCAGCACCCGGGTGGGGGGGCTGTCGGTGTCCGGGTACATGCGATCGGGCCCGGGGAGGATGCGCTCGAAGTCGGTGGTGCCGTCGGCCATGACCTGGCGGGTCTCGTTGGGCACGCCGTCCATGGCGTCGAGCACCCTGAGCTTGACCTCTTCGAGGGCGGTCTTCACGTCGCGCTTGTCGCCCCAGACCACCACCACCAGGTCGTCCAGCCCCGCACCCATGCGCTTGCGCACGGCCTGAGCGTGCTTGCCGGCGTTGAGGTACTCGGGCCAGGCGTCGGTGTGCGCCATGTTGGGGAGCTGGTCGAGGCAGGCGATGACCCGCAGCCGGCCGGCCACCTCGGAGCCGAAGGTGCGGTGCGGGCCGGTCTCCCTGGAGAACAGGCCGGCGAGCCCGTCGAAGCGGATGGCGCCCACGCGCTCGACCTCGTCGGGGATGAAGGGCGGCTTGCCCGAGCGGGCCATCTTGGTGAGGTCCGCCTTGACCGCGTGGAGGGTCTCCGGGGTGAAGCCGCGGGCGACGAGATCATCCCTGATCTCGAGCAGGGCCTTCTGGCGGACGGCCTCCCAGTGGACCAGATCCGGGATCAGCGGGAAGCGCGGCACGCCCTTGATCTCCACGCGGCGGCCGCCGCGGATGGAGACGTTGACGTCCTGCCGGGAGGCGCCGATGCCCCGCCGCACGCGCTGGGTGGAGCGCATCAGCCGGCCGATGAGCTGGACCACCGCCGCGGACTCCTCCGGAGTCTTCATGTCGGGCTCGGTGACCACCTCGATCAGGGGCATCCCGAGCCGGTCCGTGCGGAAGGTGACGGTGTGCCCGATGTCGCTGACTTCGCGGCAGGAGTCCTCTTCGATGGAGATCTGGCGGATGCCGATCTGCCGGCCGCGGAAGGGGATGGTGCCCTCCACGCCGATGATGGCGGTGCGCTGGAAGCCGGTGGGGATGGAGCCGTCCAGGTACTGCTTGCGGGCGATGTGGATCTCGTCGACGATCTTGCAGTTGAGCGCCAGGGAGATCTGGATGGCGATGTCGATGGCCTCCTGGTTGACCAGGAAGGGCGGCGTGTCGTCCATCTCGTAGGTGCAGACGTTGTCGCGGTGCAGCAGGTAGATGATGTCCTTGCGGGTCTTGAACTCCATCAAGGCCGTGCCGTCGTAGGTGCCCATCTCGGACAGGGTCGGCCGCATGTGCCGGAGCACCTCGCCGTCGTGCTCCTTGGTGTAGACCCCCGCGGGACAGTGGCAGAACAGCTTCTGCTCGGTCAGGAGTTGCTGGTGGATCTCCATGCCGCACATGAAGCCGAGGGCGTCGTAGTCGATGGGCTGACGGTGCACGCGCAGTCCTCCACGTGGTTCTCTACCAGACCCGTCTAACCGGCACAGCGGGGGCGAGAGGGTCACCGAAGCTGGTCGGGATCAGGACTCGAGCAGCCCACCCCCAGAACGTCCCGAGCGGTCAGCGACGTTCGTCGGCATCCACGCGACCATCCACCAGCCGCACCACCCGCTTGGCGGCCGCCATGACGATGGCCCGGGCCACCGCGACCCGCTGCTGCTGCCCGCCGGAGAGCTGATTGGGGCGGCGGTGCTCCATGCCCTCGAGGCCCACCGCGTGCAGGGTCTCCATCACCCGGCGCTGGCGCTCGGCCTTGCCCATGCCCCGCAGCATGAGCACGAACTCGGCGTTCTCGTAGGCCGACAGCACCGGGATGAGGTTGTAGGACTGGAACACGAAGCCCAGGCGCTCGAGGCGCAGGTCCGAGCGGGCGCCGCTGGACATGCTGGCCAATTCCTGGCCGTCGATGACCACCGAGGCTGTGCCTCTGAGCTCGCGGGCGGGGTAGCACGACATGACCGATCGGTCACACAGCAACCCCGGGGCCATGACGATCGCGTGACTCTGTTTTGAGTGACTACGACGCCATTCGATGGTAGGAGTGCCTTGGCGGCCCGCTCTCCGCCGCCCTATGCTCCTCCCAGCCGCACCCCGCGAGGCGACCATGACTCCCCTCCCCCTGCTGCTCGCCCTGGCAGCCCAGGCCGACGTCGATCCCCACCACAGCTACGACAAGCTGGTCTCCGCCAACGGTCGCTCGGTGGTGGTGTTGAACGGTGACAACAGCAACGGCCCGATCATCGACGTGTTCTCGGACCACCTCTACGAGCAGTACGCGCCGGACCAGGAGCAGACCCGGGACCTGCTGTACGACAGCTACTTCGGGATGCGGGGCGACGCGCACACCGGCTGGCTCACGGCCTCGAGCGACTACAGCTACGAGCAGGCCACCGGCATCATGGTCATCGATCGCTCCCGTGGTGACCTGACCATCACCGAGTACGTCTTCTCGCCCCTGACCATGGAGGTCCCCGGCTTCGTCCACCTGCTGCAGATCACCCCCACCGGCGGCAGCGAGGTCACCCTCGACACCTTCTCGCTGCACAACTTCCACGTGGGCCAGGACAGCGACGGCGACGGCGCCCACGACGACGACGAGGCCCTGTGGACCGAAGACGGCACCACGCTGTCGGAGTGGGGCTCCGGCTCGGGCCTGGGCATGCGCTACGTCCCCATCGACACCCCCACCACCACCGGCTGCAGCGACGTCTGGAGCACCGTGGGCGGCGGCGGCACCCTGGCGGGCGACTGCGGCACCCAGGCCGACCGGCTCGAGGGCGACGATCTGGTGGGCGGCTACCAGTGGTCCATCACCGTGGGCGCCCGGGAGCAGCGCACCATTGGGGTGGTCCAGGCCTTCTTCTCGGACTTCGACAGCGCGGATGTGGCCGGCCAGGTCGAGACCTGGATCGCCGGCCGCGACGCCGCCACCATCCTGGCCGACGAGCGCAGCGCGTGGGCCGACTGGCTGGCCAAGGGCGCCGTCCCCGACGGCCTGAGCGCCGACGAGCTCTCCGTCTACCAGCAGCAGCTGGTCACCCTCAAGATGGGCCAGGTGGTCGAAGAAGGCGCTGCCTACGGCCAGCTCCCCGCCTCCCTCCCCTTGGCCGCGGGCGAAGGCGGCTTCGCCCACACCTGGAACATCGCCTGGGTCCGCGACGGCGCCTACGCCATCCGGGGCTTCACCGAGGCCGGCTACCTCGACGAGGCCGAGGCCGCGATCGCGTTCCTGCTGCAGGACAAGGCCAACGACTACAGCGAGTACGTCCAGGGGCTGGACTACTCCGTCTCCGTCTGCCGCTGCTACGGCGACGGCTCGGAGTGGTCCGACAGCGATCACAACGGCCCCAACGTCGAGTTCGACAACTTCGGCCTGCTGCTGTGGGCCCTGGGTGAGTGGGTCGACCAGGGCGGCGACATCGCCTTCGTGCAGGAGCGGGAAGAGGTCATCTTCGACAAGCTGGCCGACGTCCTGGCCCAGCTCATCGAGCAGGACTCGAACGGCCAGGGGCTCATCATCGCCGACTCCAGCATCTGGGAGCGCCACTGGAACGGCCACCAGAAGCACTTCACCTACTCGAGCACCTGGGCCGTGCGGGGCCTGCGCGAGGCCGCCGATCTGGCCGACGCCATCGGTGACACCGACCGGGCCGACTGGTACCGCAGCACCGCCGACGGCGTGGCCGAGGCCATGTGCACCTGGCTCCGCGACGAGGACGGCGCCTTGGCCGGCAACCTCGAGGAGCTGCAGCAGGGCTGGGGCTACGACGACCTGGCCGCGGTGGACGCCTTCAACAACGGCTCCATCGACGCCGCGGGGACCGTCGCCGCCGCCAGCTTCGCCCGCTGGGACGAGCACCTGGCCGTGCCCTCGGGCCACGGCTACCGCCGCAACGACGACGGCGACGCCTACGACGAGCAGGAATGGATCATGGTCGACCTGCGCATGTCCGAGGCCCTGCGCAGAGGCTGCCGGGCCGAGGAAGGCCAGGCCATCGAGGACTGGATCACCGAGCAGGCCCTCGAGAACAACCTGATCATCCCCGAGCTGCTGGACCCCGAGACCGGCGACTACAACGGCCCCGCCCCCATGATGGGCTTCGGCGCCGGCATGTACGTGTTGGCCCTGCACAACCGCGACGACGCCCAGGACGACTGCGACGCCGGCATCGCCTACGACTGCGAGGGCGCCCCCATCGACACGGGCCTGCCCGACGACACCGACCCGCCCGACGAGACCGACGTCCCCCACGACACCGACGACAGCGACTGCGGCGTCGAGGACAGCGACCTCCCCGGCGACACCGACGGCGGTGAGCCTCCCGACGTCGAGACCTGCGGCTGCGCCGCAGCCCCCTCCCCCCTCCACGGCCTCCTGCTGCTGCTCGGCCTGCCCCTGCTGGGGCTGAGGCGGTCGCAGTGAGCGACGCCGGGCTGCGCTACGACGTCGTCGTCGTGGGCGCCGGGACCACCGGTGCAGCCGCAGCCCTCCACCTGGCCCGCGCCGGTGTGCGCGTCGCCCTGGTCGACGCCCGCCCCCTCGAGCAGGCCGGAGCCCGCTGGAGCGTGCTCGTGCCGCCCCGCCTCTTCGACGAGGCCGAGCTGGCGCGACCCACAGGCGATGAGCTGGTGACCGATGTGTTCCGCCACATCATCGAAGGGCCCGAGCCCCGCTTCGGCCGGGTGGTGGTGGACCCCTGCCCAGCCTGGGCAGTGGATCTACCGCCCATCGTGGCCCGACTGCAGCGCGACGCAGCCCGGGCCGGTGCCACCCTGCTCGGTCGCGCGCGGCTGGTGGAGGTCACGCTGCACGGCGAGCGACCCACCGGCTGCGTGCTGCACATCGACAGTCCGACCCTGCGCAGCCGCCGGCTCACCCTGTCCGGCGACCTGCTGGTGGACGCCAGCGGGCTGCAGGGGGCGGTCAGGCGCCGGGTGCCGGGCCTGCACCAGCGCTGCCCTCCGCCCAGGCCCGACGAGCTGTGCCACGCCGCCCAGCACCGCTTCGCCGTGGCCGACCCGGCCGCCGCCAGCGCATGGCTCGAGGCCCGTGAACTGCGCGCCGGCGACTTCATGGCCCGCAACGGGCTCGCCGGCCCCTGGAGCACCGTCAGCCTGCAGCTGGACCCCGAGCTCGGCCACGCCGACCTGCTCACCGGCTGCCTCGCCTCCCACAAGGGCGGCGATGCCCTGTCCCTCCAGCGCCAGGCTCTGGCCGAGCTGCCCTGGCTCGGCGCTCGCGGCCCGGGGGGCGTCGCCCTCATCCCGGTGCGCCGCGCCTACGCCGTGCTCGCCGTTCCCGGCGCCGCCGTGGTGGGTGACGCCGCCTGCCAGGTCTTCCCCAGCCACGGCAGCGGGGTGGGCTCGGGCATGGTCGCGGCGCTGATGCTGGCTCAGGCCGTGGAGCAGGCCGGCGACGCCGGCGCACCCGAGGTCAGCGCCCTGTACCAGGCCGCCTTCCACCTGGGCCCGGGCCCCGTCCACGCCGCCCACGAGGCCTTCCGTCGCGGGCTCGAGCCCCTCGGGGACCGGATGGGGGCCCTGGTCGAGCTGGGCTTCATCAACCCGGACCACAGCCAGGCCGCGATGGACCAGCGCATGCCCGTCTTCGACGCGCCGGGCACCGTCGCCACCCTGCGCAGCGCCGCCCGGGCCCCCCACCTGGCGCTGGCTGCCGCTCCCCTCCCCCTCCGCATGTTGCTGGCCCACCGCATGGGCCGCCGCCGCAGCTGCACCAACGCCACCCGCCAGCGCCGCTGGGCCCGGGGCCTGGCCTGGGCGGTGGGGGCCCCCGCCGATCCTTCCTGACCTCATCCGAAACGTAGAGGAGCACTTCATGTGCTCCCGAGGAGCCACCATGGACAAGCGCATCACCAAGCAGGTCACCGTCTCGATCCCCCTGGCCGAGGTCTGGCGCCTGTGGACCACCGCCCAGGGCCTGCAGGGCTTCTTCGCCCCCCACTGCGAGATCGGCCTGTGGCCGGGGGAGACCCTGAACATCTGGTTCTTCCCCGACAACCCCCCGGGGACGCGGGGCGCGGAGGACCTCGAGGTGCTGTCCATCCTGCCCGAGCGCATGCTGAGCTTCGAGTGGGACGCCCCACCCCACCTGCCGGAGGTCCGGGGCCACCGCAACTGGGTGGTGATGCTCTTCGATCCCGTCGACGACGGCACGACCGCGGTCACGCTCCACCACCTCGGCTGGCTCGAGGGCGAGCAGTGGGACCAGGCCTACGCCTACTTCCAGGACGCCTGGGACGTGGTCATGGGGCGCTTCGAGGGCTGCGTGAAGGATGGGCCTGTGGACTGGGAAGAGCTGCGGCGCTGACGAGCCCACTGCCCAAGCGGGAAACCTTGACGGATCAGGGCGAAGGTCGTAGGATGCGCGGAACTCAGTGAGTGTGCCCACACCATGTCCCTGCTGATCCCCGTCCTCGCGCTGCTGCTCGCCGGTCCGGTCCACGCCGACCCGGCCGCGCCGAACGCGCTGCAGGCGGGCGCCGACATCCAGGCCTTCCGGGACATCGGCGAGGCCGGGCTGGACGACACCGAGCGCTTCGAGGCCTACGGCCGGTTCGTGGCGGACTACCCCCGCTCCCCCCTGGCAGAGGTGGCCCTGTCCCGCTGCCTCGAGCTGGGCGGTGACATGGCGGCGGTGCTCTCCCAGCTGGCCCCCGCGGAGCGCACCTACCTGGTGACCAGCTTCCAGGCCCACGCCCAGACCCTGCTGGCCAACCCGCCCGAGGGTCCGGTCGTCACCGACGCAGACACCGAGTAGCCGCCACCGCTCAGACCCTGCGGGCCATCAGCAGGTCTGCCCGCTCGCTGCCGTCCTCGAGCAGGTACTCGCCCTCGCGACGACCCTCGACCACGAAGCCGTGGCGCTCGTAGATGGAGATGCCGCGGGCGTTGTCGGCGAACACGGCCAGGGAGAGCTTGCGCAGCACGGGGTTGCGCTCAGCCCAGGTGACGGCGGCCCCGAACAGGGCCTTGCCGATCCCCTGACCCCGGGCCTGCTGGGCCACCATCATCTCCATGCGCCCGATGTGGGCCATCCGGGCCAGGCGCTCGCCGTGCACGGCCATCATGCCCACCAGTTCGTCCCCCAGCCAGGCCACCAGCAGGGTGCCGTTGGGCTGCTCCGCCAGGGCCTCGATGGTGGCGAGGACCCCCGACGGTCCGCCGCGGTGCTCGTCGGCCCTGGTGGCGAACCAGCGGCCCTCAGCGAGCACGCTGCGCCTCAGATCGAACAGCGCCCGGGCGTCCGCCGGGGTCGCCGGGACGATGCGCAGCGGGCCGGGAGCCACCCTAGGTGGTCCGCGGTGCCGGGGTGCGGTGCCCGCCGCGCAGGCGCCGCAGGCCCTCGAGGGCCTGACCGGGGATGTGGCCGTGGCGGCGCTTGGCGTGGCGCAGGCCGCGCAGGCCGGCCTTCACCGCGTCGCCCACCGGGCCCATGGTCTCGGAGGTCATGGCCTTGGCCAGCTGCGGGTGGGTCAGGACCTTCAACACCGGGTGCGGGAACTTGCCGGTGCGGCTCAGGAACAGCAGCGTGTTGGCGTAGGAGTCGTGGCGCTCGAAGAACATGCGGTCGTAGATCTCGGCCTTCTCATCGACGATGAGGCCGTCCTGGGTGGCCAGCGTGTGCAGAGCCGTGCCCGGGTAGTAGATGATCGTGAAGACCTGCAGGCGGTAGGGCTTGGGCAGCTTGGCGATCAGGCGCAGGGTCTCGAGCTGGTCCTCGAGGGTCTCGTAGGCCACGTCGTAGATGACGTCGTAGTGCGGGGGCGCGGTGCGATCGGCGTACTTGGCCAGGATGCGGGCGGTCTCGAGGATCTTCTCGTTGCCCTGGCTCGAGCGGCGGAAGAGGCGCTGGATGCGCTTCGAGCCGTGCTCGATGCCCACCTGGATGCAGAGCAGCCCGGCATCGACCATCAGCGCGTACTTCTCCTCGGTGATCGTGGCGGGGGAACCCAGCAGGTACATGGGGTCGCCGACGCGGGCCTTGTACTCGGTGCCGAAGTGGCGCATGTCGTCGACGGTCCTCCCGAAGAAGGAGTCGTCGCTGAACCACATCATGTTCACCCAGGGGTACTCGCGCTTGATCCACTCGAGCTCGGCCAGCACGTTCTCGACCGAACGGAAGCGCACATACTTCTGGCGCGGGTAGAGGCTGCGCATGAAGCTGTTGCCGCAGTAGGCGCAGGCGTGGGGACAGCCGCGACCGGTCATGGTCTGGTAGCCGAGGCGGCCGAACTGATCGGCCACGGTGCCCTCGGCGATGAAGGCGCGCAGCAGATCCTTGGTGGCGGGGACCACGCGACCGTCGCGCAGCAAGTGGTGGTCCTCGAGGGTCCAGTCGGGCATCCCGAAGATGTCCAGGTCCTGCTCGAGCACGCCCGAGGCGTTCTTGACCAGCTCGTCACCCCGCTTCCAGGCCAGCCCTCGAATGTCGCTCAGATCGCCGGTGTCGTCGGCCTCGAGGCGCTGCACCAGGGCCAGGGTGGTGTGCTCGCCCTCGCCCACCACCACGTAGTCGGCCCAGGCCATGCACTCGTCGGGGCGCACCGAGGCGTGGAACCCGCCCCAGACCACGGGGACGCCGAGCCGCTCTTTGACCATCTGGGTGATCTGCTTGGCGGAGTCGAAGTAGTGGGTCATCAGCGAGATGCCCACCAGATCGCTGTCCTTCAACACCTCGGCCAGGTCGTCGAGGGCGGCCGCCGGGTAGCGCTCCTCGCTCTGGGTGACGTGCTCGGTGGTGCCCTCGCCGATGCGGTCGGGCATGCAGATGACCTGGGTCTCGTGACCGTGGGCGCGGAGCCAGGAGGAGATGGAGCGCAGCCCGTAGTTGGTGATGTCCGGGTAGGGGCTGATGAGGGAGATCTTCATGCCGGCTCCGGCGGTAGGGCGCATGCCCGGGGGGAAGGCGAGGCGCAGGGTAGCCCTGGGTCGGAACGCCGTCAACGCTGGGGAATGCCCACAGAGACCCATCGTACACGGGGTGTCCTGACCGGAGGTTCTCATGGGTGTTGGCGGGCAAGATGGCTTCATCGTCCTCGCGAAGGAGATCCGCCGGGCCCAGCGTGCACAGGAAGCTCGCCTCGAGCGCCGCCGCCAGCAGGTGGCCGAGCGCAGGGAGCGCATGTTCGAGCACGAGGACGAGCTCAGCGGGCCCATCGAGGGCCTGGGCTGCCCCCGCTGCCTCGCCAGCTACGGCTTCGGCGACAACTGCCCCCGTTGCGGCGACGAGCTGGTCTCCGCCAGCCTGGTGGGCGCGGAGCGGGAGCCCGTCCGTCGTTCACTGCGTCTGGCCAGCTTCCCGGTGTTGGCGCTGTTCCTGTCCATCGCCATCGTCTTCGGCAGCGTCGCGGCCGTCATGCTGATGGGCCACTGAAGGAGGGATCATGGGCATCTACGGAAGCGACGGTGTGGTCAAGACCATCAACGCGATGGCCCGCGAGCGCCAGGAGCGGGACGCGCGCCGCGCCGCGCGGATCGAGGCCCTGGACGAGCGCCTCCACGAGCGCTTCGCCCCGGACCCGCGCTGCACCGAGCCCAGTGAAGACCTGGCCTGCCCCCACTGCTTCGCCCACTACTCGTTCGGTGACAACTGCCCGATCTGCGGCGCCGGGCTGACCGGCGTGAGCACCCTGACGGCAGAGCGCAGCCCGGTGCAGACCCGCCGCGGGCTGGGCGACAGGCCCGCGCTCGGCATCCTGATCAGTGGAGCGGCCTGTCTGGCCTTCCTGGTGTTCGTGATGGCCGCCTTCGGCGGCGGCCTGTTCCCGCTGCTGTCGTGGCTGATGCCCTGACGGGCCCGGCCGCTACCAGCCGTTCTCTTCGAGGATCTCGGTCACCACGTTGTCATCCAGGATCACCTCGCGGTGGAAGCGCCGGATGGCGTGGTAGCTGGAGCCATCGTCCGGATCGTAGACCATGATGGTGCCGTCCTCGGCGGTCTCGAAGCGGTAGATGTACATCTCCGACCGGGTGGCGGGGCGACCGACGAGCTTCTTCTTGTCGTAGGGCTTGCCCCAGGCCATCAGCACCATGTCGCCCGAGAAGCCCTGCTGCACGTCGCCGGCCACGATGAGCTCACGCTTGGCGGCGTCGTACTGGTAGAAGATGTCCCACAGGGTCTTGTTCTGGAAGGTGTTGGACTTCAGGAACGCGTTGCGGTCTTCCTCGGTCTTGCCCTTGAGGAAGCCCTTCTGCAGGTCCTCGTCCATGAACGGACGCAGGGCGTAGTAGTGGTCGAACTCGGTGGCGCTCAGGTGCTTGACGCGCTTCTTCCAGCAACCACCCATCAACACGGCGAGGGCGACCAGGACCAGGACACGACGCATGGGATCCTCCAGGGGACGGTTTCCGAACCCGCAGGTCCGGTGCGCTACTCCGCTCCTAGCAAGCTCCCCCCTGCCCTTCCACCCCACTTGGCGAGGGCTTCACAGGTCGGCGGCTACCAGCCCACCCCTGGCTGCACCAAGCCCACGGCCTGCTCCGGCAGCCAGCCACGGCGCCCGTCCGGGAGGGCCACCAGCACATGGCCGGCGTCCAGCTCGAGGGCGCGCAGCTCGGCGCCCTCGTGGACCACGAACAGCTCCACGCCGTCGGCACCCACCGCAGAGCGTCCGGCGATCTCCTCGGCCAGGACCACGGCTCCGGGGCTGCCATCCAGGCTGCGGGCGGTGAGCAAGGTGGCGATGATGAGCACCAGGCCCAGCACCGCGGCGACCCAGGCGGCCGGACGCAGGGAGCCGAGCTCACGGGCACCGCGGCGCCGACGCCAGCGCAGCCAGGCCCAGGATCCCAGGGCCAAGCCCAGCAACAGGGCGCCGATGGTGGCGCTCTCGCTGAGCGCGAGGGAGTGCTGCCAGAAGAACACGGGGGGCACGTGGCCCTGGGGGGCCAGCTCGTCGCGGACCTGACCGCGGGCGTGGACCAGGTTGGCGCGGGCGTCCGGCTCCCGCGGCAGCAGCACGAGGGCCTGGCGCCAGGCCAGGATGGCCCCCCCGAGCTCTCCCTGACGGTACAGGGCGTTGCCGAGGTCGTAGAGCACGTGGCCATCCACGGCACCGGCGGCGAGCACGTCGCGCCAGGCGGCCTCGGCACCGGCGTAGTCGCCGCTGCGGTAGGCGGCCGCGCCATCGTGGAAGCGGGCCTGGGGCGCGACCTCGCCACCCGCGCCCAGCAGCAGCGGCACGAGCACCAGCAAGACCAGGAGCGCGTGCTTCATCGCACCCTCCCCAACAGCTGGTCCACCAGCGCCGTGAGCTCGGGCTCGAGATCCCCAGGCTGCAGCCCCGCGAAGCGGGCGCCCTCGAGCTGGCGGTACAGCGCCGCCGCCCGCTCACCGAGGGGCTCGGGGAGCCCGTCGACCAGCCGCTGGGGGTTCACCGCCGCCGGCGGCTGTCCGAGGGCCAGGCCCGCAGCCTCGCGGAAGGCGAGCTCGAGGGCCGCGAGCCGTGCGGCACGATCCTCAGGGAGCTGGGTGAGGCGACGGCGCACGGCCTTCTTGCGCTGGCCGCGCTGGCCGCCCCGCTGGCGCAGATCCGAGCCCAGCTGCACGAGCAGCGCGGCCCCGGGCAGCAGCACCAGCAGCAGGGGCAGCGGGCTGGCGGGGTGGAAGCGGCGGTCGCCCACGTCGGCGTCGGCGTGGATGGGCAGGATGTCCTCGCCGAGGGTGGCCACGGCGTCCTGGGCGGCGGTCTCTGGCTGTCCGAAGTCGCTGACCACCGGGGCACCCCCGGCTTCGCCCGGGAGCACCTCGAGGGACATCGCGGGGAGCTCCCAGCGGACGTAGTCCTCGAGCGCGGGGTCGAACCAGGCCAGCTCGAAGGGGGGCAGGGTCTGGATGCCTTCCTCGGTGGGGACCAGGGCGCGGCGCAGGGTGGCGCGGCTGCGGTACCGACCGCCCACCAGCCCCGCCCTGACCTCCGCGACATCGTCGTACACGCGCAGGGCCTCGCTGTCGGGGGCCGGGGGCAGCTCGACGCCCGCCAGCACCCCGTCACCGCGGATGGTGATGGAGAGGGTGACCGAGTCACCGACCCGGCACTGTCCATCGTCGAGCTCGGCGGTGGCCTCGAAGCTTCCCACCAGCCCGTCGAAGGCCTCGGGGCGGCCGGCCTCCGGCAGCGGCTTCACGCGGACGGCCACGGGGTTCGACGCCAGCACCTCGGTGCGGGTCTCCGTCATCAGCGAGCCCATGAGGCCGCCGCCGAAGAAGTCCTCGAAGGGATCCCGGTGGCGCCGCTGCTGAGTGCGCTCCACCGGGAACTGGGCCTTGACCACCGAGGGCGCGATCTCGAGCTCGCCGGGCTGGCTCACCCGCAGGGGGACGTCGGCGTCGTGCACCGTGTAGCTGTGCTGACCACGCTGCAGGACGTAGTCCCGGGTGTCGGGCTCGACCCCGGGAGCGCTGTCGAAGCCCTCGAAGTCCGGGCGGGTCCACTCGGCGCCGAAGAGGTTGTCCCGATGGGAGAACGAGAAGCGGTAGACCAGGGCCTGGCCCTGCCAGAGGGGGACCGGAGCGCCCGGTGCCAGGTCGTCCGGCACAGGGTCGATGCTGGCCTCGAGGATGTTGGGGCCCTGGTCGCCGGGGGTGGGCTCACGGATCTGGAGCGAGACAGGCGCCACCCGCAGGGATCGCCCACCGACGGTGATGGGCACCGGGCCGATGCTCACGTCGCCCACGGCCGTGGCGCGCATGGACCAGCTGTAGGTGGTGATGCGGCTGGCCTGGAAGTTGATGCTGACGATCTCGGACTTGGGTCGCTGGGGGGTGAAGCGCAGCTGCTCCACGGATGGGAGCTCGGGGTGGGTGTCGGCGGCGCCGCCGGTGACCACGAGGCGCAGGGACGCCGACTCCCCCACCCGCAGCTCGCGCACGTCGAGCTCGAGGTGGGCCTGCACGGCCCGGGCCACACCCGGGTGGGCCAGCAACAGCGTCAGCAGCAGCAGCGGCAGCAGGCGGTTCGCGGTGCGGGAAGGCATCACCAGTCCTGGTCCTCGCTCTCGTCGCCCGGGATGACCACCCGGGGGGAGCCCTCTTCTACCTCGTCGAGGCGCTCGAGGGCGCGGGCGCGCTCCAGCTCCTCGGGGGTCAGGGGCACGGACTGCTGCTGGGCGGGGTCGCCTGCAGGCTGCTGCTCGCCGTCGGCGGGCTCGATCTCACCCTGCATGGGATCCTGGGGCTCGGGCTGCTCCTGGCGGGTGCCGTCGTCCTGCTGATCCTGCTGTTGCTCGTCCTGGTTCTGCTGGTCCTGGTTCTCCTGGTCCTGC
>CAYZVO010000126.1:0-26425 GCA_964481655.1 uncultured Enterobacterales bacterium | reverse complement strand
GACCTTCTGTGTGTTCTGCACCCGAAAAACGTTCATTCAGAACGACTTGGGGCGCCCGCGGCCCGGCCGGTTCCCACATGGGCCAGCTTGACCCAGGCCGATCCGGCGTCGAGCTGCGCGGCGGGCTCGAGGCGCAGCTCTCCCAGGCGGCTCAAGGGCTCGCCGTAGCGGCTGTGCACGACCAGATCTCCGGGGGCCAGTTCGTCGGGGCGGGTGCCGGGCCCGAAGGGGATCAGGTCGGCCACAGGGGTGTCCACCAGCCCGGCGTAGGGGCGGGTCAGGGCGGTGTAGAGGTGGCTCTCGACCCACACCCGACCGTCGCTGGGGCGGTGGGTCTCGATGGCGGCGGGGACGCCGCGCCAGGCCCGCGCCTGGTCGAGGCCGAAGAGGTTGGCCTCGGGGCCTCGGGGGTGCAGCCAGCGGGCGGTGGGGAGGCCCGCGAGGACCACCAGGGCGGCGAGGCTGGCCGCGAGCGCCGGGGTGTGGGGCCGCAGGCGCGGTACGCTGCGGGCGCCTCGCAGGGCGATGCCCAGGCCCAGCAGGGTGGCGACGACGATGGCGGGGAGCAGGTAGCGCACGTGGGTGTAGGCGTCCTGGGCGCCCCGCCCACCCAGGAAGTTGAGCCCCCCGTAGACCAGCAGCTGGGAGACGGCGAAGATCCCGCAGGCCCACAGAGCCCGCCGCCTGGCGTCGCCTTCGGGGCTCGGGTCCCGCTGGCCGCGGGCGGCCAGGGCCAGCCCGGTACCTGCGGCGGCGAGGATCCAGGTGGTCCAGCGCCCCCCGGCCCCCAGGGCAAGCCACAGCACCGAGCCCAGGTCGCGGAGGTAGGCGGCCACGCCGGAGGGCAGGTGCTCGGCCCCCGCCAGGGCCCAGCCGGTCTGGTGGTGGTGGACCGCGGCCCAGGCGGCGAGGGCGAGGGGGGCGGCGCCGCAGGCCAGCAGCAGGCTGGGCTTGCGTTCGCGCAGGGCCACGGCGGCGGCGGGCATCACCAGCAGCAGGGCGGGCTCCTTGAGCCAGGTGGCGAGGGCCGACAGCAGGGCGAAGGCCACGGCGCGGCCGTCCGCCAGAGCGACCAGGGCCCACAGGACCGCCGCGATGAGCGGCAGGTCGGTGTCCGGTCGCACCAGCTGGGCCAGCAGGGGGGGGCTGAGCAGGGCGGCGGCGGCCAGCAGGGCGCCCGTTGGGCCCACCAGGCGCCTCCCCAGGGTCACCGCGCCGGCGCCGATGGCGGCCACCACAGGCAGGCAGGCGAGGTGGACCACCCAGGCTCCGGGGCCGAAGATCCGGATCCAGAGGGCGAGGTAGTGGAACCACAGGGGTGGGTGACCGTAGTCGGGAAGCCCCCCTGTCCACTGGGGCGGCAGGGTGGCGTTGGGGTGGCAGGCCAGGGGCAGGTCGCCGGCCGCGATCCAGGTGGGGCCGCCCTCGGCGATCAGCTGAGCCCGCGGGACCCACCAGAACAGCCCGTCTTCGTACAGCGGCAGCCCCAGCTGGCCGAGCAGGAACAGGACCGGCAGGCAGGCCACCGCGAGGGGGATGATGGCGCTGCGTTGGGGCCTGATTGCTGACACGGAACGTCTCTGGCGAGGGGGGGCTCGGGGCTGTCCGGGCGCGGTTCGCAAGGGGATTGTGAGGACCTAGCACGAGCCCCGTGAGCGGGCCCGCGTCGGGATAAGGCCATGGCAACTCTCGGGTCCAGGCGACTGCGCAGGTCGTATGCACCCATCCCTTGGAGGTTCCATGAGACGCCTGGAAGTGCTCGTCGCCGCCCTGTTCGCCTGCATGCTGTTGTTCGCACCTCAGCAGGTGCTGGCCGAAGGCGAAGAAGAAGAAGGCTACGGCATGAACGACATGCGGGCCACGGTGTACCTGCCCGACAAGTGGGAGGTCCCTCCCGGTGGCTGGTCAGACTGGGAGCTCCGCGCCAAGTCCGAGAAGGGTGATATCGAGATGCGCATGTGGTACACGCCCTTCCAGGTGGGTGCCAGCGACGACGCCGCGCAGGCCTGGGTGAAGATGCACACCACCCGCCTGTCCAAGCACAAGGCCGAGAACATCGAGGCCACCCGCGTCGAGATCGTCGAGCGTCAAGGCCAGACGATGATCGAGATGGACCTGAGCTTCGGCTTCGAGGGCGGCAAGGTCCAGGGCGTGTACCAGGCGGTGGCCTTCGAGGGCTACGGCAAGGTCGTGCACCTGGCCCTGATGTCCAACCAGCGCAACGCCGCCAAGGCCCAGGAGATCCTGACACAGCTGCTCGCCACCACCGAGTGGAGCAAGCAGGCCGAAGACCTGACCGAGCTGTGGGGCAAGGGCACCTCGCCGGTGAACTTCGAGAACACGCTGCCGGAAGGTTGGCGCATGTTCGCCAAGTCGGAGATGGGCCCGGTGGCCGAGCTGGTCAAGAAGACCGGACAGGACCGCTACAACAAGGACACGTGCTGGGCGGCCGTTCGCCCCGTCGCCGGGGACGTCGACCCGGACTTCATGATCTTCTGCGAAGGCGGTCTGCTTCTCGACAAGGTCGATGAGTACTCCTGGGACGGCATCGAGCCCCTCGTCCGTGGCAAGTTCTTCGGCGACAGCAGCGTCGAGATGGAGCCCGCCGAGAAGGTCGTGGTCGCCGATCGTCTCGGCTTCCTCTACCGTCCCGCCGCGCGCGGCGGAGAGACCTTGATGGCCGTCGCCCCCTACGAGACCGGCACGGTCATGGTCGGCTGGGCTCGGGCCGGGACGGCCAAGGGGTCCATCGACGACGCCTTCCGCGGTGTGCTCACCAACACCCGCTTCACCGGCCCCAACGCTGGCGAGCAGCCGGTGGGCGGCCTGGGCGGCTGGTTCGTCTACTCCATCCGCTACCGCCCCACCAACCCGCTCTTCATCGGGCCGGTGGCGCTGGTGGTGCTGGGCTTCCTGGGCATCATCGTGCTGCTGGCGCGGCACAAGCCCAAGGAGTTCGAGGACTACTAGCAGGTGAGCCCTTCGGGGTTCCCCACGCTCCGGCCCCCGGCAGCCTTCGGCTTCCGGGGGCTCGCGCTTCAGCGGGCCGTGATCAGCCCTTGCGCCCGCGCATCCGGCTGCGGCGGTCGGTGCCGCTGCCCAGGGGCCGCGCCTCTTCGAACAGATCGGGCTTGTTCAGGGCGTCGATGGCGGTCTGGCGGGTGATCTTGCCCGACAGCGCGAGGTTCTTGACCGCGACCTCCATGGTCTGCATGCCCGCGCCGGTGCCGGTCTGCATGATGGAGGGGATCTGGAAGAGCTTGTTCTCGCGGATGAGGTTCCGGATCGCCGAGTTGACGATCATGATCTCCATGGCCGCGGCGCGACCGCCCTGGGCGCCCTTGAGCAGCATCTGGGACACCACGGCCATCAGGGAGGTGGACACCATGGTGCGCACCTGGGCCTGCTGCTCGTGGGGGTAGGCGTCGATGAGGCGGTCGATGGTCTCGGGGGCGGAGTTGGTGTGCAGGGTGCCGAAGACGAGGTGGCCGGTCTCTGCGGCCGTCAGCGCGAGGCTGACGGTCTCGAGGTCGCGGAGCTCGCCCACGAGGATGACGTCGGGATCTTCGCGCAGGGCCGAGCGCAGCGCCGCGGAGAAGCTGACGGTGTGGGTGCCGACCTCGCGCTGGTTGATCAGGCACTTCTGCGGCTTGTGCACGAACTCGAGGGGGTCCTCGATGGTGAGGACGTGCTCGGCGCGGTGCTTGTTGATGTAGTCGATGATCGCGGCGAGGGTGGTGG
Organism: uncultured Enterobacterales bacterium; assembly: GCA_964481655.1. Lineage (GTDB taxonomy): Bacteria > Myxococcota_A > UBA796 > UBA796 > JAFGLY01 > CALDOK01. The sequence goes on along the minus strand of CAYZVO010000126.1, from coordinate 22,684 downwards.
ACTTGCCCGAGCCGGTGGGCCCGGTGACCAGCACCATGCCGCGGCGGTAGTTGGCGATGTGGTTGAAGACCGGCGGGAGCTTGAGCTCTTCGAGGGTCAGCACCCGGCTGGGGATCTGGCGCATGACCAGGCCGACACCCTTGGCCTGTGTGAAGACGTTCACGCGGAAGCGGCACAGGTTCTTGATGCCGATGGAGAAGTCGATCTCCCACTCGTTCTCGAAGGTGGTCTTCTGCTTCTCGGACATCACCGAGTAGGCGAGCCGGCGCGCCATGTCGGGGGTGAGGGGCTCGGTGTCCAGGCGGCGGACCTCGCCGTCGATGCGGAGCGCCGGTCGCTCACCGGCGGCCACGTGGATGTCCGAGGCGCCCTGCTTGACGGCCATGTGCATGAGGTCGTGGATGCGTACGGTCATGGGCGCTCCTGTGGTGGCATCCTACCGCGACTGGGCCCGAAGTTCCTCGAAGCGGGCCAGGAAGGCGGCCTCGGCGTCGGTGGGGGACAGCGGCTCGATGGGGTCGGGCAGCGGGTCGACGCCCAGCCCCCAGGGCTCCGGCGGGTCGGCCATGAGGTCGCGCATCTCTGTGGCGAGCAGCACGTCGTCGGCGTGCTTGACCTCCGCGGGCATGGGCCAGGGCAGGTCGTAGTGGGCCATGATGCGCTCGAGCAGCTCGTCCTCGAAGCGCACGAAGTCGGGCATCGCGCGCTTCACCGGCCGGGGCAGATCCGAGATGTAGGCCTCGGCGGCGTCGTGCATCAGGCCCCACATGGCGTGCTCTGGAGGCACGATCCGGGAGATGCGCACGCAGTGCTCGGCCACGGAGTAGAACCCGTGGCAGTGACCGTTGAAGCGGCACAGCAGGCTCAAGGCGTGGGCGATGTCCCGGATGTCGATGGTGCCGGGGTCGGGGTCGAGGGGCCGGAAGGGCTTGCCCGTCCAGGTCTGGATCCAGTCCATGGACATCAGACGCCCGCGATGGGGTTCCACTGAACCTCGCGAAGGAAGCTGCCGCGGAGGTACTCGTTGTGGATCACCTCGGCCATCTCGGCGGGGGAGCGGTACTGCTCCCAGCTGACCTTGATGACGGGGACGGTGCGCGAGATCTGGCGGATGAACGCCTGGTAGTTCTTGTTCAGCGCGGTGAGATACTCGACGGTGATGCCGGTCTCGACGCCGCGGGCCCGCTCCTGGATGCGCTCCATGGACGACTCGGGGGAGAGGTCCAGGAAGACGATCACGTTGGGGCGGCACATGAAGTTGGACATGTGCTGGAACAGCTCGAGGTAGGTGCGGTAGTCGCGCTCGTCCATGAGATCGAGGTCCACCAGGGTCTTGGCGAAGACCGAGTCCTCGTAGATGGTGCGGTCCTGCACGCCGCCACCGCCGGCCCAGATGACCTCCTGGTGCTGCTGGAAGCGGCGGTTCAACAGGTAGATCTGGGTGGCGAACGCGTAGCGCCGGGTGTCCTGGTAGAAGTCGGCGAGGTACTCGTTGTCCGCGACCGGCTCATAGTAGACGGGGAGCCCGAGGTGCTCGCCCAGGGCGGTGGCCAAGGTGGACTTACCGGCGCCGATCAAGCCTGCGATGCCGATGAAGAGATCCTGGAGGGTTTCGTGCTGCATGGTTTTGACTCCTGGCACCCCCTCTATCAAGAAATGGCCCCCTTCGGGCCTGTCCGCGCGGCCCGAGCTTCGGCGCTGTCATCGATGGGGACGAGCTTCGGAACCTGCTCGGTCGGCAGCGCTGCGGCGTAGCAGGCGCGCTGCTCCTCTACGGTCAGCGGCCGGCACCAGCGCAGCTTCAGGGATCCCAGCTCGAGGGGGCCGAGCCCCACCCGCCGCAGCTTGACGATCTGCAGCTCCTCGCGTTCACAGAGGCGGCGGACCTGTCGGTGGCGGCCCTCGGTCAGCACGACCTCCACCCAGCTCGAGCGCGCCCGATCCACCACCCAGCGCGCCCGGGCGGGTCGGCTGTGCTGGTCGTCCTGCAGCTCGAGCGGCCGCTCGAGGGCGGCGATGCGCGGATCGTCGGGGTGCATCCGGGGGCGGACCTTCACCCGGTAGACCTTCTCGACGCCGTCCTCGGCGTGCCGGTCCGGGTCCAGCAGCGCCCGGGCCAGCCGACCGTCGTCGGTGAACAGCAGCAGCCCCTCGGTGTTGTAGTCGAGGCGGCCCACGTGGGGCAGGGCAGGGAAGTGGGACGGGATGTGGTCGTAGACGGTGGCGCGACCCTCGGGATCACCCCGCCCCGTGATGCACCCCGGGGGTTTGTTCAGCACGAAATAGGAAAACACGCCAGCCCTCGGACGTAGGGGAGCACGTCACGTGCTCCCGCAGGCGAGATCAGTCCCAGAGATCATCCAGACACAGCGTCACCGGCTCCGCCTCGAGCGCCGAGACCCCGGTCTGCTCGCTGATCCACACCCTCAGCGTGCGATCGTCGGCGTCCAGGATGGTGCTGTGGGCGGTCCAGGTGCGATCCACCTGCTCGAGCAGCTCTCGGGAGGCCTCCACGTCCAGCCCGCCGCTGCCGACCGCGGCGTCGATGCCGCTGGCGAGGGTGTCGTAGCGGCCCCTGGAGTCGCCCCCCGCCGGGGGCGAGGTGCGCTGCATGTAGTGGTTGGTGCAGACGGTGGCGTCGGTGGTCTGCAGGGAGCCCTGGTGCTCCCCGGGGACCCGCACGGTGGCCTGGGCGTCCCCGTGGTCCTCGTTGCCGTCGTACTCGAAGACAGCGCCGCCGGCGTCGTGTTGGCCGGTCTGCGCCCAGCCCAGGTGCAGGCCGTTGCCCCGGTACTGAGGGGCGTCCTCGAGGGACTGCTCCACGGTCGCGGCCACGTCGTCCGCGCCGTAGGCCGCCACGATGGCCTGGCGCATGGCGAGCATGCGCGGGGTGAAGCTGTAGCCGGAGCTCGACTCCAGCCCGACGATGTTGTGCATGGTGAAGGCGGTGCCGTCTTCGGTGAAGCAGGAGATGCAGCCGACCAGGCCCGGGGTGGAGACCGAGACGAAGCGGGCAGCTTCGTCGGTGGAGTCGTAGACCTTGATGACGTGCTCGGCCAGGAAGGTGCCCTGCGGATCGATGTTGTAGTCGAAGTTCCGGGCGTGGATCATGGCGCCGCTGGCGGTGGCCTCACCCCAGGCGGTGAAGCTGGAGCAGGCCCAGTCGCCCACGGCGTTGGCCACCAGCAGGTCCTCGAACTCCACCCGGCGGCTGCCGCCTTCGCCCAGGCCCAGGTGGTCCGAGGTGACGATGAGGTCTTCTTCGGGGCAGTTCTCGCTCATCCCGTCGGCGATGCCCTGCAGCTCCTGCTCGAACTCGTCGGGGATGTCGATGAACCCCAGCGCGAGGGAGGAGATCGTGTCCCAGTCGTAGCCGACCTGGGCCACCAGGTAGTTGAGGATGTAGTCCTCGAAGACCCGGGTCAGGCGCCCACACATCAGGGCGCCCTCGGCGTAGCCCATCTCGTAGCGGCTGCCGTGCAGGTACAGGACCTCGCGGCCGTCGACGGTCTCGAGGCGTCCGTTGACGTCGGGGCCGGTGTCGGACGGGCCGCTGTCGGGAGGCGCGGTGGTGTCGTCGGGCGCGACGCCGCCGTCGGGCGTGCAGGAGGCGAGGGCGAGGCCGAGGATCAGGACGCGCATGCGGGCTCCGGGAGGCTGCTCCAGCGTAGCTCGAAGCGCGGGTGGATGGCGATCAGTCGAACAGCGCCAGCAGCTCGTCGGAGGACAGGCGGGAGGCGAGCACGCCCTCGTCGCCGATGGCGGCCTTGGCCAGCTCCCGCTTGGTCTGCTGCAGGGCCACGATGCGCTCCTCGACCGTGCCCGCCGAGACCAGGCGCACCGAGAAGACCGGGCGGGTCTGGCCGATGCGGTGGGCGCGGTCCACGGCCTGGTCCTCCACCGCGGGGTTCCACCATGGATCGAGGTGGAAGACGTAGTCCGCGGCGGTGAGGTTCAGGCCGGTGCCGCCGGCCTTGAGGGACAGCAGGAAGGCGGTGGGGCCGTCCTCGGCCTGGAAGTGATCGACCACGGCCTGCCGATCCCGGGTGGAGCCATCCAGGCGGCAGTTGGTGATGCCCGCGGCCTCGAGCTTGGGCTCCACGAGGTCCAGGAAGGAGGTCCACTGGGAGAACACCAGGGCCCTGTGCCCCTGGTTCGCCAGGTTCGACAGCTGCTGGATGAGGACGTCGAGCTTCGAGCTGTCGCGATCCTCGCGGCCCGGCAGCAGGCCGGGGTGGCAGGCGGCCTGGCGCAGCCGCAGCAGGGCCTCGAGCACACCCAGGGTGCGCTTGGCGCCGATGGCTGCGCGCAGCTGGTCCAGCGAGGTGAGTCGCACGGCGTCGTAGAGCTTGCGCTCGTCGGTGCTCAGCTCGCAGTGCACGACCATCTCGGTGCGGGCCGGCAGCTCGGGGGCGACCTCGCGCTTGAGTCGTCGCAGCACGAAGGGGCGCACCCGGCGCCGCAGCCAGGAGAGGGCCTGGTGCTGGTCGGGACCTCCGATGGCGTCGGCCACGCGTTCGGCGAAGGCCTCCCGGCGCCCGAGGAAGCCGGGCAGCACGAAGGCGAAGAGGCTCCACAGCTCCTCGAGCCGGTTCTCGACGGGGGTGCCGGTGAGGGCCAGGCGGTGGCGGGCCTCGATGCGCCGCGCGGCCTTCGAGACCTGGCTGTCCGGGTTCTTGATGGCCTGGGCCTCGTCGAGCACCGCGTACTGCCAGGGCACCGCGGCCAGGCGATCGATGTCCCGCCGGAGCAGGGCGTAGGAGGTGATGACCAGCTGGGCGTCGGGGTCGAGGGTGCGTCCCGGCCCGTGGTAGAGGCAGACGCTGACCCCGGGGAGGAAGCGGTGGGTCTCGGCCTGCCAGTTGCGCAGCACCGAGGTGGGGGCCACCACCAGGCTCGGCCCCGGGACCGACGCGATGGCGACCAGCGCCTGCAGGGTCTTGCCCAGCCCCATGTCGTCCGCCAGCAGGCCGCCGAGCTCGGCGTCGCGCAGGAAGGCCAGCCAGTCCACACCCCGCTGCTGGTAGGGGCGCAGCTCCGCCTGCAGGCCGGAGGGCAGGGCCGCCGCGGGGAGCCCGTCGAAGTCCTGGGCCAGCATGCGCAGCCGCGCCAGGGAGGGGGGCAGGGCCTCGGGCTCCGCGAGGCCTGCCAGGGCGGCGGCGGTGTGCACCGGGACCCGCCCATCATCGTCCTTGGCGTCCATCAGCTCGACCAGGGTCCAGCCGTTGTCCCGGAGCCAGTCCATCGGCAACGGCGCGAAGCCGCCGTCGAGGAGGGGGACCACGGACGCCCCGCGCTGCCAGGCCGCGACCATGGCGTCCGGATCCGCCCCGTCGCCGTCGAGCTCTACCCGGTAGTGGCCGTCGTCTTCGTGGAGCTGGACCCGCGGCGTCAGGTCGCGCTCCACCAGGCGGAAGCGGGCCGCGTGCTCGCGCCCCTCGACCGAGCCCCGGAAGCGCGGCAGGTTGCCGGCCACGAAGCGGATGGCGTCTTCGGTGTCGAGCACGGAGCGGCGACCGGGCGCGGTGCCCAGGAAGCGGGAGCACTGCTTGCGGAGCTTCTCTTCCTTCTTGGGGTCGCGGATGGGCACCCGCTGGCGGCCCAGCAATACCAGGCGGTCCCGATCCACCCGCGCCACCGGCGGGTCGCCATAGACGATGGTGGGCAGGACCTCGAGGCTGTCGCTGCGGCCCTCTTCCACCAGCAGGTGCAGGCGGGGTGGGTCAGCGGCCGCTGTGGGGAGCCGCTCGGTGCGGATGTCGGTGCTCAGCTTGCGCTCCACCCGCGGCAGGAACTCGCCGACCAGCCGCCCGACCTCGTGGGCGCCGAAGTGCAGACCGCGGAGCAGCACCTGCCGCTCGCGGTCGTCCAGCAGCTTCCGGGGCACGGCGTGCAGGGTCTCCCCGCAGCGCACCACGCCCCCCACGAAGACCTCCTCGATCCGCGGGTCGCGCACCAGCTGGACGTGGAAGCCGTCGCCGTCGTCCTTCACCCGCACCACCCCCGAGCGGGGCTCGGCGCTGCAGCGGATGGGGCGGCCATCGAGGGTGACCACCGAGGCCTCGGCCAGCCCCTTCATCAGGCGCGGCCACAGCTCGGCGGGGACCCGCCGGCCGATGCGGGTGAGCAGGGCGGACTCGACCTCGAGATCGCCGGGGCTGCACCAGGCCGCGCTGCGGGCGAGGCTGCCGGTGATGGCGCGGCGCTGTGGGGGCATGTCGCCGGCCGCGGGGTGCTCGATGTAGCGCTCGATGCTCAGGCCTCGGTCAGCCCGCCGCAGTGCGTGGACCACCCGGGGGGCGGCCGGTGTGGCGCTGGGTGTGCCGCCCCGCCCAGCTCGGCTGTCGCCCTCCGCGCCGCCGCGGCTGCGCTGCTTGTGGGCGATGGCGGCGGCCGCCACGTGCACGCAGGCGTCGGCGCGGGAGCCGCAGTCGCAGCCCCAGTCCTCGTCGTCGGGCCACAGGAAGACCTCGTGGGGCAGGGGGCGCCCTGGGATGCGCACCGACGCGCGGATCTCGTCCTCGTCTTCCTCGACGATGCGCGCGCAGCCCTGGCGGCAGAGGCGGACCGCGGCGGACCAGACCTTGTCCTCCACGGCCTCTCGGATGGCTTCCAGCAGCTGCGACATGGGACGCGGGCTAATGCGACCGGGCGCCCGGGTCCACGAGGAGCTGGCCGGGGTCGCCGTGGATGCTCCGGGGATGCCCGGCTATGGTCCAACCATCGGGAGAACGACCCATGTGGAAGCTGGCCATCGCCACCATGCTCGCCCTGCCGAGCGCCGCCCAGGAGCCCCCGCCCACCGCCCCGGGCGAGCTCCCCTCCGCCCTCGTGGCCGCCCGCCTGCCGGTGCTGACCGATGAGCTGCGCGAGCAGCAGGTCAGCGAGGTCGAGCTGCGCGCGCTGCTCGAGACCGCGCTGGGCTCCGGGGTGTCGCTGCAGGCTCTGGTGGGGGCCCTCGAGGTGGTGGTATCCGAGCTCGAGGCCGGCTCGGACATGCCGGACCTGTCCCTGCGCCTGCCGGGCTTGATCGTCCAGGGCTTCGAGGGCGACGCGTTGGCCTCCATGCTGCGGGAGACCAGCCGCACCGCCACCGCCGCGGTGGGCGCCGCCCCGCCCGCGGTCGAGGCCCCCGAGGCGACCGCCGAGGAGACCGTCAGCCCCGAGTGAGCCGGGGGAGCAGCACGGCCCAGCCGCCGGGGGGCAGCGTGACGGTGACCCGCTCAGCGGGCTGCACCCGGGTGGTGCCGATGGCGCCGAGCTCCAGGCCCTGGGCCAGACCCGCGAGCACCCGGATGGGGCCGGCGTGGGCCACGATGACGCCCGGTTCGTCGGGCAGCTGCGCCACCATCCCCAGACAGCGGGCCGCGAGTGAGGCCAGGCTCTCGCCTCGCGGGGGGGCGCTGGCCCAGCCGATGAGCTCCCTGCTGTCGCCGCTGTCGCGCAGCTGGTCGTAGGCTCGGCCCTGCCAGCGGCCCAGCTCACGCTCCCGCAGCGCGGCGCTGACTGTCCAGGCCCCGCTGCCGAGGTCCGGCCAGCCCGCGGCCACCGCGAGGCCAGCCGCGCTCTGGAGGGCGCGGGCCTGATCGCTGCACAGGAGCAGGGGTGGGGGAGGGGAGCCCCGCAGGGTCAGGCCGAGCTGGATCATCTGCCAGCGGCCGTCGTAGTCGAGGGGCTCGGCGTCCTGGCCGGAGAGCAGGCGCCGCCGGGTGAGGGAGGTGCGTCCGTGGCGGATCAGAGTCCAGTTCGTCCCCATGTCGCCACCACCTCCGCGAGCCGTTCTGCCGCGGCGTAGCCGTCGGCAGGAACGACGAGGCAGAAAGCGGCCAAAGGCCCGCCTCCTGCCTAGTTGACTTGCTCCATGAAGCTGGTCAGCTGCTGCCGGTTGCGGATCACCAGCCCCTCGCGACGGGTCTCCACCAGGCCCTCGCGCTGCCAGCGGGTGAGCACGCGGATGGTGGTCTCGACGCGGCAGCCGACCATGCCGGCCAGATCGCCGCGGGTGAGGCGCAGCGGCACGAAGAGGCCGCGGGAGTCGGGGAGGCCGACGTCGTTGCCGATGCGGAGCAACACGCGGGCGAGGCGCTGCTCGACGGGGCCGTGGGCCATCTCCTCGAGGCGCTTCACGAAGGACTGCAGCCGGGTGTGGGCCAGCTTGAGCAGCTCGGTGGCCAGGTCGGGGGGGGGGGGGGGGGGCGCCCCCCCCCGGGGGGGCGGGGGCCGGGGGGCCGGGGCGGGGGGGCGGGGCCCGCCCCGAGGCCGGCCCGGGGGGGGGGGCCCTGCTTGCGCCGCGGGGGGGCCGGGGGGGGGGGGGGGGGGAGCCCCGCCGCCAGCTTGCTGCGATGGACCCGGATGCCCTTGCCGGCGGCGAGGACCGAGCAGGTCGAGCTGTGGTTGGCGTCCGGCAGGGCGGCGCCGGCGCCGACGAGCTGGCCGCGGTGGACCAGGTCGAGGATGGCGTCGCGACCGCCGGGCCACTCGCGGGTGAGCTTGATGGTGCCGGTGCAGACGGCCACCATCCAGTCGGCGGGGTCGTCCTGCTTCCAGAGCACCTCGCCCCGCTTGTAGCGGATGGGCTCGCCCTGCTGCATCAGCAGGCTGTTGAGCTCGGAGAACTCACAGGGATGGGCACAGGGACAGGCACGGTTGTTGACGTGATTCATGGACGCACCGCCATTTGGAGTGGGCCAGTACTACAGCAAGAGGCGTGCCAGTGGCTTCTCAGCCGAGGGCTGCTCCTAAGGGGAGGTTCGCCGGAAGCTGCGCCAGGTCATGTCCCAAAAGCACCTCAGGATGATCTGTGGTATATCGCACAGCCCGCGGCTGCCCTGTGCGAAGCCTCCCAGCGGGCGCCAACCCCGGAGCACCGATGCCCGAGTCCACGACCATCCTCGTCTGTGACGACGAAGAGCTGATCCGCTGGTCGCTCCGGGAGTACCTCGAGGCCGAGGGCTACGCCGTCGTCGAGGCCGGAGACGGCATCGAGTGCCTGGAAAAAGTCGCCAGCGACGCCCCGGATCTGCTGGTGCTCGATCTCAAGATGCCTCGCATGGGCGGCATGAAGGTGCTGCAACAGCTCGCCCGCGACGAGAGCGATCTGCCGGTCATCGTGATCACGGCCCACGGCGCGGTGGAGCTGGCCCTGCAGGCCACGCGGCTGGGCGCGGGCGCCTACCTGAGCAAGCCCTTCGATCTGCGCGAGGTGGGCCTGGCCATCCGGCAGGTGCTCAAGACCCATCGCCTCGAGAGTGAGGTGCGCTACCTGAGGGGGCGCAAGGCGGGGGCCTACGGCAAGATCCTCGGCAGCTCCGCGCCGATGGAGCGGCTGTTCGAGACCCTCGGGCGCCTCGAGCGCGTGGACGCCCCCACGGTGTTGATCACCGGCGAGTCCGGCACCGGCAAGGACCTCATCGCAAACGCCATCCACGAGAACGGCCCCCGGCGCGAGGGCCCGATGATGGACGTGGACTGCGCCAGCCTGCCCGATCAGCTCATCGAGTCCGAGCTGTTCGGGCACGAGCGGGGCGCGTTCACCGATGCGCGCACCATGAAGCGCGGCCTGTTCGAGGTGGCCCGCGGCGGCACCATCTTCCTCGACGAGATCTCCGAGACCTCCCTGGGCACCCAGGCCAAGCTCCTGCGGGCCCTGGAGTCCCGGCGCTTCAAGCGGGTCGGCGGCACCGCGGACATCGCGCTGGACGCCGGTGTGGTCGCCGCCACCAACCGGAACCTCGAGGGCGAGGTGGAGTCGGGGGGGTTCCGCCAGGACCTGTTCTACCGGCTCAACGTCATCCGCATCGATGTGCCGCCGCTGCGGGAGCGCCTGGACGACATCCCGGTGCTGGTGGCCCACTTCCTCGAGCGCTTCAACGCCAAGTTCGGCCGCCAGGTCCAGGGCGTCAGCGACGACGCGCTCATGCGTCTGCAGGCCTACGACTGGCCCGGCAATGTCCGCGAGCTGCGCAACGTGCTGGAGCGCGCGGTCATCATGGAGGCCGACGAGATGCTGCTGGGCACGCACCTGCCCGCGGAGCTCGGCCTGGCCGGGATGAGCGCCCCTCCGGTCTCGGTCGTCGGCGGTGGCTTCCAGCTGCCCCCGGGCGGCCTGCAGCTCGACGAGCTCGAGCTCTCCATGCTGCGGCAGGCCATGGAGCGCACCGACGGCAACCAGAGCGCGGCGGCGCGGCTGCTGGGGATCAGTCGCTATGCGCTGCGCTATCGCCTCGAGAAGCACGGGCTGCTGGAGCCGCGCTGAGCTTGATGACGAAGCGGGCCCCGGGGCCCGTATCGGAGAGCTCGAGGCTCCCGTGCATGGACTCCACCAGCTTGCGGCTGATGGCCAGCCCCAGGCCCGTGCCCCGTGCCTTGGTGGTGAAGAAGGGTGAGAACAGGTGGGTGCGCACGTCATCGGGAACACCCGGCCCGTCGTCCACCACCTCGATCCGGGGGCCTGGGCCCACCAGGACCTCGACCCGGCCGTCATCTCCCGCAGCGTCGCGGGCGTTCTGCAGCAGGTTGAGCAGCGCCGCCTGGAGCAGCTGGGGATCGGCCATGGCGGGTGCGGGTTCACCGGCCGCCAGCCGCGCCTGGGCTCCCGCCAGGCTGGCGGTGTCTTCGGCGACCCGCGCCAGGTCCACGGCCTCGAGGGTGGGCTCGGGCGGGCGGGCGTAGTCCAGCAGGTCGGTCACCAGCCGGTCGAGGCGCTGCACCTGGGCCTCGACCTTGTCGATGATCCCCCGTCGCCGGTCGTCTTCGGTGAAGCTGCGGGCGATGACCTGGAGGGTCAGGGAGATGGCCGCCAGGGGGTTGCGGATCTCGTGGGCCACGTTCGCGGCCAGCGCCCCGATGCGCGCCAGGGACTCGGCCTGCTGCGCGCGGGCTTCGGCCTGCAGGACGTCCGTGAGCTCTTCGACGTGCAGCAGCACGTGGGCCAGGGGGTGCTCGAGGGGGACGATGTTGATGCGCAGGTGCCGGATGTCCGGCGGAGTCCCCACCTGGATGCGGGGGATGGTGACCTCGCGGCGGGTCGCCAGGGCGCGGCCGAGGTGGGAGGGGAGGTCCGAGGCCTCCACCAGCGCGGGGGGCAGGAAGGCGTCGAAGCGCTGGCCGGTGCGGGCGGTGTCACCGAACAGCCGGACCGAGGGCCGGGTGGCCGCCATGACCTGGCCGTCGGCGTCGAGGCAGAGCACCGTGACCGGCATGTTGGTGACGATGACGTCCTGCAGGGTGCGCAGCTTCCGGGCCTCTCGGGTGCGGTGGTAGGTGATGTTGAACGCGGCCTGCTCGAGGGACATCACCCGGTTGAGGGCCTGCAGGGTGGCGCAGGCATCCCGGGGGCGCAGCGTGCCAGCCGCCTGGGCGCCGAAGACGACCTCGGTGAGGCTGTCCATCAGCCGGGCCGCGGCGGTGAAGATCTGCCAGTGGGGCAGGCCGAGCTGGGCGTAGCGTCGGGCGATGTCCTGGCGGCGGTCCCAGTAGGCGTCGTCGTGGGGGCCCTTCAGCAGCTCCGTGGGCCAGGCGCGCAGCAGCGCGCGGAAGCTGTGGGTGCCCTCGGTGTCCTGGTAGAGCAGGTGCTCGCCGTCCGGGCCCATGATGTCGTCGTGGAAGGCCCTGCCGATGGCCGGCAGGCGCGAACCGGCGAGCTGTGCGAGCTGGCCGAGACGCAGCGAGTCCTCGGGCACGAGGCCGGTGTGTGTCGAGAGCTCCTTGATGGGCGACACGGGTGTGGGACTCCGGGCTGGGGAGGGGGCTGGGCGCGATCACCCAAGGGCTGTGTGTTCTGACACAGGCTCCCGGGCGTGCAGGACCACCGGGGTGGAGGGATCCTGCAGCAGCGCCTCGACCCAGGTCGGGGCGTCCACGTTCGGGTTCGTCGAGACGATCACGTCGGCGGCGCCGGCGCCGTCACGCTGGGGCCGCACCGCGATGACAGGGACGTCGCAGCCAGCCATCACCGCGCTGGCCACCGAGCCGGTGTCCGAATCGGCGTCGCCACGGCGCCCGTGGGTGCCCATGACGACGAAGCGAGCCTGCCGGATGCGGGCTTGTTCGCAGATCGACGCGGCGGCGTCCCCCTGGACCGTGCGCAGCCGGGGGGTGCCCCCGTGGGCGCGCAGGGGAGCGGCGAGGTCGTAGAGATCCGCCAGCAGCCGCAGGGGCGGGTGGCCTTCGGAGACGTGCAGCAGCAGCGGCGACAAGCCCGTGACCCGGGCCAAGCGCGCGCTCAGCTCGATGGCTGAGCGGGACGGGGCGGTCAGGTCGATGGCGACGAGAAAACACATGCCGCGCTGGGAGTTGCAATCACCGTGCCAGATGAGGCACTTACGGACTGATCCAGCGCATGGGCTCGCTAGAAGGAGACGATCGCCCCCAGTCCGTAGGCCCTGTAGCTGTCCGTGTCGTAGCGGCAGGGGTCCTGCCACAGCACCTCGCCGAAGCCGCTGACCTTGGGCGCCACCTTCACGCTGAGGCGGAACTGCTCCTCGTACCAGGGCCCCGCGGGGCAGGTCTCGCAGCCCCACATCAGGGCCTCGGAGGCCGGCCGCAGGCCGTGGATGTGGCGATAGCGAGCCTTCACCGGCCCGGCCCCGATGCCGATGCCGAGCTCGTAGCCCACCAGCGCCGAGCCCCAGGCGAGGCCCTCGGGCCAGGCGGCCGCGCCGCCCACGAAGGCGCCGGCGAACAGGTCGAGCTTGTCACTCGAGAACGCATCCACGCCCCCGGTGGCCCGGCTGAACCAGGAGCCGCCCCAGGCACCCCGGGCCTCGAGGGAGCCGTAGAGGTGGTCCGAGGAGAGCGAGCCCCCCAGCGCGGTGCCCGGCCCCCAGGGGTAGGCGAGGGCCGACATCTCGAGGCTGGCGTCGGCGAAGGCGGCGGAGGGGAAGGCCAGGAGGGAGAGCAGGAGCAGGCGTCGCATGGAGTCCTCGTGCGGGCGGGGCGAATGTTGGACACCGCTCGTGCGTCGAGGCGTCACCCTGCCGGGAAGCGCGCGACCTGCTAGAGGGTCGATAGCGCACAATGGAGGACCTCCCATGCTTCGCCGCGGTCATCACTTGCTCACGCTCGTCATCGGGGCCGGCCTCTGCCTGCTCATCTCCCTGGCCTCCCCGGCCACCGTCGCGGGCCCCCCCGCCGACGTCACGGCGTTCCTGAACGACATCTTCGCCCGTCTGCCCGCCCAGACGGTGTCCGAGTACACCTTCCAGTCCTGGGAGCGGCCGGGCCGGCCGACCTCCGAGGGCTTCGGCCTGGCCCCCATCTCCGTCAACCCGGAGAAGGTCATCACGCGGGTGATGGACGTCGATCACTACGTCGGCAACATCGACTACGTGGCCGAGTGCCGCACCATCCAGGACCCGGCCTACAGCCCGCCGCAGTCCGTCCGCTTCTACCAGCGGGTCGACGTGCCCATGCTGGGCGCGGTCCAGCACGAGCTGGTGCTGGTCGATGGCGGCACCCGCAACGGCTACCGCTACGCCTATTGGTACCTGCTCGAGGGGCCCACCAATGCCCTGGACACCTCTGTGGGTGCCCGCAGCGACTACAGCATGGGGGCTTGGGTCGCGGGCAACGGGATGCTCGGCTACGCCCTGAGCAACGCCCCCATCCGCGACGACGTGAGCTGGGCCAAGTGGCAGGCCATGACCACCGGTGCGGATCTCACCGCCAAGCCCGTTGTGCTGGCCAACATCGAAGGTCTCGCGGCCTGGGCGAATCGCTAGGCTCCCGAACCCGGGTCGTCGGACAGCGCCGTCAGCTCTGTTCGCCGTCCCCCCGCAGCCAGGCCAGCGCTTCGTCTCTGTCGCGGAAGGGCCGGAAGGACTCGAAGGCCTCGACCTTGACCGAGTACATCCTGGCCAGCCCGAAGGGGAGATCGTAGGGGGCGTAGGCCGCGATCTTCGGCTGGATGCCGTGGGGGGCGAAGGTCCGCCGGACCAGGGCGGCCAGGGCGCGGAGCGCGTCGGAGCTCAGGTCCGTGGCGTCGAGCTCGCTCAGATCGGCGAGGGAGTTGTGTCCGGGGACCCAGTCTCCGCTCTCGAAGAAGGACTTGTAGTCCTCGAGCAGCTCCTGGTCGGTGATGCGTCCTCGCCACCGCGCCAGGTAGTACCCGGCTTCGTGGATGACTTCGAAGGTGATCGGCACGGCTCGACTCGCGGTTGGCGTGGGGGCCGGTGGGCTCGTGGAAGCGACTGTACGTTGTGGCGTATCGGCGAGTCAACGGGCGGTCAGCGCGCCCGTCCCTCCGCATGGTCGATGGCGTACCCGCCGTGCTCCTTCAACATCGCCCCCCAGTCCCCGCGCACCACCAGCCGCCGGAGCAACACGTAGGTCCCACCCAGTGAGCGGTGCAGGTAGACCAGATCGCGGGGGGCGCGGACCTGGGGGTAGCGGACCAGCATGTGGCCGATGGGGGCGATGCGCTCGAGCACGGTGTCGTCGTGGGCGCCGACGGTGTAGCGGCCCTGGGTCATGGGGAACAGCAGGGTGCTGACCATGCGCCACAGGAGCTCTTCGGCCTCGGGGCTGGCGCCGTGCAGGGAGCCCAGGTCGCGGCAGGCCTGGAGGCAGTCGTCCCGGCGGTCCTCCATCGCGGCGATGCCGGCGCGGGCATAGTGGGCGATCCAGAACTCGTCGAAGCGCTTGACGCAGCCGAAGTCCAGCAGCCCCACGGTGCCGTCGGCGTCGAACAGGTAGTTGCCCGGGTGCGGGTCGGCGTGCAGGGTCCGGTAGCGGAAGATCTGGGTGAAGAGCAGGTTGGCGATGGCCAGCCCTGCCCGCTGCCTGGCCTGTGGGGTGCTGTCGGCCAGGAACTGGTCGATGCCCACGCCGGGCAGGCGATCCATGGTCAGCATGCGCTCGGTGGACCAGCCCGGGTGCACGGTGGGCACGCGCACGTCGGGGTTGTCCGCCAGCAGCTGGGAGAACTGGTGGATGTTGGCGGCTTCCTGGAGGTAGTCCAGCTCTTCCTCGAGCCGGACCCGGATCTCCTCGAAGATGGCGTCCACCTCGCCGCGGTTGCGGCGCAGGAAGCGCCCGGTGAGCATCACGGCCTTGAGCGCCGCCAGGTCGGACCGGACGGAGCCGTCGATGCCCCGGTGCAGCACCTTGACCACCACCTCGCGGCCGTCGGGCAGCGTGGCGGCGTGGGCCTGGCCCAGGCTGGCGGTGCCGATGGGGTGGGGGTCGAAGCTGCCGAAGGCTTCGTCGAGGGGCCGCTCCAGCTGGGCCTCGATGTCTTCCTTGATGATGCGGAAGGCGATGGGCTCGGCGTCCTTGTGGAGCTTGGCGAGCTTGGAGGTCACCTCTTCCGGGAGGTCGAGGCCGGTGGCCACATTCGCCATGCCCTGGCCCAGCTTCATGGCCGCGCCCTTCATGGTGCTCAGGGTCTCGACGAGCTGGTCGGCGTTGTCGATGTTGAGGCGCTCGAGGGCCCGCTTCTGCTTCTCCGGGTCCTGGAACAGGCCCTTGACCTTCTGCTTCACATAGGACCCACCCACGCGACCCCCCAGCCGGCCGAGGCGGCTGAGTCGTCCGAGGCGTGAGGTGGGTGGGCGGTCGTCGGCCATGCCGAAGGGGTAATCACTCCACCGTCAGCTGGCCTGCCGTGCTGGGGTCGTATCCGTCGCCGCTGCCGCTCCCCTCACACTCTCCGCCCTCGTCGCCGCCGGCGTCGCAGTAGGTCCAGCTGGTCCCACCGTCGAGGCTGAAGCGGAAGGCGAAGTCGTAGGAGCCCGCGGTCTCGGGGGCCGTGAAGGCGCTCTGGTATTCGTCGTTGGCCAGGTCGCCCTCGGTCAGGCCGTCCTTGTCGCCCAGGTAGCGGGCGGCGGTCCAGGTCCAGCTGCCGTCGGCGGGGTCCGTGGCGTCATCGCCCCAGCCCACCTGGGCCGTCATGCCGGCGCCCTCGCCCTCGGCGTCGGTCACGCCGGCCTTGTAGACCCAGCCGTAGGTCACCTCGGTCTCGTCGCCCGCGCTGGCGGTCATGGAGCAGGGCCACTGCAGGTGGCAGTAGTCCACGACGTCTCCGATGTCGGTGTCGGTGTCGGCGTCGGCGTCGGCGTCGGCGTCGGCGTCGGTGTCAGCGTCCGCGTCGCCGTCGGCGTCGGAGTCCGCGTCCACGTCGGTGTCGCTGTCGACGTCGGTGTCGGTGTCACCCTCGGGCGTCGCGGTCTCGTCCCAGCGGGGATCGATGGTGTGACCGCAGGCGCTGAGGAGGATGAGGAAGAGGGAGTAGCGGGCCATGGATCACCCCTTGACCGAGCCGGCCGTGAGGCCTTCGACCAGGTGTCGCTGGAGGATGAAGAACAGGAGCATGACGGGGATGGAGACCAGGATGGCCCCCGCCGCGAAGTGGCCCCAGGAGGCGCCGAAGTCGCCGACGTACTGCTGCAGCACCACCGGCAGGGTGTAGGCGCGCTCGGAGCCCATCAGGGTGGCCGCCAGGATGAATTCGTTCCAGGCGGTCATGAAGCTGAACAGGGCGGTGACCGCCAGGGCCGGCCGGGCCAGGGGCAGGATCACCGACCAGAAGGTCTGCCAGCGGCTGGCACCGTCGAGCATGGCGGCC
Source organism: uncultured Enterobacterales bacterium (assembly GCA_964481655.1). Taxonomy (GTDB): domain Bacteria; phylum Myxococcota_A; class UBA796; order UBA796; family JAFGLY01; genus CALDOK01. The sequence continues at coordinate 6,120 of CAYZVO010000126.1, read as the reverse complement.
TCTTCGAGATCCTTGGGGATGGTGTCGAAGTAGCCCTTCATGTTCCAGGCGCAGAAGGGGACGGATGTGGTGGAGTACACCAGGGCCAGGCCCATCAAAGAATCGAGCAGGTGCAGCTGCTGCAGCAGGATGTACAGGGGGATGAGCATGACCAGCCCCGGGAACATCTGCGTGATGAGCAAGAAGCCCATGGCGTTGTCCCGACCGGGGAAGGCCCAGCGGCTCATGGCGTAGCCGGAGGTGACCGCCAGGGACAGCCCGATGGCGGCGGTGAGCAGGCTGACCACCACCGAGTTGAACAGCTGCCGACCGAACAGCCACGAGCCGGTGGCGTCGGTGGTGCTGACCACGTCGATGAAGTTGTCCAGGCTGGCCACGAGCATCCACTTGCCCGTCACGGGGTCGATCTCGATGGGGAAGGGGTTGAAGCCTGCGGCGAAGGCCTGGTCGGGGGTCAGGGCCAGCTTGACCACCCACAGCACCGGGTAGATGGCGGCGATACCCACGATGACGAGCACGGCGTGGAAGGCGAACCACTGGAGGAGGGACGGAGACTTGTGCATGGTCGTTCCCCCTAGTCCTGGACGCGCTTGGCGAAGAAGTTGTAGATGAGCAAGGTCCCGAAGATCAGCAAGGTGTACGCGGCGGCGTAGCCGAAGCGGTAGTTGCGGGTGAAGGCCCAGCGGTAGGCCTCGGTGACCAGGATCTCGGTGGAGCCGTCGGGCTCACCAGCGCTCACCAGGTAGATGATGTTGAACTGATTGAAGGTCCAGACGATGCCCAGGATGACCGCGGGCAGCAGGGCCGGCCGCAGCAGGGGCAGGATCACGTGCCGGAAGCGCTGGATGGCCGACGCGCCGTCGAGCATGGCGGCCTCTTCGAGGTCCCGCGGGATGGCCTGCAGCGCGCCCAGGGTGATGACCATCATGAAGGGGAAGCCCAGCCACACGTTGGTGGTCAGGTTGGCGCAGAAGGCGGTGAGGAAGCTGTCGAACCAGCCCACCGGTTCGGCACCCAGGAACGACAGGAAGCTGTTGATGGCACCGAGCTGGCGGTGGAACAGCCCCTTCCACATCAGGGCGGTGATGTAGTTGGGCACGGCCCAAGGCAGGATGAGCAGGACGCGCCAGAACGCCCGCATCTTGATCCAGGGCTCCCGGAGGATGAGGGCCAGGCCCATGCCGATGCCCACGTGCAGGGTGACGTTGGCCACCGTCCACACCACCGTCACCAGCAGCGTGTAGTAGAAGCTCAGGGGGCTCGAGATGGGCCAGTCCCTGCCCAGCAGGATGTTCAGGAAGTTGGCGATGCCGACGAAGGTGTACTCACCCTCGCGGTGGGAGAAGAACGCCAGCCCGGAGCCCACCACGAAGGGCAGCAGCACCAGCAGGCCGATGGCCAGGAACGCGGGGCCCGCCCAGAGGTAGGCGTGCCCCCAGCCCCTGACCTGGACCTCGCGGCTCTTGCGCACGAACCAGGCGGCGCCGGCCAGCGCCAGCACCCCCATCAGCGCGCCGTAGGGGATGGGGTTGGCCTCGGGGGGCGGCGGCTTGGTGACGATCTCGAACTGTGTCTGGGCCTCTGCCACGGCGGCTGCGCCAGCCGCGGCGCCCCGATTGACCCGCCTGATGGAGCGGTTCATGGGCTCCCAGACCATGGCCATGTCCGGCGAGGTGGGCATGGGCGAGGTGGCGTCGAGCTGGGCGCGGAAGGCCTGCAGGAAGGTGTCGCTGGCGACGCGCTCGTCGTCCCAGGTGGCCAGGTGAGCCACCGACTGGCGGCCGGTGACGGCCATGTCGATGGCGCCGGTGGTGGCCAGGTGCTCGGCGAAGAGCGCGGCCCCGGTGGGGTTCTTGGCGCCGTGGGCCAGGAAGATGCCCTCGATGGTGGCGAAGGGCTTGACCGGCTGTCCGGTGCTGCTGACCGTGGGCAGGGTCTCGATCTGGTAGTCCAGATCCTCGGACAGCTCACCGGCCAGCCAGGGGCCGTCCACCACCATGGCGACCTTTCCCTGGTTGAACAGCTGGGTGATCAGGGCCGTGGTGGGATCGGCGGGGCCGAGGTCGGCCAGCTGCTTGACGTAGTCCAGGGCCGCGGCGTTCTCGGGTCGGTCCAACGCGACCTGACCGTCGGCGTCGAAGATGCCGCCGCCGTAGCCGTTCATCCATGGGACCACGTAGTAGGTCTCGACCACGTTGAAGGCCAGGCCCCAGGACTGCTCGCTCTCGTTGGCCTGGGCGAAGGCCAACAGCTCGTCGCTTGTGCGGGGGACGTCGGGCACCAGGGCCGGGTTCACGTACAGCGAGAGGCACTTGAAGCTGGTGGGCCAGCCCCAGGCCTGGTCCTCGACCTTCATCCCGAGCATCGTGACGGGGTGGTACGCGCCCCGATCGACGGTGACGGGTTGGATGAGCCCCACGCGCGACCAGGTGACGATCTTCTCGTTCGAGGCGATGAACAGGTCCGGGCCGTTGCCCCGGGGGATGGTGGTCTCGAGGCGGTTCTGGAAGGCCTCGTTGGGGATGGCCATGGGCACGACCGGGGTGTCCGGGTGCTCCAGGTTCCAGGTGTTGATCACGCCCTCGAGCGCCGCGCGCTCGGCCCCGCGGAATTTGTGCCAGAAGATGACCTCTTCGGCGGCCGCGGGCGCCGCCACGAACAGCGACAGCAGCAGGGCGGCGAGGACCCTGAACGTAGGGGCAAACAGTCCGGTGGACTGTTTGCGGGCGAGGCAGGTGCGGGAGCGCCGGTCGGCTTGCCGAGCCGAGCCCCGGACCGACGCAACGGGTCGCCGGGACGTAGTGAATCCCATGACTACAGCGCCTCCCCGCTCTGGCGATCGAAGCGGTAGGTGCGGCTGAACCCGATCTTGATCTCGCCGGGCAGGGGCGGCTTCTCGGTGCGGCCCACCAGGTGCTCGCCGTTCAGGTCCATGTGGACCAGGGACTCGGTGCCCATGGGCTCGATGACATCGACCCGGGCGGTGTGGGGGCCTTCTCCCATGACCACGTGCTGGGGGCGTACACCCACGACCGCGTCGTCCTCGAGGCCCTCGAGGAAGTTCATGGCGGGGGTGCCGATGAAGCCGGCCACGAAGCGGTTGGCCGGGGTGTCGTGCACCTCCATCGGCGAGCCGATCTGCTGGGCCACGCCACCGTCGAGTACCACCAGCCGGTCCGCCAGGGTCATGGCTTCGATCTGGTCGTGGGTGACGTAGACCATGGTGGTGCCCATGCGCTTGTGCAGGCGCTTGAGCTCCACGCGCATGGTCAGGCGCAGGGAGGCGTCGAGGTTCGACAGGGGCTCGTCGAAGAGGAACACCGAGGGCTTGCGCACGATGGCGCGCCCGATGGCCACGCGCTGGCGCTGGCCGCCGGAGAGCTGGCTGGGCTTGCGGTCGAGCAGGGGGGTCAGCTCGAGCATGGTGGCGGCTTCGTCCACCGCGGCGTCGATCTCGGCCTGGGGCTTCTTGGCGATCTCGAGGGCGAAGCCCATGTTCCGCCGTACGCTCATGTGTGGGTACAGCGCGTAGCTCTGGAACACCATCGCCACGTCGCGGTCCCGGGGGTGCGCACTGGTCACGTCACGGTCGCCGATCTGCACCGTCCCCTCGGTGGGGATCTCGAGGCCGGCGATGCAGCGCAGCAGGGTGGACTTGCCGCAGCCGGAGGGGCCGACCAGGACGATGAACTCGCCGTCTGTGACATCGAGATCGACTTGCTCGAGGACGCGGGTGGGGCCGAACGACTTGGCGACGCCGGTGAGCTTCAGGGTGGCCATGGAGGATGCTCTCGAGACGGTAGATGGGGGGCAGGGGAGCGCGGAGTAACTCAAATCAGAGTCACGCACCAGCGGGCTGGGTCGGAAATGTGGAAACAGAGCGGGTTCCAGGGTCGGGCCGAATAGCCTGTGGACAGGACGATTGCTTCATTGACCCTCGCCGGATCCCCCTGCTACGATGCGTTCGCCATCCACGCGCGCGTGCACCCGCATGCGCGACGTGTACCTGCGACAGGAGGCCGTGTTGCCGAAGGTCACGGATCGAAAGGGAATGCCCGTCTCGGGCCAGATGCCAGGTCTGGTCGAGGCGATCGTCGTGGACAATGTCGACCCCGAGCAGCTCGGCCGGGTCAAGGTCAAGTTCGTCTCGCTGCCGGACATGCCCGAGAGCTACTGGGCTCGGCTTGTGATGCCCATGGCGGGCCAGGATCGAGGCTGGATGACCATCCCCGAGGTCGAAGACGAGGTCCTGGTGGCCTTCGTCCACGGGGACATCAACCACGCCATCGTGCTGGGCTCCCTCTACAACGGCGTGGACACCCCTCCCTACGCCAACGAGGACGGCGAGAACAACCTGCGGGTGTTCCAGTCCCGCTCGGGGCACCGGCTCACCTTCGATGACACCTCGGGCTCCGAGCGCATCGAGCTGACGACCAACAACGAAGAGGTGTGGATCGTCTGGGATGCGGCCAACAAGACCCTCGCGGTCTACGCCGGGCAGGACATCATCGTCGAAGCGGGCAACCTCATCGACTTCAAGTGCACCGACTTCAAGCTCGAGGCCTCGGCTTCGGTCTCCGTCAAGGCCGGCACGACCCTCGACGTCCAGGCCGGCACCAGCGCCACGGTCAACGGCGGCGGGCAGCTCACGCTCACCGCAGCCCAGACCATGATCAACTAGGGAGCTTTCATGATCAAAGGCGTGGTCGTCGGCCTCGTAGTCGACAACGTCGATCCTGACGGGATGCATCGGGTGAAGGTGGAATACCCGGTGGTCCACTCGGATCTTCCCCAGACCTCGTGGTGCCGCATGATCAGCCCGATGGCGGGGGCGGCGCGAGGGCTGGTGATGTTGCCCGAGATCGGCACCGAGGTGTTGCTGGGCTTCGCCTACCGCACCATGACCCCCTACGTGCTGGGCGCGGTGTACAACGGCTCCGACGACACCCCGGGGCCCTACGCCAACGAAGACGGCGAGAACAACCACCGGCGCTTCTGGTCCCGCAACAGCCACTGGGTCGACTTCGACGACACCGACGGCGCCGAGCGCATCGAGCTGCACTCGACCTCCGAGTCCGGCGCGATCACCCAGGAGCTGCACGCCCCCAACAAGACCATCACCGAGTATGTCGAGGACACCATCGAGCACGAAGCCGGCATGGTGATGTCGTTCAAGTGCACCGACTTCTCCCTGGACGCTTCGGCGTCGGTGGACATCCAGGCGGGCACAGAAGCGGTCTTCGCGGCCGGCGCATCGGCCACGGTCGATGGCGGCACCCAGCTCACCTGCGAGGCCGGCAAGGTCGACATCAACGGCGGAGCGCCCGGCTCGCCCCAGGCCCCGCCCTCCACACCCCAGAAGATCCACTCCCCCTCGGGCAGCAACGCCACGACCTCGTCCACCTCGGGCGAGGGTGAGGCGGGTGGCAGCGCCAGTGGTGACGCGGACTCCGGTGACCAGGGCGAGGTCTCGGTCAACGAAGACGGCACCATCACGGCCGAGGCCCAGGTGGGCGACACCAGCATCGCGGCCACGGTGGGCGAAGACGGCCTGTCCATCGAGGCCGGCAACGAGGACTTCGACCTGGCGGCCGACATCGGCACCGACGGCACCTTCGACGCGGTGCTCGACTGGAACTCCAGCATCGGCTCCGGCTCCCTGTCCTACGGCGAGGATGGCCTCCAGCTCGATCTCGGTGATGACGCTGGCGAAGCCGGTCCTGGCGGCGGCGGCGGTCCTGGCGGCGGCGGCGGTCCCGGCGGCGGCGGCGGCCCCGGCGGCGGCGGTGGCGGTGGTGGTGGTGGTCCCGGTGGCGGTGGTCCCGGTGGTGGTGGTGGTCCCGGTGGCGGTGGTCCCGGTGGTCCCGGCGGCCAGAGCGGGGCGGCTGCGCCCGGCTATGGCGACGGCAGCGTGACCGGCGGCCCTGGTGGCCCCAGCGAACAAGCGGCCCACGGCTACGGTGACGGCTCTGTCACCGGCGGCCCCCGTGGCAGCGGAGGCGGCGCGGCGGGGCCGGGTAGCGGTCCTGGCGGCGGCGGCTCGGGCGGTGGCCCTGGTAGCGGCGGCGGCCCCGGGGGTGGCGGCGGCGGGTCGGGCGGTGGCCCGGGGCGCGGCGGGGG